>DQVI01000006.1 GCA_015661825.1 Novosphingobium capsulatum
CGCGCGCAGCGGCCCTGGTGCCCGCCGGGCAGCGCGCGCGCGCCGCGTTTCATCCTGCCGGGCGGCAAAACCCTGCCCTGACACCCCCGCCTCGCCCTGCAAAGGAACCGTGCCATGGCCTTTGCGGCCCCTTCCCCCTCAATCGAACCGGCTTCCATGCTGAAAATCGCGCTGGTCGCCGACGAACTGACCCGCGCCTGCCTGACCCCGGAATGCCGCCTCGTCGATGTGCCACCGCTCACCACCACCTGGGGCTTCCATCGCTTCCTGAGCGCCGCCCGGCCCGACATGCTGCTGGTGGAAAGCACATGGCAGGGCCCCGCGCAAAGCTGGCGCTATCGCGTGGCCAGCTATCCGCGCCATGCCTGGCTGCGCAGCAACCGGCGGCTGCGCCTGCTCGTGCGCGTGGCGCGCGACATGGGCATTCCCACGGTGTTCTGGAACAAGGAAGACGGCGTCCACTTCGACCGCTTCATCGCCAGCGCGCGCCTGTTCGAGCATGTCTTCACGGTCGATGCCAATTGCCTCGACCGCTATCGCGCGGTCATGGGGGCGCAGGCCTCGGTCCATGTCCTGCCCTTTCCGGTCCAGCCCGCCTATCACCGGTTCACCGGCTTTGCCTTCCGCCACCATCAGGCCGCCTTCGTGGGCAGCTACAGCACCCATATCCACCAGACCCGCCGCGCGTGGCAGGACATGGCCTTTTCCGCCGCGCTCGACAGCGGGCTGGGCCTGACGGTCTATGATCGCAATTCGGCACGCCCCTCGCGCATCTATCGCTATCCGCAGTGGGAGGGGCTGGCCGTGCACCCTGCGGTCGCCCATTGCGAGACGGCGCGCATCTACAAGGATCACGTCGCCTCGCTCAACGTCAACACCGTCACCGATTCCGCCACGATGTTCTCGCGCCGTCTGGTCGAGATCCTGGCCTGCGGGGGCATTGCCGTCACCTCGGCGTCGCGCTCGGTCGATGCGCTGTTTGCGCCCTATTGCCACGTCGTGCGCGATGCCGATGAAGCGCGCGACCTCTTCGCGCGGCTGCGCCATGGCCCGGCGCCCGATGATCTCGACCGCGCGAGGGCGGGCGCCGCCCATGTCGCCGCCCACCACACCTGGGACCAGCGCCTGGCCGAAATCGCGGCGGTCGTGCGGGTATAGGCGCGCAGGTATAGGCGCGCGGGTATAGACGCACCGCATGCCCTTGCCTCCCTGCCGTGGCCCGCTAGTGTCATTTGCAATCGAACAGGGGAGCACGACATTTTGGCCCGGCGCCTAACGCTGTATATCATCATCGCCATGATTCTGGGCATCGCCACCGGCTATGCCCTGCACCAGTCTTTCCCGGCAGACAGTCCGACCCTGGCCAGCGCGGCGCAGACGCTCAAGCTTCTGCCCGATGTGTTCCTGCGCGCGATCAAGATGATCATCGCGCCGCTGATCCTCTCCACACTGATCGCGGGCATCGCGGGCATGGGCGACAGCAGCGCGCTGGGGCGCATCGGCGGGCGGGCGCTCGGCTGGTTCATGGGCGCCAGCCTGCTCTCGATCAGCCTGGGGCTCCTGCTGGTCAACCTGTTCCGGCCGGGTGACGGCCTGCGTTTTGCCGCGACCGAGAAAATCGGCACGCTGGATACGGCCGATTTCACCGTGCACCACTTCGTGCTCGAAATCGTGCCGACCAGCCTGTTCGACGCGATGGCACAGAACAACGTGCTGCAAATCCTCATCTTTGCGGTCTTTGCCGGGCTCGCGCTGTCGGCACTGGGCGAAAAGGGCGCGCCGCTGCTGCGCGGGGCCGAAGCCCTCGCCGCGCTCATGCTCACGATGACCGACTATGTGATGAAGGCCGCCCCGCTGGCGGTGTTCGGCGCGCTGGGCGCGGTCGTGGCGACGAAGGGGCTGGGCATCATCGCCACGTATGGCGTGTTCGTCTCGGAATTCTTCTTCTCGCTGCTGCTGCTGTGGTGCGTGCTGGGCGGGCTGGGCGCGATCTTCCTGGGAAAGCGCATCCTGCTGCTTGCGCGCTATATCCGCGAGCCGCTGCTGCTGGCCTTTTCCACCGCCAGTTCGGAAAGCGCGCTGCCCAAGCTGTTCGAACAGCTCGACCGCTTCGGCGTGCCGCGCCGCATCTCGGGCTTCGTGCTGCCGCTGGGCTATTCGTTCAACCTCGACGGCTCGATGATGTACACGAGCTTTGCGACGATGTTCATCGCGCAGGCCTACAATATCCCGCTGTCCATCGGGCAGCAGATCGCCATGCTGCTCACGCTGATGGTCACGTCCAAGGGCATCGCCGGGGTTCCCCGCGCGAGCCTGGTGGTCATCGCCGCCACGCTCACCCAGTTCGGCCTGCCGGTCGAGGGGATCGCGCTGCTGCTGGGCGTGGACACCTTCCTCGACATGGGGCGCACCGCCACCAATGTCGTGGGCAATGCCATCGCCACCTGCGTCGTCACCCGCTGGGAGGGCATGTTGCAAGTGCCGCTCGATCCCGATGCGCCCGAGCCCGTGCCCCCGCACGATACGCCCGAGCATGGGCGGCGAGGGCTCAATCTCGATCCTGAGCAGTAAAAAGGGGCCCCGCCCCTCCGTCAGCCCTTCGGGCGGCTTGCCTCCCCATTTCATGGGGAGGACCTTCCCGATCCTCCCCGCTTGCGGGGAGGGGGACCGCCCGCGCAGCGGGTGGTGGAGGGGCAATCAGCCCGCCTTCTTCCCCGGCTTCTCCAGCACCTTGCCCTTGAACGCGCACAAATCCACCACCGGACAGCGCCAGCACTCGGGCGTGCGCGCCTTGCAGATATAGCGCCCGTGCAGGATCAGCCAGTGATGCGCCCCCAGCCGGAAGGGGCCCGGCACTTTCTTGTCGAGCCCGGCCTCGACCGCCTCGGGCGTCTTGCCCTTGGCAAGGCCGGTACGGTTGCCCACGCGGAAAATGTGGGTGTCGACCGCGAAAGTCTCCATCCCGAAGGCGGTGTTCAGCACGACATTGGCGGTCTTGCGCCCGACACCGGGCAGCGCGGTCAGCGCCTCGCGACTCGCCGGAACCTCGCCCCCATAATCGCGCACGAGGATTTGCGAGAGCGCGATGACGTTCTTGGCCTTGGTGTTGAACAGCCCGATCGACTTGATGTGCTCTTTCAGCCCCTCCTCGCCCAGCGCGACCATCTGCGCAGGCGTCTTGACCTCCTCGAACAGACGCTTCGTGGCCTTGTTGACCCCCACGTCGGTCGCCTGGGCCGAGATCGTCACGGCCACCAGCAACTGATAGGTATTGCCATAAGCCAGTTCGGTTTCCGGCGCCGGGTTGGCCTCGGCCAGACGGCGGAAGAACTCGAAGATCTGGTCCTTCTTCAAGGGATCAGCCTTCGAGGCCGAGCACGTCGGGCATCGTGTAGCGGCCCGGTGCGCGGCCCAGCAGCCACTGCGCCGCGCGCACCGCGCCGCGCGCGAAGATGCCCCGGTTCTCGGCCATATGCGAAAGGCTCAGGCGCTCGTTGTCAGTCAGGAAATGAATGGTGTGGTCGCCCGCCACGCTGCCCCCGCGCAGCGCGGCAAAGCCGATGGTGCCCGCCTCGCGCGCGCCGGTGATCCCGTCGCGCCCGCGCACGGCCACGTCCTTCAGGCCCACATGGCGCCCGCGCGCCGCCGCCTCGCCCAGCAGCAGCGCCGTGCCCGAAGGCGCGTCGACCTTCATGCGGTGGTGCGTCTCGACGATCTCGATGTCCCAGTCTTCGCCCAGTCGCTCGGCCGCCTCGCGCACGAGATGGGCCAGCAGCGTGACCCCGAGCGAGGTATTGCCGGTCTGAAGCACCGGAATCGAAACCGCCGCCGCGTCGATCAGCCAGTGGTGACGCTCCTCAAGCCCGGTCGTGCCGACCACGATCGGCTTGCCCGCCGCAATCGCCGCATCGAGCGTGAATTCCAGCGCGCCCGGCGCGGAGAAATCGACCAGCACGTCGCTTGCCTGCGCCAGCGCGGTCAGGTCGCCCTCGCGGTCGATCCCGCCCGAAAGCTCGTGCCCGGCCGCCACCACCGCCGCGCCCAAGGCCTGCCCCATGCGCCCCGCGCTGCCGATAATGCCGATCCGTGCCATAGTCGCCGTTCCCTGTCCGAATGTCGCGCGCATCCTTAAAGTCGCTTTGCCCATTGGCAAACAGGCAATGATGCAAACAGGGGAAGGCCTTCCATTGGCACAGCCCCGCCGATCCGGCATGATGCGCGCCATGGCCCTGCCCCAGCATATCGTGATCCTCACCGGCGCGGGAATCAGCGCCGAGAGCGGCATCGACACCTTCCGCGATGGCGGCGGATTATGGGAGCAGCACCGGGTCGAGGATGTCGCCACGCCCGAAGCCTTCGAGCGCGCACCCGATCTGGTCCTGCGATTCTACGACATGCGCCGCGCCGCGATACAGGAGCGCCACCCCAACGCCGCCCACCACTGGCTCGCCCGCCTCGAACGCGAATGGCCCGCCCATGTCGCGGGTGGCAGCGTCACCGTGGTGACCCAGAATGTCGACGACCTCCACTTGCGCGCCGGGTCTCAGGCGGTCATCGCCATGCACGGCCAGCACCTCTCGGCGTGGTGTACCACATGCGATGCCCGCCACCGCTGGACCGGCCCGCTGATCGACCGCCCGCCCTGCCCCAGTTGCGAGGCCCGCGCGCTGCGGCCCGACATCGTGTGGTTCGGCGAAGTGCCCTACGAGATGGACGCGATCATGGCCGCGATGGACCGGGCCGACCTGTTCGTCTCGATCGGCACCTCGGGCGCGGTCTACCCGGCAGCAGGTCTGGTACGCCTGGCCCGCGAAATCGGCGCGGAAACGCTCGAACTGAACCTCGAACGCAGCCAGGGGTCGGCCTGGTTCGACGAAACCCGGCTGGGACGGGCGACCGAAGTGGTTCCAGCCTGGGTGGATGAGATGCTGAAAAGGCTGAAATAAAAATTCAAAAATAAGAAGAAATAACGAAGGGGCCATCGCCCCTTCACCCCATTAGTTTGGCTGACCTTGTGCCTGGTGCTACGTCGCGCGAGCCCGCCAACGCCAAGTTAAAGGGGTGCAGGGGCGATGGCCCCTGCTTATATCCTTTTATTTTTTATAATTAAATTCATCAATGCCCCGAACACCCCGGATCGCGGGCGATGCGCATGGTCCGCAGCCCCGGCTTCAGCCCGTCGAGCACGTGCAACTGGCCCCATTGCGGATCGCCGAGGCTCGACACGCCTTCGAGCAGCACGCGCAGGGCAGCCATCGCGCCGAAGGTGCCCACCATGCCCACCATCGCGCCCAGTACCCCTTGCGAGGCACAGGTATCGCAATCCTGTGCGTCGAAGGCGTCGCCCACGAAGCAACGGTAGCAGGCGTGGCCGGGGCGGTGGCCTGCGAAATTGGCGACTTGTCCCTGAAAGCGACCCAGCGCCGCGCTGGTAAGCGGCACCCCGGTAGCAACGCAGGCGTCCGAGACAGCGAGTCGCGTGGCAAAATTGTCCGAGCCATCGAGCACGAGGTCGGCCCCCGCGACGAGGGCTTCGGCATTGTCGCGTCCGATCCGGGTGCAATGGACGCTGGCTTTCAGCACCGGGTCGAACCGGGCCAGCCAGTCGGCGGCGGCCTGCGCCTTGGGGCGGCCGATGTCGGCGGTGGTGAAGATCGTCTGGCGCTGGAGGTTGGAGGCCTCGATCACGTCGTCGTCGATCAGGGTGAAGCGCCCGATTCCCGCCCCCGCCAAATATTGCAGTGCGGGCGCGCCGATCCCGCCCAGCCCCACCAGCACGACATGCGAGGCCACCAGCCGCGCCTGCCCGGCCCCGCCCACTTCGGGCAGAACGATGTGACGGGCGAAGCGGTCGAGGCGATCGCGCGAAAGGGGGGCATGCGAAAGGGGAGCGGGTGTCATATTGCGCGGGGTAGGCCTCCGCGCCTCAAAATGCGAGAGAAACGCGCATGAAAGATCGTCTCTGGATCGTACTCGTGCTGGCCCTGATCGCGGGGCTTCTGGCAGGATGGTGGGGCAAGGGCCGCTGGGCCGAACATGTCTGCGCGCAGCGTGGTGGCCTGTGGTTCGAACACGCGAGCGCCTGTGCGCAGGTGGCTGTGCGCAAACCAGCGTGAAACCCTGAGCGGAACCTGTGTACCGGCAGGGGATACCCTTGGGCAAAGGCCCTGCAAAAGGCCTGCAAAAGCCCGGCAGAACGGGTGCACAAACGGCGGGGAACCGCTGGGTTACCGGTGCAAAAGCAGTGGACCGACAGCGGACAAGCCGGTGCAAACACGGCGAACAGCCCTGTGGAAATCCTGATCACAAGTCTGTTGACCGGGCGTGCACCACCTTGCGGAAAAACGGTGCATGACCCTGTTCAACATGGGCGCACAACCTTGTGCAACAGTGGTGAACAGGGCTGTGACTATCGCGTGCACCGGGGGTGCAAAAGGCTGTGCAGGCCCGGTAGAGAGCCTGCGCAGGACTTGTGGAGTGAGGCGGGAAAACAGGCCCGTTTCCACCGCCCGGAAGCGGGGGAAACGGGCCTGCCGAATCAGTCTTCGAGCTGGCGCAGCAGGGTGCGCACGTCGCCGTCCATGTCGGCGTCGCGGTTGCGCAGTTCCTCGATCAGGCGCACCGCGTGGATCACCGTGGAGTGATCGCGGCCACCGAACTTGCGGCCGATTTCCGGGTACGAGCGCGGGGTCAGCACCTTGGCGAGATACATCGCCACCTGACGCGGGCGCACGATGGCGCGCGCGCGGCGCTTGGAGGCCATTTCCGTGCGGTCGACGCGGTAGAACTGGCAGACCGTGCGCTGGATCTCGTCGATGGTGATGCGGCGGCGATTGGCCGAGAGGATGTCGGTCAACTGCTCTTCGGCCAGTTGCAGGCTCACCGGCTGGCCGGTCAGCTGGGCAAAGGCGATCAGCTTGTTGAGGCCACCGACCAGTTCACGCACGTTGCGGTTGATCGTGCGGGCGAGGAACTCGACCACGTCCTGGGGCACTTGCGCGCTGGTGAAGCGCGAGAGGCGGTGATCGAGGATCTGGCGGCGCAGTTCGATGTCGGCGGGCTGGATGTCGGCGACAAGGCCCATCGAGAGGCGCGAGAGCAGGCGCTGCTCGACCCCGTCGAGCGCCTGGGGCGCACGGTCGGCGGCAACGATCAGGCGCTTGCCCGCGCTCATCAGCGCGTCGATCGTGTGGAGGAATTCCTCCTGCGTGCTCGCCTTGCCGATGATGAACTGGATGTCGTCGACCAGCAGCATGTCGAAGCCGCGCAGGCGCGACTTGAACTCGATCATCTCGTTCTGGCGCATGGCCTGGACGAATTCGATCATGAACCGCTCGGCCGAGCAGTAGAAGATGCGCGCGCCCGGATGGGCGGCGGCATAGCCATTGGCGATGGCGTGGAGCAGGTGGGTCTTGCCCTGGCCGGTCGAGCCCTTGAGATAGAGCGGCGAGAACTGCGGGGGCTCTGCGGCGGCCATGCGCTGGGCGGCGTTCATCGCGAGGATGTTGGCCGAGCCCTGCACGAAGTCGGTAAAGGTCAGCGTGGGATCGATGCCCGAGGAGGCCGCATCGAAACCGGCCACGCTCGACGAAGCGGCGGCGGGCGCGGCGCGGGCTGCGGGGGCCAGCTTGAGCGCGGTTTCGTTGGCAGCCGCCGGAACGGTCAGCGCAGGCGCGGCACCGCCCATCCCGCCGACACGCAGTTCGGGCATGGCGCGGCGACGCGGGTGGACGGTGATGCGAACCTGGCGCACTTCGGCACGCGCGATCTTCCAGGCCAGCGAGAGACGGTCGGCAAAGCGGTCGGCCACCCAGTTGGCCGAAAATTCGGTCGGCAGGAACAGGTCGAGGGTGCCGGTTTCCTTGCAGAAGCTGCCCAGCTGGATCGGCTTGATCCACTGGGTGTGCAACTGCGGGCCAAGGTCCTTCTTGAGACCCTGGCTGATGTCGGCCCAGTCCGCGGCCAGGTCCAGAGCTTCCTGGTCCTCGCTCATGCCCCCATCACGTCCTTTCCGGGCCGCCGCGGTCTGCCCGGCAGCGCGCCCGGCACCGACAGAGGCCATTGCAGCCGAGGCGCCGCGCGCCCCGCCACCGTTGCCGAATTGATCAATCTTCACGCTTAGCTGTCCCACGAATGTCCAGACCTCAAGCCAACTGGCAGCCCCGGCCTCACATACCACCAAACCCGCGCACCAAACCCGCGACAGGATCCCCTGACGCAGACGAGACCGCCCGCCCGCCAGTGCCGGGCAGGCACGACGGTTGTCGTATCGAGCGATGTTCCGTGACACCGAAAGGTCGTTCGGCACGCATCGCAGCGAACCGGCCGACCAGCGGCGTGAGGCCCTGTCTATGAGGCTCTGCGGGGGCTGTGAAGCCCACCGGGCGCAAAATTTCTGAAATAATTAGCCTTGACTCAACAACTGCGCCATAAACACACAAGTCGCTGATTCAAAACAAATTAATCAAATGTCAGCCATGCGAATCGCCATGAATCCAAGCGACTAGGCGAATCTGCCCGCAGCCAACATGACACCGCACGCCGCCGAGACGAAAATGGCCGGCGTTCATCACGCCGGCCAAAGCCGTAATTCTGCGTAGCCCACCCTCCTCAGGAAGATGGGCCGGGCCGAATCAGAGAGCAGCGACTCGCTTCGACAGGCGCGAGAGCTTGCGGGCAGCGGTGTTCTTGTGAACGACGCCGCGGGCCACGCCACGGGCCAGCTCGGGCTGCGCAGCCTTGAGGGCTTCGGCGGCCACGGTCTTGTCGCCACCGGCCAGAGCGGCCTCGACCTTCTTCACGAAGGTGCGGATGCGCGAAAGGCGGTTGCCGTTGATTTCGGCGCGGCGTTCGTTGCGACGGATGCGCTTGCGGGCTTGCGGCGTATTGGCCATGTTTGTCCTGTTTCGTCCTCTGGCGGGCCACCCCAAGGGGCGGGCCGGGAATGTCCTGGTGCTTGCACGTACAAGGCGGGCAAGCCCGCCGGAAAGCGGCGCCCTTACCGAGCTTGTGGCGAATCGTCAAGGCGATGTCTGGCCCCACGCCCTCCATCGGCCCTTTCGGGAACAGTCAGGGGGCGATCCATCCGGCCAGTTCACGCCGAACGAGCGCCTCTAGCAGATCGATCCCGGCCTGCGAAGCATTAAGACAGGCCAGCGCGGCAAATTGCGTGCCCCCTGCCGCCACGAAGTCGTCGCGCCCGCGCAGGGCCAGTTCCTCCAGCGTTTCGAGGCAATCCGCCGAAAAGCCCGGCGCGGCGATGGCCACCGCGCGCGTGCCGCTGCGCGCCAGTTCGACCAGCGTGGCATCGGTTGCCGGTTCGAGCCACTTGGCCCGGCCAAAGCGCGACTGGAAGCTCGTCATGATCCGCAAGCCCGGATGGCTGCGCGCAAAGGCCGCTTCGAGCAGGCGCGAGGTCTTGCGGCAATGGCAGTGATAGGGATCGCCCAGATGGAGCGTGCGCTCGGGCATGCCGTGATAGCTGAGCAGCAGGACTTCGGGCACGAAGGCCAGATCGGCGATCTGGCGCGCCAGATCGGCATGGAGCGCCTCGATCGCCGCCGGATCGTCGTGATAGGGGGGCAGCGTGCGCAGCGCGGGCAGGCGGCGGCGAGCCGTGATCCACGCGGCCAGCCCATCGAGCGCGCTGGCGGTGGTCGCGCCCGAATATTGCGGGTAGAGCGGGGCGACGAGGATGCGCTCGCATCCGGCCTCCAGCAGGGCGTCGAGTTCCTGCGCCATCGCCGGGTTCTGGTAGCGCATGGCGTGGCGCACCACCACGGCCTCGCCCAGACGCTCCTGAAGTGCGCGGGCCTGCGCCGCCGTGATCGCCGCCAGCGGCGAGCCGTCCGGCCCCCAGACCTGCTGGTAGGCATGGGCCGACTTGGCCGGGCGCGTGCGCAGGATGATGCCGTGGAGGATCGGCAGCCAGAGCAGGCGCGGGATCTCGACCACGCGGCGGTCCGACAGGAACTCGCGCAAGTAGCGCCGCACGGCGCCCGGCGTGGGCGCATCGGGCGTACCCAGATTGACCAGCAGGACCCCCACCCGCCCGGTCTTCACGCGCAGGTGATCGGCAGGAAGGGCTGCGGGGCAGGCATGAGGAGCGGCAGGAGGGATCATCACAGGCCTTCTGAAAGGAGGGGCAGGCGGCGCAATCGCAGCCCGGTGGCCGAAAACAGCGCATTGGCAATGGCCGGAGCCACCGCCACCACGCCCAGCTCGCCCGGATCGAAGGGCGCGAAGGCCTCGCCGTCACGCTGTCCCGGCAGTTGAGCGGGCCCATCGATAAAGACAATATCGACCTTGGGGCAATCGGCCAGCAAGGGCAGGCCAAGCTGGCCCAGACGCCCGGCCAAGGGCCTGCCCCCGGCATAGCCGGTGCTGCCCCCCACCGCCAGACCGAGGCCGAAGATCAGCCCGCCCTCGATCTGCTGGCGCGCCAGATCGGCGTTGATCACCCGCCCGATGTCGACACAGGCGCAAAGGCGCTCCACCCGGATCGCATCGGCCTGCCTTTGCGCGGTGGCGACCACGGCCACATGCCCCTCGCGCACGCCTTCGGGCGTGTCGAGCCGCATCGTATGGCAGGCGATCCCCTGCCCCGAGGCATCCCCCCCGCCACCCCACATCGCGGCCCGCGCCACCCCTTGCAGGCAGGCGGCCAGACGCGGCTGGTGACCAAGCATCGCCATGCGGAAGGCCAGCGGCTCGGCCCCGCCAAAATGCGCGCATTCGTCGATGAAGCTCTCGGTCAGAAACGCGCTGATCGCGTGGCCCCCGCCGCGCATCCGCGCGGTCGGCAAGGGCACGTGCACCGGCACATGCTCGACCGCGCATTCGGGGATCGCATAAGGCGGCATCGCCCCTTCGAGCGCGAGCGGATCGGCACTGTCCTGCCAGCGCGCGCGGGCACTGGCCGCGCCTTCGCCGTTCACCACCCGCGCCGCCGTCTCGCGCAGGCTCGCCGGGCAGGCGATCCG
>DQVI01000160.1 GCA_015661825.1 Novosphingobium capsulatum
TGCCGTCTGCGGGGCGCAGGCACTCGCGCAGGCGGCCAGCGCGGCGGCGGCGAGCATGGAAAAAGCCGGTTTTGCCATGGAGGCCGGTTTTGCCCTGAAGGAATGTGCGCAGGAATTTGCCGCGAGGCGGTCGGCGTGGTTGATCTTCATGCCCGGCTTATGGAAGGAAGCGCGCGTGACCTCAACCCGATCTCCTGCCGATGGCGCCCCGAAAGGGGCACCCCGCCCCAAGCCTGCGCCCAAGATGCGTGTCGACCAGTTGCTGGTCGATCGCGGGCTGGTCGAAAGCCGCGCCCGCGCGCAGGCGCTGATTCTGGCGGGCCTCGTCTATGTCGGCGAGGCCAAAGTGGCCAAGGCCGGGCAGACCGTGCCTGCCGATGCCGCGCTCGACGTGCGCGGGCGCGACCATCCGTGGGTTTCGCGCGGGGGGATCAAGCTGGCCCATGCGATCAGCCATTTCGGCCTCGACCCGGCGGGGGTGACGGCGATGGACATTGGCAGTTCGACCGGCGGCTTTACCGATGTCCTGCTGCAAAGCGGCGCGGCCCATGTCTTTGCCGTGGATTCGGGCACCAACCAGCTTGCGTGGAAGCTGCGGCAGGATCCGCGTGTCACCGTTCTGGAGCAAACCAGCGCGCGCATCCTCACCCCGGCCCACATCGACCGCCCGGCGACATGGGTGGTGTGCGATGCCAGCTTCATCGCGCTTTCCAAGGTGCTCGAAGTGCCTTTGGCGCTGGCCGCCCGCCCGACCCGTCTGGTCGCGCTGATCAAGCCGCAATTCGAGGTTGGCCGCGGGGAAGTGGGCAAGGGCGGGGTGGTGCGCGATCCCGCACTGCACGCGCGCGTCTGCGAGGAAGTGCGCACATGGCTCGAAGGCGATGGCTGGGACATCCAGGGCATCGTCGAAAGCCCGATCACCGGCCCGGAAGGCAACGTGGAATTCCTTATATCGGCAACCCGCGCCTAAATATCTGCGTTTCGGAACGAGATTCTCTGGCCAATTGCCTGACGGGCATACACTTGTCATACCAGAAGAGCCGGGAAGGTGGCCCTTGGGCCCTCCTGCCGGTTCGCGTTCCTTCTCAACCGGGGCAGACGTTTCAGTCGATCATGCGCTATCTTGCATCCCACGCCCAGTTGCGCGCCAGCCTGATGCGCTGGTCGCTGTTCACCGTGCCCCTGATCGTGGGGCTCGGCTTCCTCTCGGGACGGCTCTCGGGCAGCGGACCCGACAACCCGTGGTTCGCCGCGCTGGCCAAGCCGGCGATCTTCCCTCCGCCGGTCACGTTCGCGATCGTGTGGGTGGCGCTCTACATTGCGATGGGGGTGGCGCTGGCCATGGTCCTGTCGGCGCGCGGGGCGCCCGGACGCGGGGTTGCGGTGGGCGTTTTTGCGGCGCAACTGCTGGTCAATCTGGCGTGGAGCCCGATCTTCTTCGCGCTGCACCAGATCATGGCGGCGCTGGTGGTGATCGTGGTGCTGGTGCCGCTCGTGGCGCTGGCGGCCTGGCTGCTGTGGCGGGTGCGGCCCATGGCCGGGGCGCTGCTGCTGCCCTATCTGGCCTGGGTCTGCTTTGCCGCACTGCTTACGTTTCAGTTCTGGCAGCTCAATCCCGATGCCGGGGTTTCGGCACCGGCGGCCTCGACGGTGCGAATTGCGCTCTGATCTGCTATCCACAGGCGGCGCTTGCGGTAGGGTGCGGCGCACACCATATGGGCTGGCCTATTCATTCCCAGGACAAACCTCATGCAGACCGAAAACCCGATGATCGCCGATTTCGTCAAGGTGCTGAACAGCGCGGCCGGTACGCTGGCCGGGCTGGGCCGCGAAGCGGGTGAAACCGCCCGCGAACGGGCACGCGAAGTCCTCGGTGGCTTCGACTTCGTCAGCCGCGAGGAATTCCAGGCCGTCAAGGACATGGCCTCGACCGCGCGCGAGGAAGTCGAAACCCTCAAGGAACGCATCGCCGCGCTCGAGGCTGCTCTGGCGGCCAAGACGCAAGGCTGATCCCGATGCGGCCTGCCGGTCGCTGATCTTGTCCCGCTTCCCCGCCCCGGACGTGATCCGGGCGCGGGGTCGTGCTGTTTCAGGATGCCAGTTTCAGGAGGCCAGGGTTTTGGCCAGCGTGGCGTCGCAGGACAGGCGCCAGGTCAGGCCGTCGGGGGCATAGTCGAGGGCAACGTCGGCCTTGAGGCTGCGCGCGGGGATGTGGCGGATCAGCGTCGTCCCGAAGCCCGAGGCCTGCGGTTCCCCGACCAGCGGGCCACCGGTCTCGTTCCAGACGACGGACAGGCGCCCGTCGCGCTCCTCCCATGACAGGCCGACCTGCCCGGCGCCATGCGAGAGCGCGCCATGCCTGAGGGCATTGGTGGCCAGTTCGTGGAGCGCCATGCCCAGCACTTCGGCGGTGCGCGGCGAGAGCAGGAAGGCCGGGCCTGTGGTCCTGACCAGCTTGCGGCTGTCGCGATCGAGGATCGCCAGTTGCGCTTCGGCCAGTTCTTCCATCGGAATATGCGCCCAGCCGCGCCGGACGAGCAGGTCCTGATTGGCCGAGAGGCTGGAGAGGCGGTTCTCGAAGCGGCGCAGGAAATCGGGGTCGGCCCCGCCCGAGCGGCGGGCCAGCGCCTGAACCACCGCGAGCATGTTCTTCGAGCGGTGGTTGACCTCCATGAGCAGGAGGCGGATCTGCTCTTCCTTTTCGAGCATTTCGGTCACGTCGGTATTGGTGCCGAACCAGTGGAGGATGTGCCCGTCTGCGCCCCGGATCGGGGTGGCGCGGCCCAGAAACCAGCGGTAGCGGCCATCGCGCCCGCGCAGCGGAAACGTGTCTTCCCATGGCTGCCCGGCGGCGACATCGGCGCGATACTTGGCCACCACCCGTTCGGCATGGTCGGGGTGGTGGAACATCGAGCGGTCCAGCAGGGCTTCCTCGGGGGTCTGCCCGGTAAAGTCGTGCCAGCGCCGGTTGAGCCAGATCGCCCGCCCTTGCGCATCGGCGATCCAGGCCTGTTGCGAGATATTGTCGGCCAGCATCCGGAAGTGATGCTCGCTCTCGCGCAGGGCTTCCTGCGCGGCATGGCGGGCGCTCACGTCGCGGGCGATCTTGCTCGCGCCGATGACCGTGCCTTGCGGATCGAGGATCGGCGAGACGGTCAGCGAGACGCGAAAGGTGCTGCCGTCCTTGCGCTGGCGGATGGTCTCGAAGCTTTCGACCCGCTGGCCTTGGGCGATGCGGGCGAGGATCGCGTCTTCCTCGTCCTGCCGGTCGGCGGGGATCAGGCGGCGGATCGACTGGCCGACCATCTCGTCTTCGGAAAAGCCGAAGATGCGCGAGGCGGCGGGATTCCAGGTGACGACCAGGCCGTCGAGCGACTTGCTGATGATCGCGTCGTCTGAATATTGGACAATGGCCGAAAGGTGGGCTTCCGCCAGCAAGGAACAGGCTCCGGTAAGGTTTACCCCCGTGTTCCCATTATCTTAGGCGAAGGGGGCGGCATTTCAATGACGATCTGCCGCCCTTTACGCGCTTGTGGTGCAATCGGTTCCAGCCGGATGGGCCGAAACGATAGTTTCAGATCAGATTCTCAAAGCCCCACGGCCTTGAGCGCCTGATCGAGATCCTCGATCACGTCGTCGGCATCTTCGAGGCCGACATTGAGGCGCAGCATGCCCTCGCCAACGCCCATGTCGGCGCGGCCTTCCGGGCCCACGCCGTGGTGGGTGGTGGTGGCCGGGTGGCACATCAGCGAGCGCGAGTCGCCGATGTTGTTCGAGATGTCGACCAGCTTGAGCGCGTCGAGCAACCCGTGGGCCTGCGCGCGGCCCCCGTCGAGGACGATCGAGAAGATCGTGCCGCCCGTGCTCATCTGCTTCATCGCCAGATCATGCTGGGGATGGCTCTTGAGCGCGGGATAGAGGATCACCGGCACGCGGCCTTCGACGAACTGCGCGACCTTGAGCGCGTTGGCGCTCTGGCGCTGGATGCGCAAGTCGAGCGTTTCGAGGCCCTTGAGCACGACCCAGGCGTTGAACGGCGCGCAGTTGGGGCCGGTGTTGCGCTGGAAGGGCAGCAGCACGTTGTCGATGAAGTCCTTGCTGCCGCACACGGCGCCGGCCAGCACGCGGCCCTGGCCGTCCATCATCTTGGTGGCCGAATAGGCGACCACGTCGACGCCGAATTCCATCGGGCGCTGGAGCGCGCTGGTGGCAAAGGCATTGTCGACGACGGTGGTGATGCCATGGGCCTTGGCCAGCGCGCAGACATGCGCCATGTCGACGATGCCCAGCGTCGGGTTGGCCGGGGTTTCGAAGAAGAAGACCTTGGTGTTGGGACGGATCGCGGCTTCCCACGCATCGTTGTCGGTCGCATCGATCAGTGTGCCTTCGACGCCGAAGCGGGGCAGCAGGCTTTCGACCAGCCAGCGGCACGACCCGAAAGCGGCCTTGGCCGCCACGATGTGGTCCCCGGCGGAAAGCTGGCAGAGCAAAGCGGCGGTCATCGCGGCCATGCCGCTGGCCTGGCTGCGGCAGGCTTCCGCGCCTTCGAGCAGGGCGATCCGCTCTTCGAGCATGGCCACGGTCGGGTTCTGGAGGCGGGAATAGGTCATCCCGTCCTGCTCACCGGCAAAGCGCGCGGCCACGGTCGCCGCGTCGTCGTAGGTGAAGCCCGAGGTGAGGAACAGGGCCTCGGACGTTTCCCCCATTTCCGAACGCCATGTCCCGCCACGAATGGCACGGGTGGCGGGGCGCCAGGTCTGCGTGATCGAGCGATCTTGTCCGGTAGTGCGTTTCATGGTGGGTGGTCTTAGAGCATCGCGCAAAAAAGTGGGAACCGGTTTTTTGCAAAAAGCGATGCGGCAGCAAACAGCGATGCGCGATGTTCGATCTATTTCTCGTCATTCCCGCGCAGGCGGGAATCCAGCTTTTCGCGCTGTGTTTGCAAGCGCAACCGTCGGAACTGGATCCCCGCCTGCGCGGGGATGACGAATGAGATCAAAGAAAATCAGAAAGCGCGCAAAAGACATGGAAGATCACGGGGAGGCGGCAGGGGGGCTCTTGCAAGGCCGGGCATGGCAACCGGCACCAGTTCCCGGGGCTCCCATTGCGCGGGCGGGGCGATCTGGCGTATCGCGCGCCTCACGATGACCCAGCCGCCCCTCTCGCCGTACCGTATCGCCAAATCTGATCCGATCCTGCCGGTGCTGGCCATCGTCATGGCCTTTGCCGCGCTGGTGTTCTGGCGTCTGGGCACGCCCTCGAAGATCATGTTCGACGAGGTGCACTACCTGCCCGCCGCGCGCCACCTGATCGACCTGTCGAGCCGCCTCAACCCCGAGCATCCGTTGCTGGGCAAGGAACTGATCGCGCTGGGGATGATGACCTTTGGCGACAATCCGTTCGGCTGGCGTTTCTTTATCGCGGCCTATGGCACGATCGGGCTCTATGCCGCGATCCGGGCGTTCTGGTGGGCGAGCTTTTCGCGCGTGGGGACGGTGCTGTTCGGGCTGTTTCTGGCCACCAACTTCATCTGGTTCATGCTTTCGCGCATTGCCATTCTCGACATGGCGATGGCGGCCTCGCTGGCGCTCGCGTTCTGGCAATGGGCGCTGGCCGCGCGCAAGGGGCGGCGGGTGCATCTCGTGCTGGCCGGGGTGGCGATGGGGCTGTCGATGGCGGGCAAGTGGAACGGGGTGCCGCTGATGGCGCTGCCGGGGCTGTGGTATGCGTGGGACCGCTGGCAGGCGGCGCGGGCTTCGGGGTGGCGGCGCGGGCTCGACTGGCTCGTGGGCCGGGC
>DQVI01000221.1 GCA_015661825.1 Novosphingobium capsulatum
GCCCGCGACGAACGCGACGCCAACCGCGCCCAGGCCCCCTTGCGCCAGGCCCCCGACGCCGCCCTGCTCGACACGTCCGCGATGGGCCGCGAAGTCGCCATCGCAGCGGCCATCGCCCTCGTCGAAAAGCAGCTCGCCAGCAGGTAAGGCAACCGGTCAGGCAGGGGCCCCTCTCCCCTGCCCCCTGCCCCCGGTCACTCCGGCTTTTCGCCCAGGATCTGCACGCGGAAGCCCGAGCGCACTTGCGGGAAATAGTCCCAGATCGCCGAATGCTGCGCACAACGATTGTCCCAGAAGGCGATCGAATGGGGCTGCCAGCGGAACCGGCACTGGAACATCGGGTGCTGGACATGTTCGTAAAGGAACGTCAGCAGCGCGCGGCTCTCGATGGCCGGGATGCCTTCGATGTGGGTGGTGAAGCCCCGGTTCACGTAGATGCACTTGCGCCCCGTCACCGGGTGGGTGCGGATCACCGGATGGCTGTTGCGCGGCAATTTCATGCCCTCGGGCGTGATCCCGCCAAAGCCCATGACCGCATCGTGCACGGCGGTCAGCCCGTCGAGATAGCCCTTCATCCGGTCCGAGAGCGCGTCATAGGCCGCGTACATGTTGGAAAACACCGTGTCGCCGCCCACCGGCGGGATCGTGTGGAGATAGAGGATCGAGCCCATCGGGGGCTGCTCGTCGCAGCTCATGTCCGAATGCCAGTCCTCTCCGGCGACGAACGTGCTGTTTTCATCGGCGTGGATGATCGTCACTTCGGGGTGGCCAGGCACCTGCCAGGGCGCGGTGCTGGGCGCGACATGGACACCGCCGAAATATTCGGCGAGGCGGATGTGATCGGCATGGGCAAGCTTCTGGTCGCGGAAGAACAGCACCAGCCGGTCGGCCATGGCCGCGCGCAGTTCCTCGACCTGCCGGTCGCTGAGCGGCGCGGTCAGGTCCAGCCCCGAGACTTCCCCGCCCATCACCGGGGTCACGGGGGCAACAGTGATCGTTTCGTAGCTCATCGCTCAGGCACCTCGAAAAAAGATTTCAGATCAGCGGCCAGTTCATGCGCAGCGGCAGCCCGGAACGGGCGACCACGGCCTGCGCGGCCTCCTGCGCCTGCGCCAGCAGGGCTTCCTCGTCGATGGTCGTCGAGCGCCCGGCGGCCACTACCCGGCGCCCTTCGACCCAGACACTGTCGACCCCGCGCCCGTCGGCCGTCCACACCAGATGCTGCACAAGATTGTGCAGCGGCACCCATTCGGGGCGGCGCGTGTCGTGCAGCACGAGGTCGGCCCGCGCGCCCACGGCCAGCGTGCCGACCTGCCCTTCCAGCCCCATCGCGCGCGCGCCGTTGACCGTGAGCATTTCGAGCGCGGCCTCGGCGGGGAACAGCGCGGTATCGCCGCGCGCATCCTTCCACAGCCCGGCCATGAGCCGCGCCGAAGGCATCAGGTCGTGCCGGTCGCCGCCATCGGTGCCCAGCGCAAGATTGACACCCTGCGCCGCCATTTCGGGGAACAGCCCGCGCGTGGTCGCCTGATAGCCGCCCTTGAGCGAGGCTTCGGGGCAATGGACGACATGGGTGCCGCTTTGCGCGACAAGGGCAACTTCGCTTTCGTCGATGTGGACCATGTGGACGAGCGCCAGATGATCGCCCAGAACCCCCAGATCAGCCAGCCATTGCAGCGGGCGCTTGCCCTCGTGGGCGAGGTACCATTCCGCATCGCCGGGCGCGGGGGCCATGTGCGCGGCGATGTGCAGGCCCCGCTCGCGCGCGATGGTGCTGGCCGCCTGCCACAGCGGGGCGGTGTTGGTCATGTGCCCGACCAGCAGCGGCCAGGCCGCGATCAGGCGCCCGTCGTCGGGCAAGGCGGCCAGATCGGCCTCGATGGCGGCAATCGCCTTGTCGGTCAGCGCGGTCTGGTCGTCATCGGGCGCAAAGGCGCGGTCCATGCACCAGCGCCCGATCCGCCCGCGAATGCCCACCGGTTCGAGCGCAGCGGCCACTTCGTCGAAGGCCAGGATCGTGCCCGCCTCAAGGAACGTGGTCGTCCCGCTCTTGAGCATGGTGAGCGCGGCGAGCCGGGCGGCCAGCGCCTGCTCGCGCGGGGTGTGCCCGTGATAGAGCGGGATCACCCATTGGTTGAGCCCTTCGTCGAACGGCAGGTGCTCGGGCAGGAAATTGCGCAGCAAAGTCTCGGTCAGGTGGACATGACCGTTGACGAAGCCGGGCGTGCCGACAAAGCCGCGCCCGTCGATCACCTCGCGCGCGCGGACCTGCCCCTCGACCTGGTCACGCGGCCCGACCGCCACGATGCGCCCGCCCGCCATGGCCAGCGCCCCGTCGCGGATCACCCGCCGCGTGGCATCCATGGTGACGAGCATCGCCCCCGCAACGAGCGTGTCTGCCTCGATCACCTCCATTCCGGGCCTCTCCATCTCAGCCGAACCGGAAGGCCGAAATGTCGGCCATCATCACGTTGTCGGTGAAATCGCGTGTCCCGGCATCGTCCAGCGCGGCCCCGGCGGCGACCATCAGCGGGATCAGGTGCTCTTCGCGCGGGTGGCTCTGGCGGCCCGAGGGGGCGGACGACCATTGCGCCAGCTTCTGCCAGCGCGTGGCCGGGTCGCTCTCGACCGCCTGCGTCAGCCAGGCATCGAACTGGGCCGAAGGCTGGGTGGCGGCGGGCGAGAAGAACGCGCGCATGTTGTGGAAGCTCATCCCCGAACCGACGATCAGCACGCCTTCCTTGCGCAACGGGGCCAGCGCGCGGCCCACCCGCAAGTGCGCCTCGGGATCGAGATCGCGCCTGAGCGAAAGCGGCACGACCGGAATATCGGCCTCGGGCGTGACCAGCAGGAGCGGGATGAACACCCCGTGGTCGAAGCCGCGCCGCGCATCGGTGCGGGCGGGCAGCCCCTCGGCGCGGATCAGCTCGACGATCCGCCCGGCCAGTTCCGGGGCACCGGGGGCGGGAAACTTCAACTCATAGGTGTGCTGGGGGAAGCCGTAATAGTCGAAGATCATCTCGGGCGCGGGCGCGCATGCGGCGGCAAACTCGCCCTCTTCCCAGTGGCCCGAAACGACCACGATGGCTTTGGGCCGTTCGGGCAGGCTGGCGATCAGGCCCTTGAGATAGGCGGCGGTCTTGCCCCAGGCATCGGCAGGCCCGCCCATGGCGCGCCAGTCCATGAAGAAGCACGGGCCGCCGCCATGGGGGATGAACAGGGTGGGCATGGTGGCGGTGGAAACATCAGGCATGATCGGGAGGCGCTCCTGCGGGGCTGTCTTGAGGGATGGGCTAGGACCTAAGGGCCTCGGGCGTCTTGATCACGCGCGCAAGCAATTTTGCAAACAGGCCCCTGACCCGACTTGATGCGCTGCGCCCTCGTTCTTGCGCCCCGGCCCAGCCCCCTTTGCAAGGCCCCGCGCCATGGGGTCTACTCGTGTCGATCCGCTTCAGGGAAACCGTTCCGCCGATGTCGTCATCCACCACCCCCCGCATTGCCGCCATTCACGTCGCGATTGCCGCCACGATTGCCAACACCTTGTGCATGACGGCGGCGATCTCGGCGACGATCGGGGTCTTCCTCGTGCCCATCGCCACCGAATTCGGCTGGCCGCGCGCGGCGGTCTCGGGGGTGCTCGGGCTGATCTCGGTGATCAGCGCGATTGCCTATCCGCTGGCCGGGCGGGCGATGGACCGGTTCGGATCGCGCTGGATCCTGCTGGCGGGCAATATCGGGCTGGCGGCGGGCATCGTGCTGGTTTCGCGGTCGAGCGCCTCGATCGCCGATTTCTACTGGCGCTTTGCCGTGGCCGGGCTGTTTGGAACGATGGCCGCCACCGGCATGGTCAGCAAGATCGTGTCCGACTGGTTCGACGCGCGACGCGGGCTAATGCTGGGGATCACGGCGGGCGTGGGCAATGGCGTGGGCGCCACGATCATGCCGATTCTGGCGGGCGTGCTGCTCACATTCTATGGCTGGCGCACGGCCTATCTGGTGATCGGCCTCGTCGTTTTGCTGGCCGCCCCCTTCATCGCGTTCTGGCTGCGCGAAGCGCCCACCCCCACACAAGCCAAGGACCGCAAGGCCGAGCCGGTCGCCGGGCTGCCCCTGGCCGAGGCGGTGCGCACCCGCGCGTTCTGGCTGATGCTGGTGGCGATTGCCGCCGGGGCGGGCGGGATGACGGCGATGTTCACCCATGTCGTCCCGCTGCTCACCGGCCACGGGGTGAGCCTCGCCGAAGCGACCGGGGTGGTGGTAACTTTCGCGCTCGTCACTGCCGGGTGGCAGGTCGTCACCGGCGCCCTGCTCGACCGCTGGCGCACCCCGCGCCTGATCCTGCCGATGTATGCCAGCGCGATTGCGGGCATGCTGATGCTCCAGTTCCTGACCGGAAGCGTGGCGATCCTTGGCGCGGGTGTTTTGCTGGGGATCGGCATGGGCGCGGAATATGGGGCGCTGTCCTATTTCGTCTCGCGCTATTTCGGGCTGCGGCATTTTGGGGCCATCGTGGGTGTGTTCTATGCGGTGGTGGCCTTCATCCAGGGCGTCGCGCCCGCGCTGATGGATGTGAGCTTCGACCACAGCGGCACTTATGCAATTGCCACGCTGACGATTGTCGGGGCATTGGTGCTGGGCATGGTGCTGCTTGCGCTGCTGCCCCATCCCGACCAGATGGAGCCAGTCCAAACCGCGATCCCGGCCCAGACCGCGACCGATTCCCCGTCGGGCGGCGCGCTGGCCCTTTCCCTGTAAGATTCGGAACTGCTTTAATGTCCCTTGTCGTGTTCGGCTCCATCAACTGCGACGTGGTCATGCGCGTGGCCCATCTGCCCCGTCCGGGCGAGACGCTTTGCGCGCAAAGCCACGACCTGCTGCCCGGCGGCAAGGGCGCCAACCAGGCCACCGCCGCCGCGCTTCAGGGGGTGCCGACGATCATGCTGGGCGCGGTGGGCGAGGATGCCCATGGCGCGGCGATGCTGGCCTCGCTGGCGCTGGCCAGAGTCGATACCGCCGCGATTGCCCATGTGCCCGGCCCGACCGGGCTGGCCTATGTCTTCGTGGACGAGGATGGCGAGAACCAGATCGTGATCGTGCCGGGGGCCAATGGCGCCCTGCGCGCGCCTGCCAGCCTGCCGCCCGGCACAACCATGGCGCTGGCCCAGGCCGAAGTCGCGCCCGATGAAGTCGCCGCGTTCCTCGCGCTCGCCCGCAAGGCCGGGGCCACCACCCTCTATAACGCCGCCCCCGCCACCGATGAGGCCCGCGCGGCGCTGGCGCTGGCCGACATCGTGGTGGTCAACGAGACCGAACTGGCCTTCTTTCTGGGCGAGCCTGAGCCTCCGCAGGGCGACGCCGCCGTGGCGCGCGCCGCCATGCAGTTGGCCAGCCAGCCACGGCCCGGCCATGCTCGTCAATGGGTGATCGTGACGCTGGGCGGCGCCGGGGTTCTGGCCCATGGCCCCGATGGCACGATCCGCCTGCCCGCGCCGCGCGTGCCGGTGGTCGATACGACCGGGGCGGGCGACACCTTCTGCGGGGTTCTCGCCGCGCGTCTGGCACAAGGGGCCATGATGCCCGAAGCACTGGCCTTTGCCGTGGCCGCCGCCGCGCTGGCGGTGCAACGCGTGGGCGCGGCAGCGGCGATGCCAACGCGGGGTGACGTGGAAGAAGCGCTGGCCCGTTCCACCCGCTGAGCGATTGCCCTTAGCCCCCGCGCAACAATTGCACGCCCCAGTCGCGCTCGAACAGATAGAGCAGGACCCGCGCCGCCTCCCCGCGCGGCGAGGAAAGCCCCCCGTCGCGGTCCATCAGCAGCCGCGCGTCATCGTGGGCGATGGGCAGCAGCGCGGCGATCTGCTCGAAATCGGCGACGCGGAACGGCGTATCGCCCGATTGCCGCGTGCCCAGCAGTTCGCCCCCGCCGCGCAGGCGCAAGTCTTCCTCCGCCAGCAGGAACCCGTCCTGCGTCTCGCGCATCAGCGCCAGCCGCTCGCGCCCGACTTTGCTGACCATGTCGCCGCGCAACAGCAGGCACGTCGATTTCTGGCTGCCGCGCCCGACCCGCCCGCGCAACTGGTGCAACTGGGCCAGGCCAAAGCGTTCGGCCTGCTCGATCACCATCAGCGTCGCATTGGGCACGTCGACGCCGACCTCGATCACCGTGGTCGCCACCAGCAGCCGTGCCTCGCCGCTGGCAAAGCGTTCCATCGCCGCATCCTTGGCCTCGGGCCGCATCTGGCCATGGACCATGACCACGCCTTCGCCAAAGCGTTCCGAGAGCATGGCATGGCGCGCCTCGGCGGCGGCCAGATCCTCGTTCTCGGCCTCGCGCACCATCGGGCAGACCCAATAGGCCTGATGGCCCGCGGCCATATGGCGCCCGACCCCCTCGATCACGTCGGCCAGCCGCTCCTGCGCGACGACGCGGGTGTCGATGGCCTGACGACCGGGGGGCATTTCGTCGAGCCGCGAGACTTCCATCTCGCCATATTGGGCCAGCGTGAGCGTGCGCGGGATCGGCGTTGCGGTCATCGCCAGACAGTGCGGCGTGCGCCGCGCCTTTTGCGTGAGCAGCAGGCGCTGCCCCACGCCAAAGCGGTGCTGCTCGTCGATCACCACCAGCGCGAGGTTGCGATAGGCGACGCTGTCCTGAAAGATCGCATGGGTGCCGACCAGAATGTCGATCCCGCCATCGAGCAGGTTCATCAACAGCGCCTCGCGCGCGCGGCCCTTGTCGCGGCCGGTGAGCAGCGCGATGTTGACGCCGGTGCCCCGCGCCATCTTGGCCAAAGTATCGGCATGCTGGCGGGCGAGGATTTCGGTCGGGGCCAGCAGGGCGGCCTGCCCCCCCGCCTCGACCGCGATCAGCATCGCATGCAGCGCCACCGCCGTCTTGCCCGAGCCGACATCGCCTTGCAGCAGGCGCAACATCGGCGAGCCTTGCGCCATGTCGCCCTCGATCTCGCCAATCGCGCGGGTCTGCGCGCCGGTCAGCGTGAAGGGCAGGCTGAGCTTGTCGCGCAAGTGCCCGTCGCCATGGAGCGCCTGGCCTGCGCGCTTGCGGTTGGCCTCGCGCACCAGCATCAGCGCAAGGGCATTGGCGAAGAGTTCATCGTAGGCCAGCCGGTCGCGCGCGCGCTTGTCCTGCCCCTTGTGGGCGGCCAGCATGGCCTCGCGCCACGAGGGCCATTCCTCGCGCGCCTTCAGGCCCGGCTCGATCCATTCGGGAAGCTCGGGGGCAAGGCCCAGCGCCTGCTGGACAAGGGCATTGATCCGCCCCTGCGTCAGTCCTTCGGACAGCGGATAGACCGGCTCGACCAGATGCCCCATCAGCGCGCCGCCATCTTCGCTCACATGGTCGGGATGGACGATCTGGAGCGATGGACCGAACTGGTCGAGCCGCCCGGCCACCCAGCGGGTTTCGCCCACCGGCAGCGCCTTCTTGGCGGTATAGGACGCGCGCCCGAAATAGGTGATCGAGACCGTCTCGCCCGCGCTGTCCGCCGCGATCACCCGGAACGGGCCGCGCCCGGCGGGCTGGCGATGCTCAAGCACGGTCAGCATGATGACGATCTGCTCGCCCACCTGCCCCTGTGCGAGGGTGGGCACCGCGCGGCGTTCGACGAAGCGGTCGGGCAGGTGATAGAGAAAATCGCGGACCCGCGTGAGGCCCAGCTTGTCGAGCGGGCGGGCAAGCCCGGCCCCCACGCCCTTGAGACTGGTGGCCTCGGCAAACAGCGGATTGAGCAAGTCGGGACGCATGGGGCTCCCTTAATGGCCCGCCCCCCAAAGTCCAAGCGGGCGTTGCGCCATGAGGCAAGCCGGTTTACCCGCAACCACCATGACCCAAACCCCTTCCGACTCCGCTCCTCTCGCCTCGGCCCCGCTTGATGAAGCCCGCCTGCGCAAGATGAAGTTCCGCGCCTGGCACCGTGGCACGCGCGAGGCCGACTACATGATCGGCTGCTTCTTCGACACCTTCCACCCCCAGTGGGGCGAGGCCGAAGCGGCATGGTTCGAAAAGCTGATGGACGAGGAAGATGTCGACATCCTCGGCTGGGCGCTGGGCACGCTGTCGATTCCGCCCGAATATCAGGGCCCGTGGATGGAGCGCATGCGCAAGCTCGACTACGTCGAGATCCCCCGCTGAAGCCCCTCCTTCGTCATTCCTGCGCGGGAATGACGAAAGTAAAGCCCACCGCCCCTGTCTGAAGAGCCATCATGCCCGATCTTGCCCGCATCCTGTCCGCCCGCACCCCGCTGACGCTGTCCAGCGTGGCCAGAGGCGCACAGCCGCTGGTTCTGGCCGATCTGGCGCGGGCGGCAGCGGCGGCAAAGGAGCAGGGCCGCGCGGTGTTCATCGCGCCCGACGACACCGCCTTGCGCGCCATCATGGACAGCGCCGCGTTCTTCGCGCCCGAACTCGACGTGATCGACTTTCCGGCGTGGGACTGCCTGCCCTACGACCGCGCCTCGCCCGCGCTCTCGATCAGCGCGCGGCGGCTGGCCGCCCTGCAAAAGTTGCAGCACAAGCGCGATGGCACCCCGCACCTGCTGGTCACCACGATCAACGCGGTGCTCCAGCGCACGCTCACCCCGTTCCGCATCCGCGAATCGACCCGCCTGCTTTCGCCCGGCGTCGAGATCGGGCGCGAGAGCCTGATCGCGCTGCTCCAGCGGCAGGGCTATTCGCGCACCGATACCGTGGTCGATGCGGGCGAATATGCGGTGCGCGGATCGGTCTTCGACATTTACCCGACCGGGCTCGACCACGGGCTGCGCCTCGATTTCTTTGGCGACGAGCTGGAAACGCTGCGCCTGTTCGATCCCAATACCCAGCGCTCGGTCCAGCCGGTCGAAACGCATCTGCTGCTCCCGGCCAGCGAGGCCCTGCTCGACGAAGCCTCGATCAAGCGCTTCCGCAGCCGCTATCGCGAGCGGTTCGGCGCCAATGCCACGGGCGATCCGCTCTATCAGGCGGTCAGCGAAGGGCGCCGCCTTGCGGGCATGGAGCACTGGCTGCCCCTGCTTGAAGAGCGCATGGTCACCCTGTTCGACCACCTCGCCCTCGGCGACCTCGTGGTGATCGACGCGGCCGCCGCCAAGGCCGCCGAAACGCGCCTTGCCGACATTGCCGACTATCGCCAGGCCCGCACCGACAGCGCCGCGCGGCAACCCGGACACTATCGCCCGCTCCCCGAAGACGCGCTCTACCTGACGCGCGACGAATTCGACCGGGCGCTGGCGGGCTGGCCGGTCCACCGCACGACCCTGTTTGCCGAACCGGAATCGGCTTCTGTAATCGATTTCGGTTTTGCCAGTGCACGCGATTTCACCCCCGACCGGGCGCAGGGCGTCAATATCTACGAAGCGGCGGCCAAGCATCTGGCCGCGCTGGGCACGCGCGGCCTCAAGCCGATCATCGCGGCCTATACCACCGGCTCACGCGCGCGGCTCGCCTCGCTCCTGGCCGAAGCAGGCAAGCAGGCGCCTGCCCTTGCCGAGACATGGCAGGAGGCGCTGGGTCTGGCCGCCTCAGGCCGTCCGGTCGCGGTCGTGCTGCCGCTCGAAGCCGGGTTCGCCAATGCCGCGCTCGAACTCGTCACCGAGCAGGACATTCTGGGCGACCGCCTCGTGCGGCGCAAGAAGAAGCGCAAGGACGCCGACGCCTTCCTCGCGGAACTCTCCGCGCTCACGCCGGGCGATCTGGTGGTTCACATGGACCACGGCATCGGGCGCTACGAAGGCCTCGAAGCGACCACCGTGGGCAAGAGCCCGCACGACTGCGTGCAGCTTACCTATGCCGGGGGCGACAAGCTCTATATCCCGGTCGAAAACCTCGACGTGCTCTCGCGCTATGGCGCCGAGAGTGACGGCGTGGCGCTCGACAAGCTGGGCGGCGAAGGCTGGCAGCGGCGCAAGGCGCGCATGCGCGAGCGCATCCTCGAAATGGCCGGCCAGCTCATGGCCACCGCCGCCCATCGCGCGCTGCGTCAGGCCGATGTCCTTCCAGTCGATCCGGCCAGCTATGGCCCGTTCGTCGACCGCTTCCCGTGGGACGAGACCGAAGATCAGGACCGCGCCATCGACGACGTGCTGACCGACATGGCCGGGGGCAAGCCGATGGACCGTCTGGTCTGCGGCGATGTTGGCTTCGGCAAGACCGAAGTGGCCTTGCGCGCCGCCTTCGTGGCGGCCATGGCCGGGCATCAGGTGGCGGTGATCGCCCCCACCACCCTGCTCGCACGCCAGCACTACAGCAATTTCGTCGAGCGGTTTTCGGGCTTCCCCATCGAGATCGGGCGCCTTTCGCGCCTCGTCCCCGCCAAGGAGGCCACCGAGACGCGCGCGCGCCTCGCCGCCGGAACGCTCGACATCGTGGTGGGCACCCATGCGCTGCTGTCGAAGTCGGTCGAGTTCAGGCGGCTGGGCCTCGTCATCGTCGACGAGGAACAGCGCTTTGGCGTGACCCACAAGGAAAAGCTCAAGGAACTCAAGGCCGACGTTCACGTCCTCACGCTAACCGCCACGCCCATCCCGCGCACCTTGCAGATGGCCATGTCGGGCCTGCGCGAACTCTCGACAATCCAGACCCCGCCGGTCGACCGCCTCGCCGTGCGGACGTATGTGATGCCCTGGGACGACGTGACCATGCGCGAGGCGCTGATGCGCGAACACCAGCGCGGCGGACAGAGCTTCATCGTCGTGCCGCGCATCGCCGACATGGCCGAAGTGGAAGACTGGCTGCGCCTCAACGTCCCCGAAGTCCGCTTCGTGACCGCGCACGGGCAGATGAACCCGACCGAAGTGGAAGACCGCATGAGCGCCTTCTACGACAAGCAGTACGAAGTGCTGCTCTCGACCACGATCATCGAAAGCGGGATCGACATCCCGAGCGCGAACACCATCGTCCTCCACCGCGCCGACCGCTTTGGCCTCGCCCAGCTCTACCAGTTGCGTGGCCGCGTGGGCCGGGGCAAGCTGCGCGCCTATGCCTACCTGACCTACCCGGAAGACAAGGCCCTCTCCGAAATCGCCGAAAAGCGCCTGAAAGTATTGGGCGATCTCGATTCGCTGGGCGCGGGGTTCCAACTGGCCAGCCACGACCTCGACCAGCGCGGCGCGGGCAACCTTCTGGGCGACGAACAATCGGGCCATATCAAGGAAGTGGGCTTCGAGCTGTACCAGTCGATGCTCGAAGAGGCGATCCTGGCCGCCAAGGCGGGCGAACTGGGCCTTGCGCGGACGCGCGAGGCGCTGTCCCCCCAGATCACGCTCGACGCGCCGATCATGATCCCCGAGGACTATGTACCCGACCTTGCCGTGCGCATGGCGCTCTATCGCCGCATGAACGATGCCGAAGGCCCCGAGGCGGTCGAGGCGCTGGCCGCCGAGATGATCGACCGCTTCGGCCCCCTGCCGGCCCCCACGCAGAACCTTTTGAAGCTCATCGAGGTCAAGCGTCAGGCGATCGAGGCGCGCATCGCCAAGATCGACGTGGGCCCCAAGGGCGTGCTGGTCTCGTTCCACAACGACGATTTCCCCGATCCGATGGGGCTGGTCGCCTATGTCGAGCGGCTCAAGGGCACGGCCAAGCTGCGCCCCGACAACAAGCTGGTGATCAACCGCGCCTGGGGCGATCCGCAAGGCCGCCTCAACGGGCTGGTGCAACTGACCAAGGGCCTTTCGACCATCGCCCGCCGCGCCGCGCGCAAGGCGGCCTGAACCCCGCCGAAATTTCTAAAGGCAGGCCCTTCATTCGTCATTCCCGCGCAGGCGGGGATGACGAATACTTTTCAAGCAAACCATAGTTTTATTTCAAATGTCAGCCAGCCAGCGCGGCCATGTCCGTGCGCTCCAGCGGCCCGGCGCGCAAAAAGCCCTGGAACAGGTCGACCCCCTCGTCGGCCAGCACCGCCAGTTGCCCTTCGGTCTCCACCCCTTCGGCCACCACGCTGAGCGAGAGCGCGCGGGCCATGGCCACCATGGCCGCCAGAATCGCCCGGTCGCGGCGATCGTGGGCCACATCGCGCACGAGTGAACGGTCGATCTTGAGCGTGTCGAGCGGCAGGGCCTTGAGCGTGCGGAAGTTGGAAAAGCCGGTTCCGAAATCATCGAGCGCCACGCGCACGCCTTGCCCGGCCAGTTGCCGCAGCGCCTGCGCACAGGCCGCAAAATCGGCGATCAGGGTCTGTTCGGTGATCTCGATGGTCAGGCGCTCGGGCGCAAAGCCCGCGTCGCGCGCGCGGCCCAGCAGGCTCCCGGCGAAATCGGGCAGGGCAAAATCCTCGGGCGTGACATTGAGCGAAAGCCGCCATGCCTCGGGCCAGCCCTGCGCGCCGGTCATGGCGGCCCCGGCGATATGCTGCGAGAGCGGGGCCATCTGGTCGGCCCGCTCGGCCACGGTGAACAGCGTGGCCGCGCCGATTCGCCCGATGGTCGGATGCTCCCAGCGGGCCAGCGCCTCGGCCCCGGCCAAGGCCCCGTCGCGCACGCGGAATTGCGGCTGGTAGAGAATCGCGATCTCGTCACGATGGAGCGCGCCGATCAGGTCGGCTTCGAGCAGGGCCGCGCTGCGCGCGCGGGCGCGGTGGCTGCCATCGGCCCAGAGCAACCGCCGCGCCGCGCCGCGCTGCAACTGCACGAGCGCCTGATCGAGCCGGTCGAGCAGGCTCGAACCGCTGTCGCCCGGCTGGCCGCGCAACAGCGCAATGCGTGGCAAGAGGCGCACGGCCTCACCCACGGCCCCACCATCAGGCGAAAGACTGTCCAGCCGCAGGGGCCGGGCAATCGCGCGCCCCAGCACTTGCGCCACCCCCTGCCACCGCTCGCGGCTGAGCGGCGCGTCGCTGGCGATCAGGAACTCCCCGCCCGAAACCCGCGCGACGAGCCCGCGCGGGCCGAGCTCCTCGCCCAGCACCTGCACGATGCGCCGCGCCACTTCGACCAGAATGCGGTCTCCCCCGCCCCGCCCAAAGGCCAGATTGACCGCCTGCAATCGATTGAGGCCCAAGAGCATAGCATGCACCGGCCCTGCCTCGCGCCGCCCCTCCGCACGGTCGAGCCAGGCCAGCGCTGCGCGCGCATCGACCAGACCGGTCAAGCCATCGGTGCCCTGACCGGACGACGCAGGAACAAGGGCAGGAACAGGGGCAGGAACAGAATCCGGGGACGGAACGGAGGCTGGCGCGGATGTCATGGTTACCCCGCCCCTAGCAGAGCCTCCCGGTTGCTGTCGCCCCTCGCCGCACCTCCGGTTTTTTCGCATTGCGCCATAATGGGGCACCCCATATCACCCGCACAAGACCGCACATCGCGGATACAGGCCACGCCCTCGGGCCTGACAGGAAAATTGGACCAACAATGACGATCAGCGCTTCCGGTTCGACAGTGGGCGCCCCCTATGGGAAGCTCGCCCTGTTGGCCTCTCCCACCCCCAAGGCCCAGGACGCCGCCCAGACCCTCGCCGCCTCGCGCGACTGGGTGCCGCTCGAAGAAGCCGACGCGGTCATCGTGCTGGGGGGCGACGGCTTCATGCTGCAAGTGCTCCACCAGATGCTCGATCTCGACCGGGTGGTGCCCGCCTATGGCCTGAACCTTGGCACGGTGGGCTTCCTGATGAACAAGCAGAAGAGCAGCCGCAGCCTCGAAGAACGGCTGTCGCGGGCCCGCCCGGTGGCGATCAGCCCGCTGCGCATGGATGCGGTCACCAATGCAGGTGAAACGCAAAGCTATTATGCGATCAACGAAGTCTCGCTGCTGCGCGAGACGCGCCAGACCGCCAAGCTCGAAGTGACGGTCAACGGCAAAGTCCGCATCCCCGAACTCTCGTGCGACGGGGTGCTCGTGGCCACGCCCGCCGGATCGACCGCCTACAACCTCTCGGCCAACGGCCCGATCCTGCCGCTGGGGGGCAATATCCTCGCGCTCACCCCGATCAGCCCGTTCCGCCCCCGCCGCTGGCGCGGGGCCATCCTGCCCGATACCGCCCACATCGTCGTGCGCGCGCTCGAATCGGTCAAGCGCCCGGTCCTCGTCGTGGCCGACCAGCAGGAAATCCGCGATGTCAGCGAAGTCCACATCCGCGCGTGGCGCGACCACCAGCTGACCTTGCTGTTCGACCGGGGCCGCAGCCTCGACGAACGCATTTTCGACGAACAGTTCCTCGCCTGAGAGCCTGTCTCCCGGCCTTCAGGGAGAACCGGTATCCATTCGGCCAGTTGTGGAAAATTGCGACCAAGGCGCTTGCCAAGCCCGAAATGCCTGCTATTAGCGCCCCACCTGTTCCGGGCAACCGGATCTGTTCCCTGATAGCTCAGCGGTAGAGCTCTCGACTGTTAATCGAGCGGCCGTAGGTTCGAATCCTACTCAGGGAGCCATTCTTCTTCCGGCACACCACCGGCAGAATTGCATAGCCGGCCCGTCCGGCACTGTTCCCTGATAGCTCAGCGGTAGAGCTCTCGACTGTTAATCGAGCGGCCGTAGGTTCGAATCCTACTCAGGGAGCCACCCCCCTTTTCAGACCTGACCCTCCGCACCCGGCATCAGCCCGGCCCGAAGGCCTGCGCGCGCCTCCCGGCAAGCCCGCGTGCGCTCTGGCGCAGGAAACGCCCCCCTCCGGGCGGGGGAAAGACGCATCGGGGCCCCTGCCCCGCCTCCCCCTACCCGGCCCCTCTGCCCCCAGCCGCGCGCCGATCCCGTTTTCCGGCCACCCGCTGCCCGGCCATGCCCGGCCACAAGTCCGCACCGCCTCCCGCGACGGGAAGACGCCACCATTGCCGAAAAGCAGGGGCGCCCGCCGGTCAGAAGTAGCGTTCCCCCACGCGGATCGTGTCGCCCGGCAGGATCGCCACCTGGTTGATGCCGCGCAGCGAAACGGGATGCTCGCCGGTCGAGGTCTGGCGGCGCAGGAACGCCGTCTTCTCGTTGGCGCGATAGGTAAAGCCACCGGCCTTGGCGATCGCCTGATCGACTGTCATGCCCGAGGCATAGGGATATTCGCCCGGCTTGTTGACCTCGCCCAGAATGTAGAACGGGCGGTAGTTGAGCACCTCGACGCTCACGCGCGGATCGTTGACATAAGCCCCCGCAAGGCGACCGGTGATCTCGCGCGTCACTTCCTCGGTCGTGTGGGCTCCGGCCTGGACCACGCCGATCAGCGGAAAAGCCACCGCCCCGGTCGGCGTGACGTTGTATTCGCCGGTCAGCGTGGGCTCGTTGAAGACGGTGATGCGCAGCTTGTCGCCCGCGCCGACGCGATAGCCCGCGATGCCCGCCGCGCGATCGGCCGAAGTGAGCGGGCGCATATCGCGGCTCGCACACCCCGGCAGCGCCACCAGCAGCCCCAGCGCGAGAGCCAGACCGGCGCCCTTCCTGCCCCCCCGCCTGCGCGCGCCCGGCGCGCCGCGAAGCCGGGCAGACGACGGCCCGGAAGAATTTCCTGAAAAGGTCTTGGTCGAACACCCCAAAAACAGCGCATGAGCAATAGTCACGATACGCCTCCACTTGATCGTTTCACTGTTGTTCTATGCCTGCACGCCACGAAGACAAGGAAGGGCGCCGGGATGAAAGCTCCGACTTGGAGGCGTTCCGGAGCGATCCGAAACCCCGGCATCGCGCCGCCGCAAGTCGCTTGAGGGCGGCCATGCGGCAAGGGCACGCGCCCCGTGCCGGGCAGTCCCCCACGAACAAACCCTAAGCATTTTTCCTGTGACCTATGGGTATTTGCGGAGGCCTTGCCCGCCGTGAACGCCCCCCTTCCCTCCCCCC
>DQVI01000132.1 GCA_015661825.1 Novosphingobium capsulatum
CAGCGGGCGCTGGCCGATGGGGAGGCGCGCGTTCTGGCGGGCCTTGCCGACGGGAGCGTGGCGCCGGGGGAAGGGCAATGGGCCGTGCCACGCGGGGCCATCGTCTGGCGCGTGGGGCCGGGGGGCAATTGCTTCAACGTCAATGCGCTGGTTCTGGCCCAACCCGATGGCAGCCTGCGCGCGCGCCCGGCGGGGCTGATGGAGGCGCGCACGCTGATGGTTTCGCTGGGTATCGGGGCGGGGCAGGCGGGCGCGCTCGCCGATGCCATGGCCGACTGGATCGACAGCGATTCGCAAAGCCTGCCGCAAGGGGCGGAAGATTCGGTCTATCTCGCCTCGGCGCATCCCTATCGGACGGCGGGGCGCCCGCTGGTCGATGTGGGCGAGCTGCGCGCGGTGCGCGGGATGACGCCCGCCTTGCAGGCCCGTCTGGCACCATGGCTTTGCGCCTTGCCAGAGGTGGGCACTTCGCCGGTCGCGCTGGCCTCGTTGCGCGCGGGGCAGGGGCGGCTGCTGGCGATGTTCGCGCCCGAGGTCTTGCCGCTCGCGCGGGCCGAGCAGATGATTGGCCAGCCGATCGGGCAGGGGGGGATCACGCCCGAAGGCCTTCCCGGATTCGCGCCGGACGAGGTGGTGACGCAGGATCGCTGGCTGCGTGCGCGGATCGAGGCGCGCATCGATGGCCGCGTGCTGGGCGAAGACGTGCTGATCGATGGGGGGCAGGATCGCCCGAAAATCGTCGCGCGCGCCTGGGGCGAGGCGGCGGATCGCTGAAAAAGTTTTCCACGGATGCAAGTTTTCGCTTCCCAAGCCCGGCTTATTGTTGCAAGGGCGCTCACCCGCACCGAGCACTTGTGAAAGGGTCGGACGGGGACACGGAAAAGCCCTTTGGGCACCGTTGTGGCGATCGTAGCTCAGTTGGTTAGAGCGCCGGTTTGTGGTACCGGAGGTCGAGGGTTCGAACCCCTTCGATCGCCCCATTTCTCCTGATCGACAGGATCGCGGCCTTCGCCAGATGCAAGGCCGCCAGCGCGCATGGCGCGGTTTTTATCCCCCTTCCCAAGGCCTTCTCATCCCAAAGGCGTATGGTCCGTTTCGGCTGTTTCGCTTGCCCTCGTTCGGGCGCGATGGCACAGCGAGGCAAGGGGCCGGGAATACCCGGACGGTCAGGGTCAACGAATTTATCGCCATGCACGGTTTTGCCAATCCAGCCCGGTTTTTGCGGCTCGCCCGCTGGTTGACACCACTTCTGCTCGGACTGGGGCTGGTCCTTGCGTTCGGTGCGCTGGCCTGGGGCCTGTTCGTGGTCCCGCCCGACCAGTTGCAGGGCCAGACCGTGCGGATCATGTTCATCCACGTGCCCTGCGCCTGGCTGGGCATGGCCGGGTGGAGCACGATTGCGGTTTCCAGCATCGTCGAACTGGTCTGGCGCCATCCGCTTTCGGCCATCGCCGCGCGTGCCGCAGCCGTGCCGGGGGCCGCGTTCACGGCGCTATGCCTGATCACCGGCTCGATCTGGGCACGGCCCACCTGGGGTACGTGGTGGGTCTGGGACGGGCGGCTGACCAGCTTCCTGATCCTGCTGTTCCTCTATTTCGGCTATATCGCGCTGGCGGGCGCGGCGCAGCGCGATGCGGCGGCGGGCAGCGGGGCCAGCCGGGTGACCGCCATTTTCGGGCTGGTCGGCGCGATCAACATCCCGATCATCAACCGCTCGGTGGTCTGGTGGAACAGCCTGCACCAGCCCGCCTCGATCACATTTGGCAAATCGGCCATCGACCCGGCCTTCCTCTGGCCGCTGCTGGTGGCGGCGCTGGGCTTCTCGTGCATCTTCGGCGGCGTCGTGCTGGCGCGGATGCGCACGCTTCTGGCGCAGATCCAGGCCGAGGCCCGGTTGCGCCGCAAGGCGATGGCCTGACCTCCCGTCTGACCCCCATGCGAGTATGGACAATCGATTATCATGCATGAACGGCTGGACCAATGGCACTATGTGGCCGCAGCATTGACCATCGGGGTGGCCGGAACGCTACTGCTGGTGGGCTGGACGCTCTGGGCGATGGTGCGCGCCGAGCGCCGCCGCGACGCCGCACGCAATAAGGGCAAGAGGGACAGATGAGCGCGATCAAGGCCAAGCATCAGCGACTGGTTCTGCTGGTCATTGCGCTCGTCGCGCTGGTTGGCGCGGGGCTGCTGGCAGCCTGGGCGCTCTCGAAGCAGGCCAGCTATTTCTATGTGCCCAGCGATCTGGTCGCCCATCCGCCCGAACAGGGGCGCGCGGTGCGTCTGGGGGGCATGGTCGAGAAAGGCTCGATCCACACGATGCCCGACGGGGTGACAATCCATTTCATCGTCGGCGATGGCAAGGCGCGCGTGCCGGTGCGCTTTTCGGGGATCACCCCGGATCTTTTCGTCGAAGGGTCGGGCGTTGTGGCCGAAGGGCGCATGGAAGGACAAACATTTGTGGCCGACAACCTCCTGGCCAAGCATGACGAGAAATATGTGCCGCGCGAAATGAAGGACATGACCTCGGCCCAGGCCAAGGCCGTGGTGGCCGACACGAAATGATCGCCGAGCTGGGTCTGGCCGCCCTGTGGATGGCCGCCGCGCTCGCGGCATTGCAACTGATTGCAGGCGCCCTTGCGCTGCGGCCCCAGGGCGCGGCCTTGCGCGGGGTGATCCGCCCTGTGGCGATGATGCAGGGCGTGCTGGTGGCGCTGGCCTTTGCCGCGCTGATCTGGCTGTTCGTCACCACCGACCTTTCGGTCAAGCTCGTCGCCGAGAACAGCCATTCGGCCAAGCCGATGATCTTCAAGATCGCCGGGGCCTGGGGCAACCACGAGGGCTCGATGCTCCTGTGGGTGACGATCATGAGCCTTGGCGGCGCGTTTGTGGCGCTGGTCGAAAAGCGGCTGGCGGAAGACACGCTGATCGCCACGCTGGCCGGGCAGGCTTTCGTCAGCCTCGGGTTCTATGCGTTCCTGCTGCTCTCCTCCAATCCGTTCGAACGCCTGCCCCAGCCTGCGCCCGAAGGCGCCGGGCTCAACCCGCTGTTGCAGGACATCGGCCTCGCGTTCCATCCGCCCACGCTCTACGTCGGCTATGTCGGGCTTTCGATCGCCTTCAGCTTTGCCGTGGGCGCGCTGGTTACCCGCGATGTCGGTCCGGCCTTTGCCCGCGCGATGCGGCCTTGGGTGCTGGGCGCGTGGATTTTCCTGACGCTGGGGATCACGGCGGGCTCGTACTGGGCCTATTACACGCTGGGCTGGGGCGGCTGGTGGTTCTGGGACCCGGTCGAGAACGCCTCGCTGATGCCCTGGCTGGCGGCAACCGCGCTGCTCCATTCGGTGTCGGTACTGGCCGCGCGCAATGCGCTGCGGGCCTGGACGGTGATGCTGGGCGTGGTGGCGTTCTCGATGTCGATGGTCGGCACGTTCCTCGTGCGTTCGGGCATCCTGACTTCGGTTCACGCCTTCGCCGTCGATCCCACGCGCGGCAGCTTCATCCTGATCCTGCTGGCGATCTATATCGGCGGCGCGCTGCTGCTGTTTGGCCTGCGCGCCAGCACGGTGACCGAGGGCGCGCGCTTTGCTTTCGTCAGCCGCGAGGCGAGCCTGGTGTTCAACAATGTCATGCTCTGCGGCATTCTGGGCATCGTGCTGGTGGGCACGCTCTATCCGCTGCTGACCGAGGCCTTCGGGGTCAAGGTTTCGGTCGGGCCGCCCTATTTCAACCCGGTCTCGGCGATCTTCGCCTTTCCGATGATCGTGGTCATGGCCGTGGGGCCGCTCTTGCGCTGGAAGGACGATGGCGCACGCCGCGTGGCGCCGGTTCTGGCGATCCCGGCGCTCGTTGCGCTGGGCGGGGCCGGGGCGGCCTTTGCGGCCCATGTCGCGCTGCTGCC
>DQVI01000159.1 GCA_015661825.1 Novosphingobium capsulatum
CAACCCTTATAATGTATATCCAGTCATCAGCTACACCTACATCATTTTCATCTAATACTACTGCCACTCTTCCAGCACAACCTACTCCAACTCTGGCAAACAAAACATCATTTGGCGGCGGGCGGCATGGCTGGCCGGAGAGATGCCGGCCTTGCAGGTTGCGGCCCGCGCCGATCACGGCTGGAGCGACCCGCTCGTGCTGGCTCTGGCCGAGGCGCTGGCGCGCTGCATCGTGCAGGAGACTTCCGAACGGGGGCCTGCGCCCGATCCCCGGATCGACCGTTTTGCCGGGCTGGTCGAGGTTCATTTCCGCAGCCACCGCGATCTGGCTTTCTATGCCGCCGCATTGGGCATGACCCCGCGCACGCTCTCGCGCCTGACCGCCGCGCGGCTGGGGTGTACGCCGATGGATGTGGTCCACCGCCGCCTCGTGAGCGAGGCACGGCGGCTCTTGCGCTATACCAATGCCACCGCCGCGCAAGTGGCCGCCGAACTGGGCTTTGACGACCCGTCCTACTTCTCGCGGTTCTATCTTCGCCTCACCGGACGGCGCCCGGCGCAGGAGCGCGCATCGGGCGGCGTCCGGTGATCAGGTTGCCGCTTTGCGGGCCTGCGGGGCATGGGCATCGACCAGAACCGCGCTGGCCTGGTTGAGGCCGACGAGTTCGACATGGGTGCCATGGCGGCGCAGGCGGGCGACCACTTCGTCGAGCGCGCCCACGGCGGTCACGTCCCACAAATGCGCCGCCGCAAGGTCGATCCGCACCGATCTTGCCGTCTCGCGCAAGTCGAAGCTGTCGGCAAAGATCCCGGCACTGGCAAAGAAGACCTGCCCCGCCACGGTATAGACGCGGGTGTCGTTCGCCTTGTCGTAGGTGACCGTCACATGCATCATGCGCGTGACCTTGAAGGCGAAGAACACCCCGCTGAGCATGACCCCCACGACGACCCCGGCGGCCAGATCGTGGGTGGCGACGGTCACCGCGACGGTCGCCAGCATGACCGCGCCCGAGACTTTGGGATGGCGGCCCAGATCGCGCAGCGAGCTCCACGCGAACGTGCTGGCCGAAACCATGATCATGATCGCCACCAGCGCGGCCACGGGCACTTGCGCGACCCACGGGCGCAGCGGCACCAGCACGACCAGCAGGAACACCCCGGCCATCAGCGTCGAGAGGCGTCCGCGCCCGCCATAGCGCACATTGCCCACCGTCTGGCCGATCATCCCGCACCCGGCGATCCCGCCAAAGAGCCCGGCGGCCATGTTGGCAAGGCCAAGGCCGGTGCATTCACGGGTTTTGGAACTGGTGGTCTCGGTCAGGTCGTCGACGACCGCGGCGGTCATCAGCGATTCGAGCAGGCCCACCGCGGCAATCGCCAGCGCATAGGGCGCGACCACGACCAGCGTTTCGAGCGTCCACGGCACGTGCGGCAGGGCGAAGGCGGGCAGGCCGGCAGGCAACTGGCCCAGATCGGCAATCGTGCGCACGGGCATGGGCACGGCCATGGTGATCCCGGTCAGGACGAGGATGCAGATCAGCGGCGAGGGCACCGCCTGGGTCAGGCGCGGCAGCAGGTAGATGATCGCCAGCCCCAGCGCGACGAGCGCATACGTGTGCCAGCTGACCCCCAGCAATTGCGGGACTTGTGCCGAAAAGATGAGGATCGCCAGCGCATTGACGAAGCCCGTGCGGACCGAGCGTGAAACGAAGCGCAAGAGCACGTCGAGCCGCAGCAGCCCGAACACGATCTGGAGCAGCCCGCCCAGCACGCTCGCGGCCAGAAGATAGGGCAGGCCGTGGGCCTTGACCAGCACGCCCACCACCAGCGCCACCGAGCCCGCCGCGCCCGAGATCATCGCCGGGCGCCCACCGAAGATCGCAATGACAATGCCGATCACGAACGAGGCAAACAGGCCGACCTGCGGGTCGACCCCGGCCACGAAGGAAAAGGCGATCACTTCGGGAATGAGCGCGAAAGTGGCGACCAGCCCGGCCAGGATGTCGCGCCGCGCGGCGGTGACCCCGTCGAACCATTCGGCGCGATAGTGATCAAGAAAGGTCGAAGCCATGAAACGGGAAAGTCCACGAAAATCGCATTGCGTGCGCCAGTGGCATGAAGCCGGGCGGCGCGACCAGCCAGCGGCCCACGGAGGCCATGGAACAGCCATGGGGCCTGTCACGCGGCCATAATATGCGAATTGCGTTGTCCGGCGGATCGGCGGCCGGAATAGCCACCCGGAATTTCACCGGGTCCATACGAATGCCCTCATGTTAGCAAGCCCGGCCATATCCGGCAACCGTCGGGCCTTTTCCGTCCGGTGGTGCCGGATCGGTCAGGCTGCGGCGGCCCCGCGATCGGTTTGCGGGGTGATTTCCCCGAGGGCGGGGCGCCAGTCGGCATCGGGGTCGGTGCAACGGGCGAGCAGGGTTTCGAGCGGAAGGGGATGGCTGAACAGATAGCCCTGGGCATATTCGCAGCCTGCCTGCCTGAGCAGCGCACACTGGCTGGCGGATTCCACCCCTTCGGCCACGCAGGCCAGCCCGATGGTGTGGCACAAGGTGATCACCGCGCGTGTCATCGTGCAGCCGCGTTCCCCATCGATGGCGCGCACGAAGCTGCGGTCGATCTTCACTTTGTCGAGCGGGAGTGTCTGGACATAGCCAAGGCTCGAATAGCCCGTGCCGAAATCGTCGAGCGCGATGCGTATGCCCATGTCGCGAAAGGCCTGGAGCGCGCCTGCGGCGGCCTCGGCATTGCGCATGACCGCCGTTTCGGTCACCTCGATCCAGATCCGGCCCGGCGCGATGCCCGCCAGTTCGATTTCGCGGCGGATGAAGGCCAGGGTCGTGGCCGAGCCGAGGTCGCAGACCGAGAGGTTGAACGACAGCGCCACGTGGGCGGGCAGGCATTGCGCGGCCTTCAGCCCTTTGCGGAACACGGTCCGGGTGATCGAATGGATCGCGGTCGAGCGCTCGGCGATGGCGATGAATTCGGTTGCCGAAATCTCGCCCAGATGCGGATTGGTCCAGCGGGCGAGCACTTCGACCCCGCCCAGTCTGCCCGTGTCCAGCGCGATGATGGGCTGCAAGACGATCGAGAGTTCGTCCTCGAAGCTGCTGGCCTGAAGCGCGCGCTCGATCGCGCGGTTGGCCCGAACGGCAGTTTCGAGCGCGGCGGTGAACACGCACATGCCCCCGCCATTGACGTGCTTGGCGTGATAGAGTGCATAATCGGCGCGGTCGAAAAGATCAGTGGCGGTAGTGCCTGCCTCGGGAAAGCGCGAGATGCCCAGCGATCCCCCCACACGCAGGACGATTTCGCCGATGTGCAAGGGCGCCTTGACCTGCTGGAGCAGGCGCTCGCACGTATTCTCGAAGGAGGGCAGGTCGGTGTCGATCAGGCCGAATTCATCGCCGCCGAGGCGGTAGACCATGATCTGCGGGCCGGTCATCGCGCGCAAGCGGGCGGCAATCGCGGTGAGCAGGCGGTCGCCGACCTGATGGCCATAGGTATCGTTGATCGGCTTGAAACGGTCGAGGTCGAGCACGCCGATGGCAAAGGGCGCCCGACCTTCCTGTGCGGTCAGGCGGTCGAGGTCGGCGTGGAACTGGCGGCGGTTGGGAAGGCCGGTCAGGCTGTCGGTCAGGGCGAGCCGGCGGTTTTCCTCGTTCAGCCGCTGCAATTCGGCATGCTGGCTGGCGAGCAGGGTGGCCGAGAGCACCTGATTGCGAAAATAGGAAAAGGTGTTGAAAAGCACGCGCAGCAACACGCCCAGCACCAGCGCGACATTGATGCCGATCGTCACCAGCGTCAGTTCCTGACGTTCGATGCACATGTAGATGAATGCGGGCAGGACGGTGAGGGCCACCAGCAGCGCGGCCTGGGGCAGGATCAGCAGGCAGAAGATGCAACCGATTACCGTCGTCGAGATATAGAGCCCGACATGGGCCTGCACGAGGGGCCCGCCATAGGGCGCGAGCGCCAGCGACCACAGGATATAGGCCAGCGCCATCAGCGCGGCGAGAACGGTGATCGTGCGCAACTGGCGCCGTGCCAGCGCGGGCGAGGGCGGCCCCAGGCGTGCCCGGCGCAGCCAGTGGACCATCCGCACCACCGAAATCGTGAACAGCACGGCCGGAACGCTCACCGTGAGCATGAACGGCGCTTGCCCGCGATGGGTGATCGCCACGGCCAGCGAGTTGATCAGCAGGAGCCCATAGAGCAGCGGCACCTGCTTTTGCAGGTTGACCGCCTGGGGCACGGCCAGTGCCGGATCACTGCCGATTTCCGCAAACCAACGGACCGGCCACCATGATCGCAAGGGCCTTCTCCTTCAGGCTTCCGGCTGTGTCGAGACCCGAAGCTATGCGCCGGAAAGCGTGAAAGGCGAGCAAGGAGCGCCTAAGGGTTTTCCCTTTGCTGCCCCTCAAGGAGCGGGCGAGACGGGCCAGCCCCGGATGCCGGACATGAAAAGGGCCGGTTTCCGCATGGGAAACCGGCCCTTTTCAGGCGTCACGGCAAAGGCTGGATCAGCCTTCGACGTGCTCGGCCAGGACCGTGAGGCCCTTGTCGTTCACTTCGGCAAAGCCGCCCTGAACGCGGATTTCTTCCGGTTGGCCGCCCTGGGTGCGATAGACCTTGAGCGTGCCGTCCTTCACCGTCGACATGAACGGCGCGTGGCCTTCCAGCACACCGAATTCGCCTTCGGTGCCGGGAACGACAACCTGCCACACCGCTTCCGAGCGGACGAGGCGGGCCGGGGTGACGAGTTCGAAGTTGAGCATCGCACTATTCCCTTTGGCCCCCCGCGTGTTCGACAGGCCTCTTCGAGGCGAGCCGGGCGGCGGGGGGCAAGGTGTCTGTTATCAGGCTTCGGCAGCCAGCTTCTTGGCCTTCTCGACGGCTTCTTCAATGCCGCCGACCATGTAGAAGGCTGCTTCGGGCAGGTGGTCGTATTCGCCGTCGACAACCGCCTTGAACGAGCGGACGGTGTCTTCGAGCTGCACGAACTTGCCCGAGATGCCGGTGAACACTTCGGCCACGTGGAACGGCTGCGAGAGGAAGCGCTGGATCTTGCGGGCGCGAGCCACGGTCAGCTTATCTTCTTCCGACAGTTCGTCCATGCCCAGGATGGCGATGATGTCCTGAAGCGACTTGTACTTCTGGAGCGTTTCCTGGACGCGACGGGCGGTTTCGTAGTGCTCGGCACCCACGATGCGCGGTTCGAGAACGCGGCTGGTCGAGTCCAGCGGGTCGACCGCCGGATAGATGCCGAGTTCCGAGATGGCGCGCGAGAGCGTGGTGGTGGCGTCGAGGTGGGCGAACGAAGCGGCCGGCGCAGGGTCGGTCAAGTCGTCGGCCGGAACGTAGATCGCCTGAACCGAGGTGATCGAGCCCTTGGTGGTCGAGGTGATGCGTTCCTGGAGCGCGCCCATGTCGGTCGCCAGGGTCGGCTGGTAGCCCACCGCCGAAGGAATACGGCCGAGCAGCGCCGACACTTCCGAACCCGCCTGGGTGAAGCGGAAGATGTTGTCGACGAAGAACAGCACGTCCTGGCCTTCCTGGTCGCGGAAGTACTCGGCCATGGTCAGACCCGAGAGCGCGACGCGAGCGCGGGCGCCCGGCGGTTCGTTCATCTGGCCGAACACGAGCGCAACCTTCGAGCCGTCCGAGGTCGGGTTGCCCTCGGCGTCCTTGGCGATGACGCCCGCGTCGAGGAATTCGTGGTAGAGGTCGTTGCCCTCGCGGGTACGTTCACCCACGCCCGCGAACACCGACACGCCGCCGTGGCCCTTGGCGATGTTGTTGATCAGTTCCTGGATGAGCACGGTCTTGCCAACGCCCGCGCCGCCGAACAGGCCGATCTTGCCGCCCTTGGCGTAAGGCGCGAGAAGGTCGATGACCTTGATGCCGGTGACCAGGATCGCCGCTTCGGTCGACTGGTCGACGAAGGAGGGAGCCTTGGCGTGGATCGGGGCGAACTGGTCGGCGCCGACCGGGCCGTTGTCGTCGATGGGCTCGCCCACGACGTTGAGGATGCGGCCGAGCGTCTTGGGGCCGACGGGCACCGAGATCTGCGCGCCGGTCGAGGTCACGCTCTGGCCACGGGTGAGGCCGTCGGTCGAGTCCATGGCGATCGTGCGGACGGTGCCTTCGCCCAGGTGCTGGGCGACTTCGAGAACCAGGCGGTTGCCGTTGTTGTAGGTCTCGAGAGCCGAGAGGATGGCCGGCAGTTCGCCGTCGAAGTGAACGTCGACGACGGCGCCGATGACCTGGCTGATCTTGCCGGTCGGGGTGATGACAGGTGCGGTTGCCATTCTAGTCTTTCCTTGCCTGCTTGGTCGTCGTCAAAGCGCTTCGGCGCCGGCGATGATTTCGACGAGTTCGGTGGTGATCGCGGCCTGGCGGCTGCGGTTGTACTGGATGGTCAGCTTCTTGATCAGTTCGCCGGCGTTGCGCGTGGCATTGTCCATCGCGGTCATCGAGGCGCCCTGTTCGCTGGCCATGTTTTCGAGCAGCGCGCCGAAGATCTGCACGCGCAGGTAACGCGGCAGCAGATCGGCAAGGATCGCTTCCTCGTCGGGTTCGTAATCGACCACGGCCCCATCGGCCTTGGCGGTGCTCCGGGTGTCCGCCTTGGGAGCGGGCACGGGGATGATCTGCTGCGCGGTCGGGATCTGGTGCAGGGCGCTGCGGAATTCCGAGAAGAACAGATGCGCCACGTCGAACTTGCCACCCTCGTAGAGGGCAAGCAGTTCCCCGGCGATCTTCTCGGCTTCGACAAAGCCGGCTTCGCGCACGGTGGTCGTGTCGAAGTGCCCCACGATCGCGTTGGGGAAGTCGCGGCGGATGGCCGGACGACCCTTGCGGCCGATCAGGTAGAAGTGAACGGTCTTGCCCTGGGCAATCAGTTCGTTCGCCTTGGCCTTGGAGGCCTTGACGATATTGGCATTGAACGCGCCGCACAGGCCGCGGTCGGAATTGGCGACGACCAGAAGGTGAATCTGGTCCTTGCCGGTTCCCGCGAGCAGCTTGGGGCTGCCCTCGCCGACTTGCACTTTGCTTGCCAGGCTGGCCATGACATCGGCCAGACGACCGGCATAGGGGCGCGCGGCCTCGGCAGCCGCCTGCGCCTTGCGCAGCTTGGCCGCGGCGACCATCTGCTTGGCCTTCGTGATCTTCTGGGTCGATTTGACCGAGTTGATCCGCAGCTTGAGTTCCTTGAGCGAGGCCACTCGTCTATCTCCACTTCATCACCCCCGGCCCGTCCTTTGCTGATGCGCGGATGGCCGGGGGGATGGTTGGTGTCTTGTCTTCAGGCGATCTGGCCCTCAGGCGAACTGCTTTCCGAAAGCCTCGAGCGCTTCCTTCAGCTTGGCCTTGGCGCCATCGCCCAGGTCCTTGCTGTCGCGGATCTCGGCGAGGAGGTCGGCCTTCTGCGTGCGCAGGAAGCTGAGCAGTTCGGCTTCGTATTCGGTGACCTGCGACACGGGAACCGAGTCGAGGTAGCCCTGGGTGCCCGCGAAGATCACGCAGGTCTGCTCTTCGAAGCCGAGCGGCGAGAACTGGGGCTGCTTGAGCAGCTCGGTCAGGCGCGCACCGCGGTTGAGGAGCTTCTGGGTCGAGGCGTCGAGGTCCGAACCGAACTGGGCGAAGGCCGCCATTTCGCGGTACTGGGCCAGTTCGAGCTTGATCGACCCGGCGACCTTCTTCATCGCCTTGGTCTGGGCCGACGAACCAACGCGCGAAACCGACAGACCCACGTTGATGGCCGGACGGATGCCCTGGTAGAACAGGCCGGTTTCAAGGAAGATCTGGCCGTCGGTGATCGAGATCACGTTGGTCGGGATGTAGGCCGAAACGTCGCCTGCCTGGGTTTCGATGATCGGCAGGGCGGTCAGCGAGCCGGCGCCGAAGTCGTCGTTCATCTTGGCCGCGCGTTCGAGCAGACGGCTGTGCAGGTAGAACACGTCGCCCGGATAAGCTTCGCGGCCCGGAGGACGACGCAGCAGCAGCGACATCTGGCGATAGGCGACGGCCTGCTTGGAAAGGTCGTCGTACACGATCACGGCGTGCATCGCGTTGTCGCGGAAGAACTCGCCCATGGCGCAGCCGGTGTAGGGCGCCAGGTACTGGAGCGGAGCGGGTTCCGAAGCGGTCGCGGCCACGACGATGGAGTATTCCATCGCGCCGTTTTCTTCGAGCTGGCGGACGATCTGCGCCACGGTCGAGCGCTTCTGGCCGACGGCGACGTAGATGCAATAGAGCTTCTTGCCTTCGTCGTTGCCCGCGTTGGCGGCCTTCTGGTTGATGAAGGTGTCGATCGCAACGGCAGTCTTGCCGGTCTGGCGGTCACCGATGATCAGCTCGCGCTGGCCACGGCCCACGGGAACCAGGGCGTCGATCGCCTTGAGGCCGGTCTGCACGGGTTCGTGGACCGACTTGCGGGGGATGATGCCCGGAGCCTTCACTTCGACGCGGCGGCGCTCGGCGGCCACGATCGGGCCCTTGCCGTCGATCGGGTTGCCCAGCGCGTCGACCACGCGGCCCAGCAGGCCCTTGCCGACGGGAACGTCGACGATCGTGTTCGTGCGCTTGACGGTGTCGCCTTCCTTGATCTCGGCGTCCGAGCCGAAGATCACGACGCCGACGTTGTCGGCTTCGAGGTTGAGGGCCATGCCCTGCACACCGTTGGCGAATTCGACCATTTCGCCAGCCTGGACCTGATCAAGGCCGTAGATGCGGGCGATGCCGTCACCGACCGAGAGCACGGAGCCGACTTCCGAGACCTGGGCCTCGGTACCGAAGCTGGCGATCTGGTCCTTGATGACCTTAGAGATTTCAGCGGCGCGGATTTCCATCGTTCAGCCTTTCGTGCAAACTTTTTGGCTTCAGCCCTGCATGGCCTGGGCGAGCGAATTGAGACGGGTGCGGATCGAACTGTCGATCATCTGGCTGCCGATCTTGACGACCAGCCCACCAAGAATGTCGGGATCGACCGCGGTCTTGAGCTTGACCGACTTGCCGGCACGGGCGGCCAGCTTGTCGGCAAGGGTCGCGACCTGCGCATCGTCGAGCGGGTGAGCGCTGGTGACGTGGGCGGTCACTTCGCCGCGCAGGGCGGCGGCAATCGTGGTGTAGGCCCGCGCGATGTCGACGAGCTTGGGCAGACGGCCCTTGCTGGCCAGCAGGCCGAGGAACTGGCCGGTCAGCGGGCTGACGCCCAGCGTCTGACCCACTGCGGCCATTGCCTGTCCAGCCGCGTGGCGGCTGATCAGGGGGTTGCGGATAAGCGCAGCGAAATCACTCGATTCGCGCAGCGCGTCGGTCAGGCGCTCCAGATCGCCTTCCACGGCCGAAACCTGGCCCTGTTCATGTGCCAGCTCATAAAGAGCCGTAGCGTAACGCCCCGCAAGGCTGGCCGTGATGCCGCCGGAAATCTCCACGCGCCTCAGTCCCCTTCAGTCCAAGGATTTCAAGCAAGGCGCATGACGCGCAAAAATGCACGTGACGCCCCCTAATCCCGGCGCGCCTAGCAACGTCGCACCCGTATGACAAGCCACCAGTTGGGTCGGGCTGTTGATCGAGGCGCAAACGTATGCGTAAACGGGGCTCAAACGTATCGTCTGCGGGACGGTTTGCGGCGAAGGCGCCGGGGGTGTGCCGCAATGGACACAGGGCTCGCGAATCAGGTCTTCCTGATCGTCAACGCGCGCAGGGCACCATACTTGACCCGGTGCCCTGCGGCAGGCTGGCAAAGATCAGGGCGCGGGCTGGCAGTTGTAGCGCATGCGCTCGTTGGGTTCGGCGGGAAGCAGGGCGCGGATCGCGGCCTGTGCGTCGCCAAAGCGGCGCGCTTCGGCATCGCCTGCGCCGCAGGCCGGGGCGATCGTCTTCTGGCGCTGGGCGCGCGCCGCGTTCATCGCGTCGAGGCCCATCAGGAAGCGTTCGACGGTATACGTGTGGCTGTCGGGATCGAAATGGGTGACCGCGATGGTGTCTTCGCCATTGGGCACCAGCACGCGCGACCAGCCATCGTTGGCAAGGCCGTATTGGCTGCGCTGGTTCATGCAGCCATCGGCGGACCATTCGATGGGAACATCGGTGATGTCCGAGACGGTCACGCGGCTGCGCTGCGGATCGAGCACGCAGATGAACTTGCCGGTCGTGCGCGTGGCGGGTTGCGGGCTGGCCGAGGCGCTGGCGCCGGGCTGGTCGTCGACCATGTCCTGCGCGCGGGTGTCGATCGATTGCAGGCTCGGGCGCAAGGCCCAGGCCGCGCCCGCGCCCAGCAGCAGGATCAGCGCGCTGCCCCCGGCGATGCGGGTCGCCTGCGGGCGTTTGCGCTGGGCGAAGATGAAGGCGCTGCCGCCTGCTGCCAGCGTGCCCACGAGCATCAGCACGGCCAGCGCCATGCCGTTGTCGCGCTCGGTCAGTACGGCGATTTCGGCCTGGCGCCGCGCGGTTTCGAGCGCGCGGTTGCGGGCAAGCGCCCTGGCGTCCTGCTCGGCGGTCTGGCGGGCCTGATCGGTGGCGGCGCGTTCGCTCTCGGCGCGGTCGAGGTCGGCGATCGAGGTGCAGGGCAGGTCGCTGGCATGGGCCTGGACCCCGGCCTGCTGGAGGAAGCGCGACAGCTCGCGCATCGAGATCGCGAAATAGAACGCCGAATCCGTGCCGTTGTCGCTCACCGTGCCGAACGAATTGACCCCCACCACGCGCCCGCAGGCATCGAGCAGCGGGCCGCCGGAATTGCCCGCACCAATCGGTGCGGTGTGCAGGATGGTGTCGAATTCCTTGGAACTGCGCCCGGCCGAGACATAGCCGCGCGTCTTGACCGCCGCCTGCGGGCTGACCAGATCGCCCAGCGAGAGCCCCTGCGCCAGATCGACATTGCCCGGATAGCCCACCGCGCTCACATCCGCGCCATCGGTTACCTGTCCGGCATAGAGCGAGAGCGGGGTCAGCCGCCCGTCGCCCTTGATCTTGAGCAGGGCAAGGTCGTTGCGCGGCGAATAGGCGACCACGCGCGCCTCGAAGCCGCCGCGTCCCTCAGGGGGAACGACGCCCGCGATCAGCGTGTCGTCCTGTCGCAGCGGATCGACCACATGGGCATTGGTGACGACATATTCGGGGGTGACGGCAAAGCCCGTGCCATGGCCGATCAGCGAGGAACCATGCCCGTCGCTCTGCACGATGACCACGCGCACGACCCCACGGCTCGCCGCCGCGATATCGGCGGGGTCGGCATGGGCGGCGGTGATCCCGAAAGGCGTGACAGGCACGACACACAGGGCGGCAACAGCGAGCAGCGGGGCGATGAGGCGGCGCAACATGGGCAGGGGAATGGCCGGGATTCGCTTTGATCGCAAGGCGCGGGATGCACGAAGGGCGCGGCAATGGCATGAGGGATGTGCAAACCATGTTCGGAGTTTTCGATGTCGCAGTGCCCGCTTCCCGATCCCGAGGCCTGTTGGCAGGCGGTTTTGGCGCGCGACCGGGCCTTTGACGGCGTTTTCGTGACCGGCGTTCTGTCCACGGGAATTTACTGTCGGCCCTCCTGCGCGGCCCGCCATCCCGCGCGCGCGAACGTCCGTTTCTTCGCCGATGGCGCGCAGGCCCGTGCCGCAGGCTTGCGCCCCTGCCTGCGGTGCCACCCGGACGACATGGCGCGCGACGAGGCCGCCGTGGCCGGGGCCCTGACCATGATCAAGGAGGCGCAAACACCGCCCACGCTCGCGCACCTTGCCGCGCAGGCCGGCTATTCCCCCGGCCATTTCCAGCGCGTGTTCACCCGCGCCACCGGTCTTTCGCCCGCCGCCTATGGCCGCGCCCTGCGTCAGCAGCGCATGGCCGAGGGGTTGAGCCATGCGCCCAGCGTGACCGAGGCGATCCACGCGGCGGGCTATGGCGCGCCCTCGCGCTTCTATGCCGAGGCCGACCGGCTCGGCATGGCGCCTTCAGCCTGGCGCAATGGCGGGGCCGGGGTAACCATCCACTGGGCCCAAGTGGCCACGACACTGGGCCCGATGCTGGTGGCCGCGACTGACAAGGGGGTCTGCCGGCTCTCGTTCGGCGAGGGGCGGGAGGCGCTCGAAAGCAGGTTTCCCAAGGCCTTGCTGGTCGAAGGTGGCACGGCGTTCGAAGCCCTGCTGGGGCAGGTCGTCGATGCGGTCGAGGTGCCGGGGCGGGCCGACCACATCCCGCTCGACGTGGCCGGGACGGCGTTTCAGGAGGCGGTCTGGCGCCAGCTTCAGGCCATTCCGCCCGGAGAAACGCGCTCTTACGCGCAGATCGCCGCCGCCGTGGGCAAGCCGGGCGCCGTGCGCGCGGCGGGCAGCGCCAACGGGGCGAACGCTGTGGCCGTGCTGATCCCGTGCCACCGGGTGGTGCGCTCGGACGGATCGCTGGGCGGCTATGCCTGGGGCCTTGCCATCAAGCAGGCCCTGCTGGACCGCGAACGCGGCGATTGAGACGCACGGGAGGCGGCCGATCAACAGGGGGCGGTCAAACGAAGCTGTAAGGATCGATATCGACCGCCACGCGCACCCCTTGCGGGAATCGAAAGGGGGCAAGCCAGCCCCGGATCACCTTCTGCACCTCGCTCGTGCGCCGGGCATTGATCAGCAGCCGATAGCGATAGCGCCCGCGCAGCAGTGAAAGCGGGGCAGGGGCGGGGCCCAGGATCATCACGTCGGGCAGGCGCGGTGCGCAGCCGCCGATGGCGCGGGCCGCGTCGCGCGCCTCGGCCTCGTCCTCGCTCGACACGATGA
>DQVI01000162.1 GCA_015661825.1 Novosphingobium capsulatum
CCAGCCGTCTCTACCCAGAGGCGGCTTTCTTGCGTTCTACCCCTCCACCACCCGCGCAGCGGGCGGTCCCCCTCCCCGTAAACGGGGAGGAGCGGTGCTATTCGTTCTGGTAGGTCTCCCGGACGAGATCCATCCACGCTACCGTCGCGTCCGAGAGATAGGCGTTGTGCCGCCACGCGTGCCCCATGATCCACGCAAGCTCGGGCTCGTCGAGGGGGATGGCGGCGAGGCGCTGGAGGTGTGCTTCATCGACGATGTTGCTGGGCAGGAAGGCCACGCCGACGTTGGTCGAGACCAGCTCGACCATGAAGTCGATCTGGCTGCTGGTGACCGCCACGGTCGGTTCGAAACCGGCCTTGCGACTGGCATCGAGGATCATGCCGTGCAGGCGAAACCCCGGATCGAAGAGAATAAAGGGAAGACTGCTCAGGTCGGTCAGCTTCAGGGAACGGCAATGGCTGAGCGGGTGACCCGGAGCAAGCAGGGCGACCATTGGTTCGCGCCGGATCAATTCCCATTCCAGGTCATGGGACTGAGGCTTCAGGATGCCCGCGATGTCGATGTCGCCAGCCCGCAAATGCTTTTCAAGCTGGTTGCTGCCATGCTCGATCAGGCGCAGTTCTATCTGCGGATAGCGTTCGCGGTACATGCAGACCACCGGCGCGAACAGCTTGATGTTGCCGACGGAGGGAACCCCGAGTCGAAGGACGCCCCGCTTGAGCCCGCGGATTTCATCGAGCTCGACGATCAGATCGTCGCGGTCGGCCAGGAGCTTGATTCCCCGCCGATAGACCACCTCTCCTGCCGGGGTCATCACGCTGCGGTGGCCGACCCGGTCGAGCAGGATCGTGCCGACTTCGTCTTCGAGCTGCTTGACAGCCTTGCTGATCGTGGACTGCGTGGAGGCCAGCGAACGGGCCGCCTGCGAGAACCCACCGCGCTGAACGACCTCGGTGAAGGCGCGTAACAATCTGAATTCCATGAACATTCCTCATTGGAATAATTGTTATTCTACAAATTCATTTCTTTCATGAAAAGAAGAGAGATAGGGGGCGCTGCATGAATGCAGCGGCAAGGTCGATTGCGCGCGGGTCAATTAATGCAAATGAATTGCAAATTCGACACATGCGTGCGCCTCACTGGGTTTGCTCCGCAACATTCATGAAAAACAATTGGGTGAAATCTACCTGTGCGACCGAGCCTGCTTTTGCGGGCAGGTGGTCGACAGCATGGAAAGGCAACCAGGTGAAAAACCGTCAAATGCCGTCGGACTTACGAGCCGGCGTCGAACCGTCGGGGCGCCATCATGACTGATGGCTCTCCTCTTCCGCGTCACTCGAACGGCCGTGGCGTATTTCGCGTCCTGTTCGCCGCTGTAACTCTCATCATTGGCCTCGTCCTTGCTGCTGGCGGGATCAGGCTGGTCACGCTTGGCGGGTCATTCTACTACGCCCTGGCCGGGATTGCCTATGTGATCCTCGCGGTGCTTTTCCTGAAGAAGCATCGCCTTGCGCCGACCCTGACGATCGCCATCTTTGGCGCAACGGTTGTCTGGGCCCTCTTCGATACCCCTGAATTCGGTTTCTGGGCGCTGCTGCCTCGTCTGGTGGTTCCGGCCCTGCTGTTCGGTCTCGGGCTGTGGGCCAGTGCAACTCTCGAAGCGATGCCGGCCCATCTGCGCCGTGCGAGCTTCTGGGGCGGTGCTGCAACCGCCGGTGCGCTGGTGCTGACGCTCGTTTCGGCTTTCTTCCCGCATGGCGCGATCTATGCGCCGGAGAACCTGTCGGCCAAGACGCCGCTGCCGCTCGACAAGATCAACGCGTCGGACAACTGGACGACGTTCGGCCGCAATGCCAACGGCACGCGCTTTGCGCCGTTCACCGACATCAATCCTGAAAACGTGAACGATTTGCAGGTGGCCTGGACCTATCACACGGGCCGCCGCACCAACGGTCCGGGCGCGGGCGTTGATGAGAACACCCCGCTCCAGATCGGCAATGTGCTCTATTCGTGCACGCCTGAAAATCTGGTCACCGCGCTTGATGCCGATACCGGCAAAGCGCTGTGGAAGTTCGATCCGCACGCTCACGCGGCCGAGCACGTGACCTGCCGCGGCGTCGGCTATTACGACCTCGACACCGACACCAGCCTGACGCCCGCGCAGAAGGCCGCCCTGCCTGCCGGGACGAGCCATCAGCGCCTGCTGATCTCGACGGTCGATGCGCGCCTGATCGCGCTGGACGCCCACACCGGCAAGCCCGTCGCCGATTTCGGCAAGGGTGGCTCGGTTGACCTTGCGGCCGGCATGGGCCCGGTCGAGCGCGGCAAGCGCTATCACCCGACTTCGGTTCCGGTCCTCATGGGCCATAATGCGGTTGTCGGTGGCTGGGTCCGCGACATCGTGCATGGCGAACCTTCGGGCGCGGTGCGCGCCTACAGCGCCCTGACCGGCAAGCTGGCCTGGGTGTGGGATGTCGGCAACCCCGAGAACCCCGCCGTCAACCAGCAGGACCCGCACTTCTCGCTCGAAACCCCCAACGTCTGGACGGTTCCGACTTACGACCGCGACCTCAACCTCGTCTACCTGCCCACCGGCGCGGGCCCGCCCGACTACTGGGGCGGCGACCGCAACAAGGCCAAGGAAACGTTCGGCGCGGCCATCGTCGCCGTCGATGCCTCGACCGGCCGCACGCGCTGGGTCTTCCAGACCGTTCACCACGACGTCTGGGACTATGACATTCCTTCGCAGCCCGTTCTCTATGACGTGACGAACGACAAGGGCGTGAAGGTTCCCGCGCTGATCCAGACCACCAAGACCGGCAACATCTTCGTTCTCGACCGTCGCACCGGCAAGCCGGTGACCCGTGTCGTCGAGCGCGCCGTCACCAACAATCCGGCGGCCGAAGGTGAACACCTTGCCGCGACCCAGCCGTTCTCGGTGGGCATGCCGGGCATTGGCAACGAGCGCCTGAGCGAGCGCAAGATGTGGGGTGTCAGCACGTTCGACCAGCTCTACTGCCGCATCATGTTCAAGGACTCGGTCTATACCGGTGCCTTCACGCCTCCCGGCGAGAAGCCCTACATCGAGTTCCCCAGCCTTCTGGGTGGCATGAACTGGGGTGGCATCTCGATCGACGAGACGCGTGACCTGATGTTCGTGAACGATATGCGCGTTCCGCTGCGCATGATGCTCGTCAACGAGAAGAACGCCAGCAAGTACAAGATCTCGATGGACGAAGTTCCCGGCTTCATGGGGACGCTGCGTCCGCAGGTCGCAGGGCCCTATCGCGGTGTTCGCATCGACGTCCTCCAGTCGCCGCTGGCCGTGCCCTGCAACACGCCGCCCTTCGGCACGATGACCGCGATCGACCTCAAGACCAAGAAGGTCGTGTGGCAGGTTCCGCTCGGCACCGTGCGTGATACCGGCCCGATGGGCATGAAGACCCACATGCCGATCCCGCTTGGCCTGCCCACCCTGGGTGGTCCCACCGCGACGGCTTCGGGCCTGGTGTTCTTTGCCGGTACCGAAGACAACTACCTGCGCGCGCTCGACTCGCTGACGGGCAAGGAAGTGTGGAAGGCCCGGCTGCCCGCCGGTGCTCCGGCCGCGCCCCTGATCTACCGTTCGCCGCGGACCGGCCGCCAGTATGTGGTGATCTCGGTGGGTGGCATGAGCCATGCTGCCGATGTGAGCGACACGATCATCGCGTTCGCTCTGCCGCAAAAGGGCGCCTCGACCCACTGAGGGTTGACGCCGCAGTCGCCGGGGCGGCTGATCCGGGTTGACCGGATCGGCCGCCCCGGTCTCTTGTTTGACCGCGTCTTTCCGGCGGGCGTCCGCGACGTCGCGACCTGAAAACGCACTGGCCGGTGAGCCCCCACTCATGACGCACAACTTTCGCCAGTTCCTTTCGCGCCGCCGCGCCGCGTGGCCGGTGCTGCCGGCCCTGATGTCCTGCGCCACCCCGCTGGTGGCCCATGCGCAGGAAGCCGCCCCCCTGGGCATCAATGCGCAGGACGATGGCGCCCCCGAACAGGATACCTCCTCGTTTTCGACTTCGGCCATGTTCGTGCCCGCGACCTTTTCGGGCGAAGCGGGCCCCCTGATCACCGCCGCACCCGAGGGGGAAGGGGGCGAGCCCACTTCGTCTTCGCCTTCGCCCGCGCCCGCGTCATCCGACGAAGATGGCTCCAGCGATGATCACGACGCACCCACCGTGCCCGACATCACCGCAAACCGGCGCCGGAACATCGGCGGGAGCAGCCTGCGCCCGCTGACCGACAAGGAAGCGATGTCCTGGCTGCTGCCTTCCGAACTGGATTCGCTGCGCCGGACCGACGTTCCCGATGCCTATTACGTGCCGACCACCGTGGGCGGCCACCTGATCACCCCGCTCGATCCGCTGCGCGCCAGCCTCAAGGAGAAGGGCTTCTCGTTCTCGTTCTCCTACAAGGCCGAGGCGATGGGCAACATCGACGGCGGCGTGGAGCGCGGCGCGGACTATGTCCACGAACTCACGCTGCAAATGCATTTCGACCTCGACAAGCTGCTCGGGCTCCATGGCTGGACCCTGCACACGCTGGTGATGAACCGCGTCGGGCACCAGGTCTCGACCGACCGTCTGGGCGAGCACTACATCAACCTGATGGAAGTCTACGGGCTGACGGGCGGCGTGGCGGCCCACCTTGTCGACTTCTACCTGCAAAAGACGATGTTCGACGGGCGCCTCGATCTGGCGCTGGGGCGTATGTCGCTCACCCACGTCTTTGCGACCTCGCCGCTGCTGTGCTCGTTCATGGTCACCTGTTCGGCGCCGGTGATCCTCAAGCGGGCGCCCGGTTTCGCGGTCTATCCCAAGGCCACGATGGGCGGGCGCGTGCGCTTCCGTCCCACGCGCGACACCAGCATCCAGTTCGGCGTCTATCAGGTGACCCCGCTGGCCAGCAATCCGTCGGGCTGGGCCTGGGGCAGCGAGCACACCACCGGGGTCATGGTGCCGGTCGAATTCACCTGGCAGCCGTTCCTCACCGCCAAGAAGCTGCCGGGCCACTATGTGTTCGGCTATGCCCACGACAGCTCGCGCTATAACGACCTGATGACCACCAGCGCAGCCGCTGCGGTCACGCCGGGCGATCCCTCGCGCCGCGCGCCGATGAACATGTACTGGTTCGAAGGCGACCAGATGATCTATCGCAAGGGCGGGAACGACCAGATGTCGGGTGGCTACCTGATGTTCGGCTATGTTCACAACACCGCGCGCGTGGCGGCGCTGGCCGACCAGTTCTATGCCGGTTTCTCGTTCAACGGCGTGATCCCGCATCGCAACACCGACCGCTTCGGCGTGCTGTGGACGTATTACAAGGTCAGCAAGCGGTTGCAGCTCAACCAGACCTACATGGTCGATACCGGGCAGTCGCTGGGCGCCGCGGTGCTGGCGCCGCAGAGCAGTTCGCATGTGATCGAGGCCTATTACGGCATCGATGTCATGCCCGGCCTCCAGCTCCAGCCCGAGTTCGACTACATGATCCGTCCGGGCGAAACCTCCAAGACCCCGAACGCGACCCTGCTGGGCATGAAGATCATCGCCAACTTCTAAAATGCTTTGAGTGTCTGATCCGAAACGATTGTTTCGGATCGTTCGGCACCGGTCCGCTCCCCCACCCGACCTCCCATAGGGTACTATCGTTGGGAGGTCGGGTGGGGGAGCGGGCCGGCGCCGAACCGAAATGCGCCTCTTCGGCGCATTTCGAATCAGACTTTGAGGCGGGGAGGGGCCCCCGTCCGATACAAGGCACACGATCGCGCGGGACGCCGGTCCCTCTCCCCCTTGCAACCCCACCGGCTTTCCGCGTCCTGAGCGGCCGAAGTGACCTTCCCCCCGAGGTTCGCTTCGGCCGCTTTTCTTGTTGGGGAGCGAAAGACGCTCAGGCGGGACAGGCCGCCTCCATGGCCGGAAATTCGGCGACAAGATCCGCGCCCTGCGCGACGAGGGCGGCTTGCGCATGGGCTTCGGGGAGGGCGAGGCGCAGCCAGTGGCGGCCCAGCGCGGCCAGATGGTCGTTGGGGGGCGTGCCCGACAGGCGGGTGAGGCGCCGGGCGAGCCAGCCGGTCGTGGCGAGCGAGGCCAGCGACAGGAACGGACAGGCAATGATCGGGGCCCTGGCCTTGTCGAGGCCTTGGGCGGCTGTTTCGAGAAGGTCGAGCATCTGGCCAAGCGGGTCGGCATCCGGGGAGGGGGCCGCCTCGACTCTGGCGAGCGCGAGGAAGGCGTGGAACGCGCGGCCTTCGTCGCCCAGCACACGGCGCAGCACGAGGTCGAGCGCCTGCATTCCGCTGGTGCCCTCGTAGATCGCCAGAACGCGGGCATCGCGCAAGTATTGCTCGGCGGGCCATTCGCGGGTGTAGCCCGCGCCGCCCAGAACCTGAATGGCCTCGCTGGCGCAGAGGCTGGCGGCTTCCGCGCAGAAATTCTTGGTGATCGGCAGCAGCCACGAGAGCACGAGCCCGGCCTGCGTGCGCGCGGCCTCGTCGGTTTCGCGCGCTTGCAGGTCGGCCTGGGCCGAGGCGGCCAGCGTGAGGGCGCGGGCCATTTCGGCGCGGGCGGCGCAGGCAAGCAGCAGGCGCTGAATGTCGCCATGCCGGTCGATGGTCACCGGCGGGGCATCGCTGCGCCCGCCCTGGCGGCGTTGGGCCGCATAGGTCCGGGCAAGGCTTGCCGAAGCCCCGGCGATCCCGGCGCCCTGGCTGCCGACCGACAGGCGCATGCCCACGATCATCGTGAAAAGCTGGACCAGTCCGCGTCCGGGCGTGCCGATCAGGGTGCCGCGCGCGCCCTCGAAGCCGAGCGCGCATGTGGGCGAGCCATGAAGGCCGAGCTTCTCCTCGATCCGCCGCACGACCACGCCATTGCGCTGTCCGTCGATGTCCGAAGGCACGAGGAACAGGCTGAGCCCTGCGGTTCCTGTTCCCGTTTCCGGTGTGCGGGCCAGCACCATGTGGGCGATGCGCGGGGTCAGGTCGTGGTCGCCATAGCTGATCCACATCTTCTCGCCGGTGATCGACCAGTCGCCATCCTCGCGCCGGGTGGCCAGCGTGCGCAGGCGCGGCACATCCGATCCGGCGTCGGCTTCGGAAATGCAGATCGTGGCGGCCCAGCTTCCTTCGACGAGGCGCGGGCACCACAGCGCGCGCGTGGCCGCATCGGCATATTTCTCGATCACCTTGTTGGCGCAGCGGATCGGCGTTGGCAGCATGCCGAAGGCGGGCGAGGCGCGGTTGAACAGTTCCTCGCAGGCCGAATGGACCAGCATCGGCAGGCCCGCGCCGCCCCATTCCGGTGCCCCGTCGATCAGCGGCCAGCCGCCTTCGACAAAGGCCTGCCACGCCGCGTGATGGCCCGGCGCAACGCGCACGCGCCCGTTGTCGAGCCGGCATCCTTGCGCATCGGCGCGGCGGTTGAACGGCGCGATCACGTCCTGCGCCAGCGTGCCCGCGCTGCCCACGATCTCGGTCAGCATGGCCTCGTCGAGCCCGGCCTCGGGGTGGAGCGCGCAGATGCGGGCGAATTCGGGCAGGGCCATGATCTGGGCGACGATCATGCCGGTGGCGGCGGTATACGACATCGGGCGACTGATCCTTTTTTGCTCTGTCTGCCGGTCGTGCGGAACGCCGGCCCTCTCTCCATACGCTATCGTATGGAAGGGCGGGGGGATCGGTCAAGGGGGCTGTTGCGCGCGGTGGCGACGCCGCCTAGATCACCGCGATGACCCCGACGCCCGCACCGACCGAGCCCCCTGCTGTTGACCAGCCCCCGCGCCGTCTGGGCCGCGCGGACTGGATCGAGGCGGCCATTCGCGTCATGGCCGACAGCAGTGTCGAGCAAGTGCGGGTGGAAAAGCTGGCGGTCGACCTCAAGGCCTCGAAGGGCAGTTTCTACTGGCATTTCAAGGACCGTGGCGCCTTGCTCGACGCCGTTCTGGACACCTGGCGCGAGCGCTCGACGCTCGCGGTGCAGGAACGCCTCGCGCGCGAGGAACCCGACGTGCGGGCGCGCATCGCGCGGCTGATGGAGCTTCCCCTGCGTTCGGACGCGGCGGCCCGTGCGGCGGATCTGGAACTGGCGATTCTGGGCTGGGCGCGCCGCTCGCAACCCGTGCGCAGCGCGGTTCAGGCGGTCGACGAAGTGCGCACGGCCTTTCTGGCCGACCAGTTCGCGGCGCTGGGCTTCAGCGCCGCCGAAGCGATGTGGCGCGCCCATCAGGCCTATGCGCTGCTGCGTTATGTCGCCCAGCGCGGCGACCTCGACCCGGCGGAGCGGGCGCACATGGTGGCCGCGCTGCATCAGCAGTTGACGGCTGCCCCCTGATGGGTGTTTCCTGTCCGTACAAGGCAGGGGAGATCCGCAATTGGACAGATTGCCCAAGGGGGCCCTGAGCCCTTTTCCTCGGGGGCAGGGCTGCTATAGCCGCCCCACAATGGAACTGGCCACGACTCCCCTGCGCATGCCTGCCGACTGGCGGGATTTCTTTGCGCTGACCAAGCCGCGCGTGATGACTCTGGTGATCTTCACGGGCCTGTGCGGACTTCTCGCCGCACCCGGAGAAATCCATCCGATTCTGGCATTTACGGCGATCCTGTGCATCGCCGTGGGGGCTGGCGGGGCCGCCGCTCTCAACCAGTGGTGGGAAGCCGACATCGACGCGGGAATGAAGCGCACGGCCAGGCGGCCGCTGCCCTCCGGGCGCATGGACCGCGACTCGGCCCGCGATTTCGGCTTTGCCCTGTCGGGCGGGGCGGTCGTCGTGATGGGTCTGGCCAATGGCTGGCTGGCGGCCAGCATTCTGGCGGTTTCGATCTTCTATTATTCGTGGATCTATACTGTCTGGCTCAAGCCGCGCACGCCGCAGAACATCGTGATCGGCGGGGGCGCGGGCGCCTTCCCGCCGCTGATCGGCTGGGTGGCGGTCACCGGCCACATCACGCTGATGCCGATCCTGCTGTTCCTGATCATCTTCATGTGGACGCCGCCGCATTTCTGGGCGCTCGCGCTGTTCGTGAAGACCGATTACGCCAAAGTGGGCATTCCGATGCTGCCGGTCGTCGCGGGCGAGAAGGTCACGCGGCGGCATATTCTGGTCTATACGCTTGCGCTGCTGCCGGTCACGGTGGCGCCGTGGTGGCTGGGCGGCACGGGGGCGATCTATGGTGTCGCGGCGGTCGTGCTGGGGCTCGGCTTCCTTGCGCTGGCCACGCGGGTGGGCCTGCGCACGAGCGTGCCCGATGACCGCATGAAGCCTGAAAAGCAGTTGTTCGGCTATTCGATCCTCTATCTCTTTGCGCTGTTCGGCGCGCTGGTGGTGGACCGTCTGGCCGCGATGCAGGGCTGGATCTGATGGACGCGGACCGGCCTGTCGACAAAGTGCTGGGCGCCCGGAAACCGCCTGAGACGCCGGAATCAGCACCGGCTCAGGCGCCGGAGACCCCGGAGACTTTCGATCTGGAGGCCTTCCGCGCCCGCCAGAAGGCGCGCAACCGGGCGCTGGGCCTGTTGCTGGGCGCGCTTGTGGTGTTGTTTTTCGCGATCACCATCGCCAAACTGGGGGTGCAGGCCAGCCATCGTCCGTGATGTCCGGTCCTGTGTGCAGGCGCCGCAGAGCGCCGCCAGCCGGGGAGGACAAGATCGATGGCCAGCACGCCGCAGATACCGCCACAGGCACCATCACCACCACCGCCACCACCTCCCCATGATGCCGCGCGCGCCAACCGCAAGGTCGGCCTGATCGCTGCCGGGGCTGCGCTGGCCATGCTGGGGCTCGGCTATGCGGCGGTGCCGCTGTACCGGATGTTCTGTCAGGCCACGGGCTTTGCCGGGACCACCCAGCGCGCCAGCGCCGCGCAGGCCGCTACCGTCAGGGCCACGGGCGCGCCGATCACCGTGCGCTTCGATGCCAATGTCGCGCCGGGCCTGCCCTGGACGTTCCGCCCCCAACAGGTCACGCAGGACGGACGAATCGGCGAGCGCAAGATCGCTTTCTTCACCGCACGCAACAATGCGGATAGGCCGATCACGGGCCGGGCCGTGTTCAACGTCACGCCCGAGCAGACCGGTGCCTATTTTCACAAGATCCAGTGCTTCTGCTTTAACGAACAAAAGCTTGAGCCGGGGCAGGAAGTGCGCATGCCGGTGATCTACTATGTCGATCCGGCCATTCTCGACGATCCCAATGCCCGCCAGACCCCCGAAATCACCCTGAGCTACACCTTCCTCGAAGCCGCGAATTGACTTTACCGGGCCTGATGCGACCGGTAGAAAAGAATTTCAGTACATAACCGGCAGCCCGCGCCCGTGCGCGCGGGGCAAGACCGGACAGACTGGGGGAAGAACGCGATCATGGCTGGCGCGAAGAACCACGACTATCACATCCTCCCGCCCGATATCTGGCCGTTCATGGGGGCCATGTCGGCCCTGGTGATGACCAGTGGCGGCGTGCTGTTCATGCATGCCATGGCAGGCGGCCTCCAGATCATGCTGCTCGGGCTGCTGGGTGTCGTCCTCACGATGTTTTCGTGGTGGGGCAAGGTTCTGGCCGAGGCGCGCGCGGGCGACCATACCCCGGTGGTCCAGTTGCACCAGCGCTATGGCATGATCCTGTTCATCGCCTCGGAGGTGATGTTCTTCGTCGGCTGGTTCTGGGCCTTCTTCGATTTCTCGCTGTTCCCCAGCACGGTCAACACCGATGTCATCGGCGGGGTCTGGCCGCCCAAGGCGATCACGCATGTCATCAATGCCTTCGACCTGCCCCTGCTCAACACGCTCATCCTGCTCTGTTCGGGCACGACCCTGACCTGGGCGCACCGTGCCCTGATCGAGGGCGACCGGCGCAGCCTCAAGCAGGGGCTAGGCATCACCATCCTGCTGGGCCTGCTGTTCACCTCGATCCAGGTCTACGAATATGCCCACGCGCCGTTTGCCTTTGGCAAGAACACGTATGGTTCGGCCTTTTTCATGGCGACCGGGTTCCACGGCTTCCATGTGATCATCGGCACGATCTTCCTGTTCGTGTGCTGGGTCCGCGCCGAACGGGGCGAATTCACCGCGCGCCAGCATTTCGGGCTCGAAGCGGCGGCGTGGTACTGGCACTTTGTCGACGTGGTCTGGCTGTTCCTGTTCGTGGCGATCTATGTCTGGGGCAACTGGGGGGCCGTGGTCGAATAGGCACCTTCGGACCATCTTTTCTGAACCGGCAATCCCTGGTTCACGCGAAAACGGCGCCTTCCCACGAAAGGCGCCGTTTTTGGTTTTGGGGCCCCTGAAGGCCGCTCAGGCAAAGACGGCGCGGGGGACACACCCCCGCGCCAGTGCCTTACCTGACCGCAGCCAGCGTGGCCGAGAGGTCGGCGGCGCGCTGGTCCTTGAGGACGGCGCAGTCGTTGACCCGCTCGATCGCGCGTTCGAGTTCGAGCGCGCCCGAGTTGTTGGCAAAGTGCGGACGCCAGGCGGCGATCGCCTTGGCCTTGTCGGTCGAGCAGAAGCCGCTGACCACTTGCGGCAGGCTGCGGGTCAGGAAGATGCCCGCGCCGCTCGCCAGCAGGCTGTCGATATGGGCATTGGCCCAGCCAAAGCCATAGTCGCGCGTGGCGGGGCTGGCGATGGTGAGGGCCACGCCCATCAGCTTTTCGTTCACGCGCAGGCGCTTGTCGGAAAAGTCCTCCAGCAGCCACTTGGCCACGGCAGGATCGTTGCTGCGGCCGATGGCGCGCAGGGCCGCCGGGCGCAGCAGCGGGTCTTCGGAAGACAGCGCGGTTTCCATCAGGCGCTTGGCGCCGTCCACCCCATGGACCTTGAGCCAGGCCTTGAACGCGCTGCTGTAGAACGAGGGATCGAGCGCAGCGGCATCGCCGGTCAGGAAGCCGTCGGCGGCCTTGGTCAGCGTGGCATTGGTGGCGGCGTCTTCGGCCACATCGGCCAGTTCGGCGACGAGCGCCACGCGGCGCTGCTGCGTGTCGGGATCGTCGGCCAGATGGGCGCCCTTGCGCGGATCGAAGCCCAGCTTGGCGAGCTGGGGCTTGCGGATCTCGCTGGCCAGACGGGTGAGCCCGGCATGGGCCGCCGGGGTCAGCAGGCCGCGATCATCAAGGCTGGAGAGCAGCGTGGTGGCCTCGTCGCTGGCATAGCTGTCGGGGTTGGCCCCCAGCGTACGGGCGGCGGCGACAAGCTGGGCAGGGCTGGCGCGACCGGCCTGGAAGCTGGCCGAAAGGCTGTCGGACAGGGCCAGCGCCTCGCCACCGGGCAGGCTCGCGCCTTGCGCGATCAGCGCGTCCCACTGCGCGGCGGGAAGCTCGAAGCGGTAATAGCCGGTGCCCCCGGCGTTGGGCATCAGCGCGCCCTTGCCATCGATGGAGACCGTGGCGGTCTTGTCGACCAGCAGTTCGCAGGCGCGCGCATCGCCCTGACGCAGGCACAGCGGCACGCCCCAGGTCTGGTCGGGCGCCTGCGTGCCCAGACGCACGTAGCGGCTCTGCGTGGCAGTCCACTTGCCCTTGCCGGCGGGCGCGAACGTGACGAGCGGCACGCCCTGCTGGTCGGTGAAGCTCTGCATCGCGGGCAGGATGCGCGGATCGCCCGCCGCATCGGCCATTGCGCCGAAGAAGTCGGCCGTGCTGGCATTGCCATAGCGGTGCCTGGCCATGTAGCCGCGCACGCCGTCGCGGAACTTGGTATCGCCCATGAACGCGGCGATCATCGCCACGACATGGCCGCCCTTGCCATAAGTGATCGTGTCGAAGGCGGCGTCGATCTGGGCGTTGCGGGCGATCGGCTGGTGGATCGGACGGCCCGCGAGCAGGGCGTCGGTGCCCATCGCCGAGAAGCCCTCGGCCAGCGCGCCCGCGCCGATGTTGAGATCGGGGCGCCATTCGTTGCCGATGCGGAAGCCCATCCAGTTGGCAAAGCTCTCGTTGAGCCAGATGTCGTCCCACCAGGCCGGGCTGACCATGTCGCCGAACCACTGGTGCGCCAGTTCGTGGGCCACGACCATGCCAAAGCCGCGCTTCTGCGCGGTCGAGGCGTGATCATCGAGGGCGAGCAGCGAATCCTCGTAGAGGTCGGCGCCCGCGTTCTCCATCGCGCCCGGCATGATCGGCGCGGTGATCTGGTCGAGCTTGGGGAACGGGAAGGCCTGCCCGAAATAATTTTCGAGGTGGGTGACGATGCCCTTGGTGCCTTCGAGCGCGAACGTCAGCTTGTCGGCATTGGGGCGGGTGGAGATCACGCGCAGCGGCAAGGGGCGCGCACGCTGGGCATCAGCGGGAATGGCGCCATCAACGCTCACGAACGGCCCGGCCATGACCGCCACGAGGTAGCTGGGCAGCGGCAGGGTCGGGGCGAAGTGGTGGACCGTTTTGGTGCCGGTCGTCGTGGTGGAAACCTCGGGCGCGTTGCTGACCGCGCGCTGGCCTGCCGGGGTGGTGATGGTGACGGTATAGGGCGTCTTGAAGCCGGGCTGGTCGAAGGCGGGGAACGCGGCGCGCGCGTCGATCGATTCGAACTGGCTCCAGCTGTACCACTGGTTGTCGACATGGACGTGGAACAGGCCGGTGGGGCCGCCGTTGAACGCTGCGTCATAGTCGAACACGAGCGTCACCGCGCCCGCGGGCAGGGGCTGGGCAAAGGTCAGCAGGGCAACGCCGGTCTCGTCGGCCTGACGGAAGGTGCCGGGGATCGTGCGGGTGCCCACTTTGGCGGCCACGGTCTTCACCGCCAGATCGCGCCCATGCATCCACACATAGCGGCCCGGCTGGTTGACGGTCACGTCGATTTCGGTGTGGCCCGAAAAGCGGTCCTGCGCCGGGTCGAGGTTGAAGTCGAGGCGATAGGCCTTGGGCACGACCTGATTGCCCAGCTTGCCCTCGGGCATGGCGCCTGCATCGGCGGGAAGGGCAGCCGCCGCCGGGGTGGCGGGCTTTTCAGCCGCAAGGGTCGGGGTGGCGGCAAAAGTGCCAGCCAGCATCGTGGCGGCAAGAAGCAGGGCGCGCATGGGGGTCCTTTCATGCGAAAAAGCAATTGGCGCCTGCTTGCCGTTCGCTCGTTGCAGCAGCAACCTGTTTCGACGAACGGCGCCGGGTTTTCTGCCAACAGCATGGAAGGGGAAGGGCAGCCTGTGGCCGGGCGCCTGCCTGTGGCCGGCGAACAGGGCTGCCCCAGCCCCCGGTTCAGCGCAGCAGGCCGCCCAGCAGCCCGCGCGCGAAACGGCCCAGCGCCTCGCCGCCAAGGCTCGTGGCGATCGAGCCGATCATCGCGGTGGCCCCGCTCGCCACGGGCTGGGCGCGCGATTTCTTGCCCGCCAGTTCGGCGGCGATCACCGCGCCTGCTGAGCTGGCAACCGCGCCCATCGCCGCCCGCCCGGCCTTGCGTCCCACGTCTTCCCACAGCGAGGGCGACTGGCGCGGCTGGGCGCGCTGGGCTGCTTCGCCCTGTTCGGCGACCGTGCGTGCGGCGGCGGCGGCGTCAGCAGCCTTTTGGGCCAGCACTTCGGCGGCGCTTTCGCGGTTGACGGCCACGTCGTACTTGCCGCCAAACGGGCTGGCGGACTGGATCGCGGCGCGTTCGGGCGCACTGACCGGCCCGAGGCGCGAGCGCGGCGGGGCGATCAGCGTGCGCTCGACAATGCCGGGCGCGCCTTGCGCGTCGAGCGTGGAGACCAGCGCCTCGCCCACCTTGAGTTCGATGATCGCCTTGCCCACGTCGAGATCGGGGTTGATGCGGAAGGTCTCGGCGGCGGCGCGGATGGCTTTCTGGTCGCGCGGGGTGAACGCGCGCAGTGCATGTTGCACGCGGTTGCCCAGCTGCCCGGCGACCTTTTCGGGAATGTCGATGGGGTTTTGCGTCACGAAATAGACGCCCACGCCCTTGGAACGGATCAGGCGGACGACTTGTTCGACCTTGTCCATCAGCGCGTCGGGCGCGTCGTCGAACAGCAGGTGGGCCTCGTCGAAGAAGAACACCAGACGCGGCTTGTCCGGGTCGCCCACTTCGGGAAGCGCCTCGAACAGTTCGGAGAGCAGCCAGAGCAGGAACGTGGCGTAGAGCTTGGGGCTCTGCATCAGCTTGTCGGCGGCCAGCACGTTGACGAGGCCCTGCCCGTTTTCGTCGACATGGAGGAAATCGTTGATCTCGAAAGCGGGCTCGCCAAAGAAACGGTCCGCCCCCTGGCTTTCGAGGCCGAGCAACTGGCGCTGGATCGCCCCGACGCTGGCCTTGGTGACATTGCCATATTTGAGGGCGAGGGCGCCCGCTTCCTGCGCGCAGGCGGCCAGCACGGCCTGAAGATCGGGCAGGTCGATCAGCAGCAGGCCATTGTCGTCGGCATAGCGGAAGGCGATCGTCAGCACGCCTTCCTGCGTGTCGTTGAGGCCCATCAGCCGCGAAAGCAGCAGCGGCCCCATTTCCGAGATCGTCGTGCGGATCGGGTGGCCCTGCTCGCCATAGAGATCCCAGAACACCGCCGGGCAGGCGGCATAGGCATAGTCGGCGATGCCCAGATCCTTCGCCCGCTGTTCGAGCGTGGCGGCGTGCTTGAAGGTCGGGCTGCCGGGCATGGCGATGCCCGAAAGATCGCCCTTCACATCGGCCAGGAACACCGGCACCCCGGCGCGGCTGAACTGTTCGGCGATGCCCTGGAGCGTCACTGTCTTGCCGGTGCCGGTCGCCCCCGCGATCAGGCCATGGCGGTTGGCGCGGTTGAGCAGGAGGGTTTCGCGGGTGCCCTTCGTGGTCTGGCCCAAAAATATCTCGTCCATGCGCGCGCCTTCTGATTGGGGTTGATAGCCTGTTTAGGATGATGAGCACCGGCTCGCGAGGGGTTTTTGCCGCCAAGCCGGGTTTCGCCCGCGCGTTCCTGCCGCTATGCCGCGCGGCCATGACCCGCGCGCCTTTCCTCCTGCTCGACGATGCCCGCCCCGATGCCCGTTCCGATGGCCGCTCTGGGGCGCGGCTCTATCAAGACCCGCTGGAGATCGTCGTCGCGCGCAGGCCCGATGAGGTCGAGGCGGCGCTGGCGCGGATCGGCGCGACGCCGGGCTGGTGGGCCGGGGCCATCGCCTACGAGGCGGGGCTGTGCCTCGAAGAGCG
>DQVI01000004.1 GCA_015661825.1 Novosphingobium capsulatum
CCCAGCTGATCGAGATTGCTGCCCGTGGCATAGGCCAGCATCACCTGCCGCGCCCGCTCGTTGAACTGCTGGCGCACCAGCATCTCGCGATAGGCGACCACCTCGAGCACCTTGACCGCCGGATCACTGGTCACCGTCGCGTCAAATGCGGGCAGTTCGGCCACCAGCTGATCGACAATCGCCGCCCGGATCGCCTCATAGGAAAGCTGCTCGACCACTTCGGGAGGGGCGAGTTGCGACAGGTCGAGAGCGGACGTGCTGGATACCATGGCCCCGCTATCACCCCGGCCCCGGCCCCTGTGCCACCCGCGCGCGTTGTGAGGCCTGCTCTCACAACCGCGCCCCATGGCCCGATGCGCCCGGCCATGGCCAATGGGCCTCCATGCGTAGCCCGGAAAGCACCCTCACCGATCCCGACGAACTGATCCGCTTTGGCCATGTGGTCTCGGTCGATCTGGCCGCCGGAACGTGCGTGGTCGAGATCGACGACAACTTGCGCACCGGCCCGATCCGCTGGGCCGCGCCGCGCATGGGCCAGACCCGCGTCTGGGCGCCGCCCGCCGTGGGCGAACAGGTGCTGGTGCTGTGCCCGGCGGGCGAGATCGGCGCGGCCATCGCGCTGGGCGGCATCACCTGCGACGCCTTCCCCCTGCCCGGCAACGGGGTGACCGACCTCGTCCGGTTCCGCGACGGCGCGGTGCTGTCCTACGATCCGCAAGCCCATGTTCTGGCTTTCGTCCTGCCCGATGGTGGCAAACTGGCCCTCACCGGCGATCTGGCCGTGAGCGGCACGATCACCGCGCAGGGCAACGTGACCGGGGCCGGGATCAGCCTTGCCACCCACCGGCACGGCAGCGTGCAGGGTGGCTCGGGCCAGAGCGGCGGTCCCCTGTGATGGCCGCGACGACCTCGGCCAGCTCGGGCACGCTGACCGGCATGAGCCGCACGAGTGGCGCCATACTCTCGGGCGACGAACACCTTGCCCAGTCGTGCGAGGACATCATCACCACCCCGCTGGGCACCCGCGTGATGCGCCGCGACTATGGCTGCCTGCTCGCCGAACTGGTCGACCGCCCGCTCAACCGCGCGACTTTCCTGCTCGCTTCGATGGCCATCGCCCTCGCGCTCGCCCGGTGGGAACCGCGCATCACGGTGCGGCAGGTGACCGTCTCGGGCGATCTGGCCACGGGCCGGGCCGTTACCGAAATCACCGGCACCCGCGCGGGCACCACGGCCAATGCCCTCACCCGCCTGACCATCCCCCTCACCCGTCTCGCCGCCTGATCAGGAGAGCCCCATGCTGCACGGCATCAAGACCAATTTCCTTACCGATGGCGCCCGCTCGATCGCCTCGCTCTCGACCGCCGTGATCGGCATCGTGGGCACCGCGCCCGATGCCCCGGACGCAGCCTTCCCGCTCGGCGCGCGCGTGCTGATCACCGACGTCGGCAAGGCGCTTGCCACGATCGGCAAGACCGGCACCCTGCCCCAGGCGCTGGCCGCGATTGCCGATCAGGCCAGCCCGGTGATCGTGCTGGTGCGCGTGGGTGTCGATGCCCAGGATCAGGACACGGTGACCATGGCCGGCATCGACCTGCTGCTCGGCGCCGAGATGGAGACCGGCCAGCGCCCGCGCATTCTGGGTGCCCCCGGCCTCGACACCCAGACTGTCACCGCGCACTTTGCCGGGGTGGCAAAGAAGCTGCGCGGCTTCCTCTACTTTGCCGGGCAAGGTGCGAGCGTGGCCGAGGCGATCACCTATCGCGCGAACTTCGGCGAGCGCGAGATGATGATGATCTGGCCCAACTGGAGCGCATCCTTTGCGGGCGACGCCGTGGCCCGCGCCATGGGCCTGCGCGCCCGGATCGATGCCGACACGGGTTGGCACAAGACCATCTCGAACGTCCCGGTCACCGGGGTCACTGGCATTGCTGTCGACGTCACCTTCGACTTCGGGAGCGAGGACACCGACGCGGCCCTGCTCAACGCCGCCGGGATCACCACGCTGGTCCGCTTTGCCGGTGGCTATCGCTACTGGGGCAACCGCACCTGTTCGAGCGAGCCGCTCTATGCCTTCGAAAGCGTGGTGCGCACCTCGCAGGTTCTGGCCGACGAGATCGCGCAGGGCCTCGCCTGGGCCAGCGACAAGCCGATGACCATCCATCTGGTCAAGGACGTGATCGAGACCATCAACGCCCGCATCCGTACGTATGTCACGCAAGGGCGGCTGATCGGCGGCGCGTGCTGGTACGACCCCGCGCTCAACGCCGAGGCCGATCTGGCCGCTGGCAAGGCCGTGCTCGACTACGACTTCACCGGCGTCGCCCCGCTCGAAGGCCTCGAACTCAACCAGCGGGTGACCGCCCGCTACTACGCCGATTTTGCCAGCCAGCTGGCCTCGTAACCAGGAGCATTCCCCATGGGGTTCCCCTTCAAGCTCAAGCAAATGGACATGCTTCTCGACGGCCTTGGCCATCTGGCCGAAACCGAGGAAGTGACCATCCCCAAGCTCGTCATCAAGACCGAGGACTGGCGCGGGGGCGGCATGCTCGGTCAGGTGCCGATCGACATGGGCCTCGACAAGCTCGAGTTCGAGTTTTCCATGGGCGGCCTCATTCAGGCCGCGCTCGCCCAGTTCGGCACCACCGCGCTCGCCGGTGCCCTCGTCCGCTTCGTGGGCGCCTATCAGGAAGACCAGACCGGCACCGTCAAGACCATCGAGGTCGTGTGCATGGGCCGCTACACCGAGATCGACTTCGGCAATGCCAAGGCGGGCGACAACACCGTCCACAAGTACAAGATGGCGTGCAGCTATTACCGCCTGATCGTCGATGGCGTCGACTGGATCGAGATCGACCTGATCAACATGATCTTCATCGTCATGGGCGTCGACCGCTACGCCGACATCCGCGCCGCGCTCGGTCGCTGATCGCGCTTCCCCGTCCCCTGCTTTTCCGTTCCGGGCAGTCTCCTGCCCGGCCCCCCTGCCGACAGCAAGGCGGTCCTGTCGGCAGGGGATCTGCCCGACCGCTGCCCTTCTCCTCACAGGATCGCCTCCCATGACGCAGCCCACCCCTGCCTCCCCCGCAACCGTCACCATTGCCTTCGGCCAACCCATCGTGCGCGACGGTGGCTCCGTCGAGAGCGTGATCGTGCGCAAGCCCAAAGGCGGCGATCTGCGCGGGGCCAAACTGACCGAACTGATGGCCGCCGATGTAGACGCGGTCGCCCGCGTGATCCCGCGCATCACCACTCCCGCGATCCTGCCCCACGAGTTCTACGCGCTCGAGGCCGACGATCTGGCCGAAGTGGTCGGCACGGTGGTCGGTTTTTTTCTGAACAAGGCCCAGCGCGAGGCCATGGCTTCGATGGCCGGGGGGATGAGCGGGGCCTGAGCGTCGAAAGCCTGATCGCCGATATCGCCGCCGTCTTCCACTGGCCGCTCTCGGAACTCATCCGAATGGAGCTTGCCGAACTGATCGACTGGCGCCGCCGTGCCGTGGCGGTGTGGAACCGCATGAACAACCCGGAGTAACCCCTTGGCCGACAACCGGCTCTCGCTGATCGTCTCGTTCACCGGCAACGACAAGCTCTCGGGCGCGATCAGGAACCTGATCGGCCTGGGGCGCAACGGCGATCAGGCCCTCAAGGGCATGTTCAAACAGGCCAACAACCTCAAGAAGGAAATGGCCAATCTCGACAAACAGATCGGCAAGACCACAGACAACGTCGCCCCGCTGATCGACCAGCAAAAGGATCTGGCTGCCCAGCTCGAAAAGGTGAACGCCCAGATCGACCGGCAGAAGGCGCTCAACGCCTTTCATGCCGATACCAACCGGATCGACCAGCGCGGCGCGGCCCTGCGCAGCGCTGGAACCGACAATGTACTCGGCGGGGCCGCCATGGCCGCCCCGCTGATTCTGGCGGGCAAGGCCGCGATGGATTTCTCCTCGGGCATGGTCGACATCGCCCAGAAGGCGAACCTGTCGCAGGACCAGACCAACGCCATGGCCCAGGGCATCCTGCGCGCCGCGCAGGCCGCGCACCAGATGCCCGAGGCCATGCGCCAGGGCGTCGATGCGCTCTCGGGCTTCGGCATCGACCCGCGCGAGGCCATGCAGATGATCGGCCCCATTGGCCGTCTGGGCACGGCGATGAAGGTCGACATCGCCGATGGCGCGGCGGCGGCCTCGGCCAACCTGCAAAACCTCAAGGTCGGACTGGGCGACACCGGCAAGGCGCTCGATATCATGGCGGCGGGCGGCAACGTGGGCGCGTTCGAGGTCAGGGACATGGCCCGCTACTTCCCCAGCCTCACCGCGCAGGCCCAGGCGCTGGGCCAGTCGGGCCTTGGCGCCGTGGCCGATCTGACCGCCGCCCTCGAAATCGCCCGGCGCGGCGCGGGCACCAGCGAGGAAGCGGCCACCAACATCGCCAACCTGCTGGCCAAGATCAACTCGCCCACCGTCACACGGGCCTTCGCCAAGAACTTCGGTGTCGACCTGCCCGCCGCGCTCAAGGCCGCCTATGCCCAGGGCAAGACCCCGATGGAGGCTCTGGCCGCGATCACCCAAAAGGCCACCGGCGGCGACTTGTCCAAGCTGGGCTTGGTGGTCGAGGACATGCAGGCCCAGTCGGCCCTGCGCACCCTGATCCTCAACATGGGCGATTATCGCAAGATCAGGGCCGATCTGGGCAAGAGCGGCGGCACGGTTCAGGCCGCCTTCGCCCAGCGCGAGGCGCTCGATGCTGCCGTCGCATGGCAAAGCTTCACCGCCGCGATGAGCACGCTTTCCATCACCCTGGAGACTACACTGCTCCCATCCGTCACGCGGTTCTTCGGATGGGTGAACACCGGCGTCTTGGCCATTTCCAGCTGGGCGCAGGCCAATCCCGAACTGGCGGGGCAGATCATGACGCTGGCCAGCGCCTTTATCGCGGGCCGCATGGCGCTGGGCGCGCTGCAATTTGGGTTCGGGTCGGTGCTCTCGGGCCTCGCCACGCTGCGCAACGGCTTCATGATGGTCCGCGCCGCATTTGCGGTACTGGCCCCGATCATTGGTGCCATCGGTCTCTGGCCCATCGTGATCGGCGCCGTTTTCGCAGCGCTCGCCTATGTGATCTACAGCCATTGGGGCGCGATCACCGGGTTCTTCCAGCGCACCTGGGCCTCGATCAAGGCTGTATGGGACGGCGCGCCCGCGTGGATGCGCGCGATCGGCGGCATGATGATGGACGGCCTGCTCAACGCCCTGATCCCCGGACGCCTTGCCTCGCGCCTGCTCGAAATCGCCCAGGCAGGGATGACCGCGTTCCGCAACTATTTCGGCATCAAAAGCCCTTCCCGCCTGATGATGGAGATGGGCGGCCACATCACCACCGGCCTTGGTCAGGGCATTACCGGCGGCACCGCGCAGCCCTTGCGCGCCATGGGCCAGATGGCCCGCCGCGTGGCCGGCGCCGGGGCGCTCTCTCTGGCCGGTCCCTCGCTCGCCCCGTCGGCCATGCCCGGCTTTGCCCGCACGGGGCCGCAAGGTGCCAGCGCCCGCGCAGCCCCCGCCGGGCCGATCTCCATCCACATCCACCAGCAGCCCGGCGAGGATGCCGAGGCGCTGGCCCGCCGCGTCATGCAGCTGATCGACCGCGAAAAGCGCGCCTCGGGGCGCTTTGCCGACGATTTTGACACCTGAGAAAGGCCCGCCATGCTCGCCGCCATCGGCATGTTCGTGTTCGACACCCAGACCCTCCTGCCCGACCGCATCGGGCGCGATCGCGCCTGGCGCCACGCGCGCGATGATCGCTTCCTCGCCCCGGCGGCCTCGCAGTTCGTCGGGCCGGGCGACGACAAGGTGACAATCACCGGCACCCTCGTCCCCGAACTGGCGGGCAGCGCCTCGGCCATCGAGACCCTCGCCGAAATGGCCAACGAGGGCGAGGCCTGGCCCCTGATGGACGGCACCGGCACGATCCTTGGCACCTACACCATCGACCGTCTGGCCAACGAAGGCGCGCTGCTGATCGACAACGGTCTGGCCCGCAAGGTCGATTTTACGCTCGAACTCACGCGGGTGGCCTGATGTCTGATCCGTCCCCTTATGCCCAGCCCCGCGCCGCGTGGCGCGTCACGCTCGACGGCGCGGACCTTACCGCCACCCTCGCCCCGCGCCTGATCTCGCTGCGCCTGACGGAAAAGTCCGGGGAAGAGGCTGACGCCCTCGAAATCGTCTGACCTGCCCCCCGAAAGATCCCTCATTCTGATGTAGAGTCTGTCCACGAGAAGGAGCAGACGCATGAGGAAGAGCCGTTTCACCGAGGCGC
>DQVI01000058.1 GCA_015661825.1 Novosphingobium capsulatum
GCCCCGGCTACCGGGGCAGGGGCACCGGGAGCTGCCGGGGCGGCAACTTCAGCGGCCTCGCCAGCGGCGGGCGGCAGTGTTTCCTGCGCGGTCTGCGTCAGGTCGCCCAGCGTGGCAAGGCGCGCGGCGATCTCGGCGCTGCCGAGCGGGGCGAGCGCGAGGGTGCGGGCCCCGGCATCCAGCACCGGAAGGCCGGGCAGCGCGTCAGGGGCAACGAAAGAGGAATGCGCATCGTTCGCCGCCGTCGCGGGGGCCGCAAGCGGCACCGCGAAAGTCAGCGCGGCAGGCGCCATCGTGGCAAGGAGCATCAGTTCGTCCTGGCGGCGAGCTGGTCGAGATGGCCGATCAGGCTGCGGGCGCCGCCCTTTTGGAGCGCGATGGCAAAATCCGAACGGCGCGTGGCGATCTGGCTGATCGAGTTGTTGTAGAAGACGTCGATGATCTTCCACGTGCCGCCGCTCTGGCGCAGGCGATAGGAAATCGCCACGTCCTTGCCCTTGGGATCGTGCAACACGGTCCGCACGAGGCTGTCGGTCCCGCGCGTCTGCACGTCGGGGGAAACCGCAAAGCTCTGGCCCGACCAGCCGTCGAAGTTGCGCGCATATTCGGCAATGACCATGCGGCGGAACGAGGCGACCAGATCCTTCTGGTCGGCGGGCGAGAAACCGGTCCAGGCCGAGCCGACCGAAAGACGCGCCATCAGGGGAAGATCGAAGGCCTGGTCGATCACCGGAGCGATCCGGGCCTTGCGGCCTTGCAGCCCGGCACCCTTGCCTGCCTTCATGATCGCCAGAAGGCCGCTGTCGAGCGCACTGACGGCTTCGGCGGGCGTAGCGGCCTGCGCGGTGGAGACCGTCATCACGGCGGCCAGCGTCACAGATGTCGCGACAAGAGCGCGTGGTACGAAACGCATCGTAAACTCCAGTATCGTTCCCCTGCCCAGGGCCCATACGGGGGGGGACAGTCTCCGTCCAGTGCAGGCTTGGCCCGAGCATCTGGACTTTGACAAGGCAGCGCGGTCCGTTGGAAGGGGAAAGGGCCCGGCGATCCACGGCGCGGGGGCGCTTTGGGCCAGCATGAGGCCGCTGGCAAGCCGACAAAAAGCAACCGGTCTTGTGAAACATGCAACAGGCCATGCATTTCATGGGCTGGACATTGCCGCCAAAAAAGCTAGCGGGTATAGATCGTCGCCTGCCGCATCGCAGCACGGTGGCCAAGCAATTGTACCTTCGGAGCGAATTTTTATGACCCAGCCATCGGCGGAGCCAGCCCAGCAGACCTTGCGTGTGCTGCTCGCCAAACCGCGGGGGTTCTGCGCTGGCGTGGTGCGCGCGATCAGCATCGTCGAACAGGCGATCGAACGCTATGGCTCGCCGGTCTATGTCCGCCATGAAATCGTCCACAATCGCCACGTTGTCGAGAACCTGCGCAGCAAGGGCGCGGTCTTCGTCGACGAACTGACCGACATTCCCGATGGCGCGCTGACCGTGTTCAGCGCGCACGGCGTGGCCCGCTCGGTCGAGGACGAGGCGCGCGAACGGGCGCTGCCGGTCATCGACGCAACCTGCCCGCTCGTTACCAAGGTTCACGTTCAGGGCCGCCGCTATGCCAAGGGCGGGCGCACGCTGCTGCTGATCGGCCATCGCGGCCATGCCGAAGTCGATGGCACGATGGGCCAGATCGACGGGCCGATCCACCTCGTCCAGTCGGTGGACGATGTCGCTAGGCTCGACATGCCCGACGATACCCCGCTGGCCTATGTCACCCAGACCACGCTCTCGGTCGACGACACGCGCGACATCATCGCCGCGCTCAAGGCCCGCTTCACCAACCTCGATGGCCCGGATGTCTCGGAAATCTGCTACGCCACGCAGAACCGTCAGACCGCCGTGCGCTCGCTCGCCCGCGAAAGCGACGTGCTGATCGTGGTCGGCTCGGTCACCAGCTCGAATTCGAATCGCCTGCGCGAGATCGGCACCGAGATGGGCGTGCCCAGCTACCTCGTCGACGACGGCAACGACATCGACCCGGCCTGGATCGAGGGCGCGAAGACCGTGGGGCTCACCGCCGGTGCCTCCGCGCCCGACGAACTGGTCGACAGCGTGATCGCCGCGCTTTCGCGCCTGCGACTCGTCGAAGTGGCCCAGCTTCCCGGCGAGGAAGAACACCTCAACTTCTCGATGCCGCCCGAACTGCGCTATCGCGAACCGCGCCCGCCGCGCATCAACCCCGCGCATCGGTCGGCTCCCGTTCATCAGACGGTTGCTAGCTCGCCGGCCAACAACCAGACCGAGAAATCCGCATGACCCTTCCGCTTCCCGTTCTTGCCCGTATCGGCAGCTATGCGCTGCGCCAGCACATCAAGGGCGGGCGCTACCCGATGGTGCTCATGCTCGAGCCCCTGTTGCGCTGCAATCTGGCGTGCCCCGGCTGCGGCAAGATCGACTATCCCGACAAGATCCTCAACCAGCGCCTGTCCTATGAACAGTGCATGGAAGCGATCGACGAATGCGGCGCGCCCGCCGTTTCGATCGCCGGGGGCGAGCCGCTGATCCACAAGGACATGGCCCGCATCGTGCGCGGCTACATCGCGAAGAAGAAGTTCGTGATCCTGTGCACCAACGCGCTGCTGCTCAAGAAGAAGATCAACGAGTACAGCCCGTCGCCCTACTTCACCTGGTCGATCCACCTCGATGGCGACGAAGCCATGCACGACCACGCCGTCGACCAGAAGGGCACCTACAAGGTCGCCGTCGAGGCGATCGAGCTGGCCAAGTCGAAGGGCTTCCGCGTTCAGGTCAACTGCACCGTGTTCGACGGCGCCGACCCCGAACGCCTCGCCCGCTTCTTCGATTCGATGAAGGCGCTCGATGTCGAAGTGACGATCTCGCCCGGCTATGCCTACGAGCGCGCCGCCGATCAGGAGCACTTCCTCAACCGCCAGCGCACCAAGGAATTCTTCCGCGACGTGTTCCGCCGTGGCAATGGCGCGAAGAACTGGGGCTTCACCAACTCGCCCCTGTTCCTCGACTTCCTCGCCGGCAACCAGACCTATGAATGCACGCCCTGGTCGATGCCGCTGCGCTCGGTCTTCGGCTGGCAGAAGCCGTGCTACCTCCTGGGTGAAGGCTATGCCAAGACCTTCAAGGAGCTGATGGAAGGCACCGACTGGGACAGCTACGGCGTCGGCAAGTACGAGAAGTGCTCCGACTGCATGGTCCACTGCGGCTTCGAAGGCACCGCCGCCACCGACGCGATCCGCCATCCGCTCAAGCTGATGAACGTCGCGCGCAAGGGCGTGCGCACCGAAGGCCCGATGGCGCCGGACATCGACCTGACCAAGGCCCGTAAGGCCGAAGATGTCTATGAAACGCACGTCGAACGCGAACTGGCCAAGATCAAGTCGCAGGCGGCCTGATCGCGGTTTGCCTGTTCGGGAACGAGCCGGTTAAAAAAGAGGGGGGCGATGACGGCACGGGCCGTTTCGCCTCCCTTTTTTGTGTTGTGAAGGTGGGCGGGATCTGCCCGGCCAGATGCCTGCAAGGAGCATGACATGCACGAGCTTGCGTTGCACGAGGCCTTCACCCTGATCGAACCGGGACCGGTTGTGCTGGTGACGACGCATGATGGCCGGGCAAGCAATGTCATGACCGTGACCTGGACCATGGTCATGGGCTTTGCTGCGCAGTTCGCGATCACCACCGGGGCCTGGAACTATTCCTATGCCGCGCTGGAAGCGACGCGGGAATGCGTGTTGTCGATCCCGACGGTGGACATGCTCGATACCGTTGTCGGGATCGGGACCTGTTCGGGGGCTGATACCGACAAGTTCGCCACCTTCGGGTTGACCGCCTTGCCCGCGAAAAAGGTGGGCGCGCCGCTGATCGGGGAGTGTCTGGCCAATATCGAATGCCGTGTGGTCGATATCATCGAGCGACACAGCATCGTCGTGCTCGAAGGCGTGGCCGCGTGGCATGACCGGGCGCGTGGCGAAACCCGCATGCTCCATGCGGTGGGCGATGGCACGTTCGTGGCCGACGGGGAGCGGTTCGATCGCAAGACCATGATGCGCTCGCGGCTTCCTCCCGGTTTTTGAAATGGGCGGGGCGCCGGAAAGCCCGCCGCCCCGCAAACGGCCCTGACCTTACGCGAGAAGCGCGTCCCGAATGCGGGCGCCGCCTTCGCGCAGGGATTGCATCGCGCGGTTCATGGCCCCGCCCATGCGGACGAGGCCGCCGATCTGGCCCGGCTGGCGCAGGATCGAGAGTGCCATGGCCCCGCCGTTGAGGCCGCCGTCGGGCCGCATCGCGCAGGTGATGGCCGGGGGCAGGGTGTGCCCGGCTTCGTCGGAAATGCAGCGCACCACCGCGAAGGGCAGGCCGTGGGCCGCCGCGAGGCGCGCGGCGATGTGGCTTTCCATGTCGACCGCCAGCGCGCCGTGCGTGGCATAGAGCGCGGCCTTGTCGGCAGCCTTGGCGATCATCGTGCCATCGGCATAGACCGGGCCACGGCGCGCGGCGGGAAGGGCCTTGGCGAGCAGGGTCATCAGCGCCGGGTCGCATGGCGTGGCGAGCGCGCCGCACAGGTGCGTGCCGACCACCCAGTCCCCCAGCGCCAGACCGGGCGCGAGCGCGCCGCCCATGCCATAGCTGAGCACGGCGCGGGCACCGGGCAGTTCGGCTTCGAGGCGGCGGGCAAGCCCCTGTGCATCGCCGCCGCCGGGGATCACCACCAGATCAGGCAAACCGGGGGCGCGCAGGGTCTGCGCCTCGCGCGCCATGCCGGTGACGACGATGACCGGCTTCACCTTACATGCCCCAGGCGACGTGCGGGTCGTTGGCCTGCGACAGGTTGCGATAGCGCGCCAGCGCCCAGAGCGGAAAGTACTTGGGATAGCCGTGATAGCGCAGGTAGAACACGCGCGGGAAGCCGCCGCCGGTGTAGAGTTCCTGACCCCACAGGCCGTCTTCGTCCTGATTGGCCGTCAGCCAGGCCGCGCCGCGCGCGACGCTGGGCTTGTCGGACCGTCCGGCGGCCATCAGCCCCAGCATGGCCCATGCGGTCTGCGAGGCGGTCGAGGGTGCGGTCTGGTGGCCCTTGCGGTCGAGCGCATAGCTGTCGCAGCTTTCGCCCCAGCCGCCATCGGTGTTCTGGATCGTTTCCAGCCAGTTGGCCGCGCGCGCGACCATCGGATGGTCGGGGCCCAGCCCGGCAGCGTTGAGCGCGCAGAGCACCGACCATGTGCCATAGACATAGTTGACGCCCCAGCGGCCAAACCAGCTTCCGTCGGGCTCCTGCTCGCGTTCGAGCCAGGCCAGCGCGGCCTTCATGCGCGGGCTGTTCGTTTCGCCCAGCTGCGCCAGCATCGAGACCACGCGCGCGGTCACGTCGGCGGTGGGGGGATCGAGCAGCGCGCCGTGGTCGGCGAACGGCAGGTTGTTCAGATAGTCGTAGGCATTGTCGGCATCGAATGCGCCCCAGCCGCCATCGCGGCATTGCAGGCCCACGGTCCATTCCTGGCCCCGGTCGATGGCGGCGTTGTCGGTCTGGTCGCCGGTGCGCCGGCGCGCGCGGTCCATCGCCATGACGACGACGGCGGTGTCGTCGAGATCGGGATAGTGGTCGTTGTTGTACTGGAAAGCCCAGCCACCGGGGCGCACGCCGGGGCGTTCCTCGGCCCAGTCGCCCTCGACATCGAGCACCTGACGCGGACGCAGCCATTCGAGCGCGGCTTGCGCGGCGGCCTCGTTTTCCGCACCCCCGGCTTCGAGCATGGCATGGGCGGCCAGTGCCGTGTCCCAGACCGGCGAGACGCAGGGCTGGCAATAGGCTTCGTCCTCGCCGATCACCAGCAGGCGCTCGACCGATTCGCGGGCGATGGCGCGCTCGGGATGGTCGGGGCCATAGCCGAGGCAATCGTACATCATCACCGAATTGGCCATGGCCGGATAGATCGCGCCCAGCCCGTCGACCCCGTTCAGGCGTTCGCGCACCCAGTCGATGCAGGCCTGTGTCGCGCGTTCGCGGGTGCGGCGCGGCCAGAGGCCGTCGGCGGCCTTGAGCACGCGGTCGAGCGCGTTGAAGCCCACGGTCCACACCAGCTTGGGGTTGGCGGCCTGCGTGGCAAACCGCTTGCGGTGGCCGGTGTAGAGTTCGTCGACCTTCACCCCGCGCGGATTGCGCGCCAGCGGACGGCGCGCGCACAGCACGAGCAGCGGCACGACGACCGTGCGCGCCCAGTAGCTCATCTTGGACAGGTGGATCGGGAACTTGCGCGGCAGCAGGATCAGCTCGGGCGGCAGGGTGGGCACCACGTCCCACGAGCCCGCGCCAAACAGCGCGAGCTGGATGCGGGTGAACACGTTGCAGGTTTCCGCGCCCCCGGCGGCCAGCACGGCGGCGCGCGCGCGGACCATGTGCAGCGAATCGATGTCGTCGCCGATCATTTTCAGCGCATAATAGGCCTTGATCGTCGCGCTCACATCGAAGCCGCCATCATGGTAGAGCGGCCAGCCATGGTGCTTGGGCGACTGGATGCGGCGCAAGTAGCGCCCGATCTTGGCTTCGAGTTCGAGGTCTTCCGGTTCGCCCAGGAAATGGCGCAGGAGGATATATTCGGCTGGAATCGTCGCGTCGGCTTCCAGCTCGAAGACCCAGTGTCCATCGGCCTGGGCGGCCTTGCGCAGCGCGCCGCTCGCACGCTCGAGCGCGGCTTCTACCGCGTCGCGGGTGGGGGCTTGCACGGGCACTTCAGACATTTGCAGGTTCCTTCGGCGGGGGTCTTCAGGAGAGGGTGGGAAAGGGGCGCCCTAGCGGGCCATGACCAGCGCGGCGGCGGTTTCGCCCGAGCGCAAGGCCCCTTCGATGGTGGCGGGAAGGCCGGTAGCGGTCCAGTCGCCGGCGAGGAACAGGTTGCGCCAGGCCGTGCGCGCGGGCGGGCGCTTGGCGTCCTGTTCGGGCGTGGCCGAGAACGTCGCGCGCTTTTCCTTGACGACCTGCCACGCCGGGAGGGGCGCGGCGATGCCAAAGGCGCGGGCAATGTCATTCCAGCAGGCTTGCGCGATCTCTTCACGTGGCGAGTCGACCAGATGATCGGCGGCGCTGATGGTGACCGACACGCGGTCATCGAAGCCGAACACCCATTCCGCCGTCCCGCCCAGCAGGCCGAGCATCGGCGGCGCCCCGGCGGGAAGGGGGAAATCGTAGTGGGCGTTGACGATGGAATGGAACGTGTCGGGCGCGGAAAGGCCCGGCACCAGCCCTTGCGCGACCCACGAGGGGACGGCGAGGATTACCGCTTCGTCAGGGGCGACGGGTTGCGGGCCCTGTCCCCAGTCGAGCGTTGCCACGCGGTCGCCCTCGAACGTCAGCGCGCGCAGGCGCTGGCCCAGTTCGGCCCGCGCGCCATGGCTCGCCAGCCAGCCAAGCGCCGGGTTGATGAAGGCTTCGGCAAGGCTGGGCACGGCGACGCAAGGGTGCAGCGCCTTGCCCCCGCGCGCGATGGTTTCGCGCAGGACATTGGCGGTCAGCCGCAGCGAGCCTTCGCCCGGCGGCGTGTTGAGCACGGCGAGCAGCACGGGATCGAGCAGGCGCTCCCACAGCGGGCCATGGGTGGCAATCACCGAAGAAATCGGCACATCGGCGCGCTTCATCAGTTTTGCGAGCGCGGCATAGTCGGCCAGCCGCGTGCCCGGCACCCGGCGCGAGGGCACGGCCACCCACCAGGGCAGCGGGCCTTCGTTCATCCGCAAGGTCCAGCCAGACCCGTCGCGCAAGTCGTGGAAGGCGAAGCTGGCGGTGCCCGGCCCGGCGAGCGGCGTCGTCGCGCCGACCGTGGCGCGGAAGCGGGCCACCGCGCCGTTGCCCGAGAGGACGAGGTGGTTGCCATTGTCGATCACTTTGCCGATCTGGCTGTCGTGATACGAGCGGCAGCGCCCGCCAGCCTGCCGCGCACCCTCGTGGAGCGCAACGGGCAGGCCCGCGCGGGTGAGTTGCACCGCGCTCGACAGACCGGCAAGACCACCGCCAACGATTGTGGCGCGGGAAAACGGGGCGCGGCTCATCGGCGGATCAGCAGCCAGGCAAGGCTGAGCAGCAGGCGCGGCTTGGACACGCGCACGCGGGTGCGCGGCGGTGCCCATCCGGTCTTGATCATGCGGTCGAGCAGCGCGGAATAGGCCGAGGCCATCAGGCGCGGGGCGATCAGGTGGCCGCGCGGACGCCGCGCGAGGATCATCGATGCCTGCCGGAAATGCTCCTGCGCCTGCGTGGCGAGCGGGCGGACGGCAGCATCGACGCGGGGATCGCGGACTAGGGCTTCGGGCGTGGTCGGGGTGATCCCGGCCTGTTCCAGCGCCTCGATCGGCAGGTAGACGCGGCCAATCGCGGCGTCCTCGTCGATGTCGCGCAGGATATTGGTGAGCTGGAGCGCGCGGCCCAGATGGTGGGCCAGCATCACGCCGGTTTCGCGCTCCATGCCGAAAATGTCGACCGACAGCCGCCCGACCGCGCAGGCCACGCAATCGATGTAGTGATCGAGCGCGGCCATGGTCGGCCAGCGCACATCGCCCGCCACGTCGACATCCATGCCCTCGATCACGGCGAGGAAATCCTCGCGGCGCAGGCCAAACCGGGCCACCGGGCCGACCAGCCCGGCCGCCAGCCCCGGCGGGCCCCCGGCATAGAGCTGTTCGATGTCGTGGCGCCAGACGGCCATCTTCTGCGCGCGTTCCTGCGCGGTGTTGCCCCGGTCGTCGGCGATGTCGTCGACCTCGCGGCAGAACGAATAGACCGCGTACATCGCATCGCGCTCGGCGCGGGGCAGCATGCGCATCCCGGCGTAGAACGAGCTTCCGGCGGCCTGCGATTGGGCCTGTTCGGGTTGAATGGCGGGGGAAGAGGTGGTCATCGGCGGCGGCCTGTCAGGAAGTGGGCGGCCACGGCGCGCGCGGCGATCAGGGCGGCCTGCGGCTTGCTGTGCTCGATCCGCACGGCCAGCGGGTCCTGCCGTTGCAGGCGGGTGCAGAGGTCTTCGGCGAGCGCCTGGATCACGGCGACTTCGGCGCCGAGGCGGCGGTCCTTGATCGACCTGGCAAAAGGTGCGCTCTGGGCGAGCAGTTCGCCGCTGCGGCGCGCGCATTCGACGATCACCTCGCGCAGGCCCCGGCTGGAGGCCGGCGCGGCCAGATCCTCGACCCGCGCGCCGGCGGCGTCGAGCATCGTGGTGGGCAGGTACACGCGGTCGATGGCCGCGTAGTCCTTGGCGCAGTCCTGCAAGTGGTTGTTGATCTGGAGCGCGGCGCACAGCGCGTCGTTCGCGGGCCATGTATCGCGGCTCTCGCCGTGGACATCGAGCACGAAGCGCCCGACCGGCACTGCCGAAAGGCGGCAATAGGCGATCAGGTCGTCCCAGTGGGCATAGCGGCGCACGGTTACGTCCTGCACGAAGGCGTCGAGCAGTTCATGGGCGTGGACCGGATCGATCCCGCGCTGCGCCATGCTGGCGGCCAGCGCCATGGCTTCGGGCGCGCCTTCGCCATCGAGGCCTGCGCGCATCCGCGCGAGCGCGGCGAGCTTGTCTTCGGGCAGGGCATCGGGATGGTCGGCGATGTCGTCCGCCGCGCGGGCAAAACGGTAGAACGCCATGATCGGCGCGCGGAAGCGTGGGGCGACGAGGTGGCTGGCGACGGGGAAGTTCTCGTCGCCATGGCCCTTGCCCGAGGCGAAGCTTTGCGCCTCGTGCTGTGAAAGGGGGAGGGTGCTCATGCCTGTTCTCCGCTTGCTTTACCTGCTGCCACCGATCCGGCCGCCGCTTGCGCGCGGCCCTTCCACATGCCGCCGCGCCCGCGCGCGTGGTTCCAGCCCGAGGCGAGCGTCGCCCCCGCATAGGCGAGGCCGATCAGCGGCAGCAGCGGCCCGCGCAAGGCCGAAAGGCGATAGAACCGCAGCATCGGGATGTGCGAAAGCGTCATCAGCGCCCAGGCCGCAAGGCCTGCCCAGCGCGCCATGCCATGGCCCGCCAGCGCCGCGAACGGGGGCACGATGAAGACCAGCAGCAGGCCCAGCAGCGTGCCCGCCAGCGCCAGCGGGTTGTAGCCGAGCTGGGCATAGGCCGACCGCTCGATCATCGCGAGGACCGACCCCCAGGTGTCGTAGATACGGATGCTGACCGAACGGCGGGTCAGCCCCAGCCAGATCGGCCCTTGGGCCTTCAGCAGCCCGCCCATCGCGCAATCGTCGATCAGTGCGGTGCGGATCGCGGCGATCCCGCCTGCGCGTTCGAGCGCGTCGCGCCGGGCCAGCATGCAGC
>DQVI01000099.1 GCA_015661825.1 Novosphingobium capsulatum
GCAGCGTCTGGCGCGCGCGCTGGCCCCCACGGCAGCGGCGGCCGTGCCACTCGACGCGGCCTTGCAGGCAGACCTGATCGCCCGGCGCGACAGGCTGCTGGCGCTCGCCTGACCCTCGCGGATGGCGCCCGATCCGATCCTGAATGAGGACACCGGCTGGGACGGGCTGGCTGGTCATGGACTGGAAAGCCAGGGCGAGGGAGGCCGCGCAGCGGGCGACGAGGCGCTCTATCTCGAACTCGATGGCTGGGAAGGGCCGCTCGACCTGCTGCTCGAACTGGCGCGGCGGCAGAAGGTCGACTTGCGGCGGATTTCGATCCTCGAACTGGTCGACCAGTATCTTGATTATGTTGCAAGGGCGGGGGCCCTGCGGCTCGAACTGGCGGCGGATTATCTCGTGATGGCGGCGTGGCTGGCCTATCTCAAGTCGCTGCTGCTGCTGCCGCGCGATCCGGCGATGCAGCCCGGCCCGGAAGAACTGGCGCTGCGCCTGCAACTGCGGTTGCAGCGGCTGGGCGCGATGCGCGAGGCCGGAGCCCGGCTCATGGCGCGCGACCGGCTGGGGCGCGATGTCTTCGCGCGCGGCGCGCCCGAGGGGATCGTGATCGCCCGTCGCCCGCGCTGGAAGGCCGATCTGTTTGCGCTGATCCAGGCCTATGGCCAGGTGCAGCATCGCAATCGCCCGGTCGTTCACATGGTCCGCGAAAGGCCGGTGATGACGCTCGAGGCGGCGCTGGCGCGGATTTCGGCGATGCTGGGAACGAGCCTGGAATGGCGCGATCTGCGCGCGTTTCTGCCCGCTTCCACGCTCGACAGCCTTGAGGCGCGGCAACTGGCGCGGTCGGCGCTGGCGTCGAGCTTTCTGGCCGTGCTCGAACTGGCCAAGCAGGGGCTGGTCGATCTGGTGCAGGAAGAATGCTTTGGCCCCTTGCTGGTGCGGCCACGATGAGCGGGGAAGTGCCCGACGATCTGGTGCGCGCGGTCGAGGCGACGCTGTTTGCCGCGCAGGAACCGCTGACCCGCGAGGAGATTTCGCGGCATCTGCGCGGGGCTGACGTGCGCGGCGCGCTCGACGAACTGGCGCGGCACTATGCCGGGCGCGGCGTCCATCTGGTCGAGCGGGGCGGGCGCTGGCATTTCCAGACCGCACCCGATCTGGCGCACTTGCTGCGGCGCGAGAAGGACGAGGTGCGCCGCCTGTCGCGCGCGGCGACCGAAGCGCTGGCGATCATCGCCTATCACGAGCCGGTCAGCCGCGCCGAGATCGAGGCCATTCGCGGCGTGCAGACCGCGCGCGGCACGCTCGACGTGCTGATGGAGGCGGGCTGGGTGCGCGTGGCGGGCCGCCGCGAGGTGCCGGGGCGCCCGACGCTCTATGCCACGACACCCGCGTTCCTCACCCATTTCGGGCTGGGCAGCCGCGCGGACCTGCCCGGCATCGGCGAATTGCGCGCGGCGGGCCTGCTCGATCCGGTGGACGAGGCCTATGCCGTGCTGATGGGCAGCGACGACCCGGAAACCCGCGAAGAGGACGAACAGGAGGCGGGGTCTGCGTAAACGACACAAATCGGCACTGGCCGCTGGCGAAGGCGCGGAACATGCCCTATCTGGTCTGACAAAGGAGAATTTGAAATGGGTGGCCTTTCTCTACCGCACCTGATCATCCTGGCTGTGGTCGTGCTGATTCTGTTCGGTCGTGGTCGCATTTCGGAAATGATGGGCGACTTCGGCAAGGGTATCAAAAGCTTCAAGCAGGGCATGAGCGAAGAGACCGATCGTCCGGTCACCCCGCCGCCTGCACAGATCCAGCAGACCCCGGTTCAGCCCACGGTTCAGGCGCCTGTTCAGCCTCCCGTGCAGGCCCCCGTGCAGACTGGCGCGCAGACGGGCGCCGACCAGTCGCAGGGCCCCAAGGCCTGAACGGCGACACGCGTCTTCTGACGGATCGGGGCTGATCGCCGATGTTTGATATTGCACCGTCCGAATTGCTGCTGGTCGTCATCGTGGCGATCGTGGTGATCGGGCCCAAGGACTTGCCCCTCGCGCTGCGCACCGCAGGGCGGTGGATTGGCAAGATGCGCCGCGTTTCCAACCACTTCAAGGCCGGTATCGAAACCATGATCCGCGAGGCGGAACTGGCCGATATGGAAAAGAAGTGGCAGGAACAGAACGCCCGGATCATGGCCGAGAGCCAGGCCGCCAGCGCGGCTGAAATGGCTGCGGCTGCCGGGCAGACCCCTGCGGATGCCGCCGACCAGCACTTGCACATGGCAGGGCCGGTAGCGGCCGATCCGGTGGTGGCGGATCCGGGGCGCCTGCTGCCCCTCGAAGCGCGCGCCGAGCGTCCGCGCTCGCCCCAGCCCGAGGCGGTTCCTTCGGACGCTCCTTCGAACAGGGCCCCTTCGAACAGTGATGGCACGCCGTGATCCAGATTCAGGATATTGACGAAACCCAGGCGCCGCTGCTCGATCACCTGATCGAACTGCGCACGCGCCTGTTGCGCTGTGTCTATGCGCTCGCGCTCACCTCGGCGATCTCGTACTATTTCGTCGACACGATTCTGGCGATCCTCGTCCACCCGCTGAGCGGGGCTTTTCCCGGCGGCCATGGGAAGCTCATTTATACCAAGCTCTATTCGGCGTTCTTCGTGAACGTGAAGGTGGCCCTGTTCGCGGGCTTCCTGCTGAGCTTCCCGGTCATCGCCAACCAGCTCTGGGCCTTTGTCGCGCCGGGGCTCTATGCGCGCGAAAAGCGGGCGTTCCTGCCGTTCCTGATCGCCACCCCGGTCCTGTTCGGGATGGGGGCGAGCCTGGCCTATTTCGTGGTGATGCCCACTGCGTTCCGCTGGTTCGTGGGCTTTCAGGGCGACAAGGGCGGGCTGCAACTCGAAGCCCTGCCGGGGATCGAGGAATATCTGGCGCTGGTGATGCAGTTCATCCTCGCGTTCGGGGTCTCGTTCCTGCTGCCGGTGCTGCTGATGCTGCTCAACCGCGCGGGGATCGTCAGCCGCGATGCGCTGGTCAAGGCGCGCCGCTATGTGATCGTCGGGATCGTGGCGCTGGCCGCGCTGATCACCCCGCCCGATGTCGTCTCGCAGCTGATGCTGGCGGTGCCGCTGCTGATCCTGTTCGAAGGCACGCTGATCCTCATGCGCATCGTCGAGCGCAAGGACGCCGAGGAAAAGGCGCGGGCCGAGGCTGAGGCGGCAGCGCAGGCGGGGACCATGCCGGGCGAGCCCACCCATCTCCTGCCCTGATTGGCGGGTCTGGTCACAGGAACGGCGGTGGAGGCCCGGGGCCTCCACCGCCGTTTCTTGTTTCAGGGATCGGGCCGGGCTCAGGTGCGAGGGAAACACCCTGAAAAGAGCCCGGCAACGCTGCGCCCGGGGGGAGGGGGAACCCGGCGCGTGGACGTCGGGCTCCTAACGGTCATCCCCGGTTTTGGTTTCCGGTTTCGGGCGCGGCCTGATCATCGGGCCAGACTTTGCCGCCGCCCACCCATGTCTCGTACACGCGGGTTTTCGCGATGGCCTGCGGGCTGGCGGTCATCGGATCGGTATCGACCAGCACGAAATCGGCGCGCAGGCCCGGCGCGAGGCGGCCAAAGCGGTTTTGCGCAAACCCGGCCCAGGCCCCGCCCGTGGTATAGGCGGCCAGCGCAGCGGCGCGGCTGACCTTTTCCTGTGGCTGCCAGCCCCCGGCGGGCTGGCCATCGGGGCCTTCGCGGCTGATCGCGGCGGCAATCCCGGCAAAGGGATCGGGCCGCTCGACCGGCGCGTCGGACCCGAAGGCGAGGCGTCCGCCTGCCTTGAGCACCGATTGCCACGCATAGGCCCCGGCCAGACGCCCGGGCCCCAGCCGCGCCTCTGCCATCAGCCGGTCCGAGGTCTGGTGGGTGGGCTGCATCGAGGCGATCACCCCGTTGCGGCCCACCAGCGGCATGTCGGCCGCGTCGATCACTTGCGCGTGTTCGAGGCGCCAGCGGCGGTCGCCCTTGTAGGTGGCCGAAAGATCGTCGACGGTGTGCAGCACGGCAGCATTGGCCGCGTCGCCAATGGCGTGGACCGCCACCTGAAACCCGTCCATCGCCGCCCGGCTCATCAGGTTGCCCAGCCGGGTGTCGTTCATCTGCGGCAGGCCGCGCGTGGCGGGGGCATCGGCATAGGGGGCCTTGAGCCAGGCCCCGCGCGAGCCGAGCGCGCCATCCATGAACAGCTTGACCCCGCCCATGCGCAGGCGGTCCTGATAGAGCCACGGGGTCGGCGCGGAGCCCGCGATCAGGGCCATCTGGTCGATGCCCATGGCATAGGCCATGATCCGCACGTAGAGTGTGTTGGCGTCGCCCGCGCGGCGGAAGGCCTGCCAGTCCTCGATGCTCGTGCCCATGTCAGCGACCGCGGTCAGCCCGCGGGCAAAGAGCAGCGACTGGGCCTTGGCCAGCGCGGCGTCGCGGTCGGCCCCGCGCGGGGGGGGCAAGTGCGGCGTCATCAGGTCCATCGCGGCATCGACCAGCACGCCTTCGGGGCTGCCATCGGCGCGGTGGGGGATCGTGCCGCCTGCTGGGGCCTTTGTGCCGGCAGTGATGCCTGCGGCCTTGAGCGCGGCGCTGTTGGCCCAGCCGGCGTGCCCATCGACCCGTTCGAGCCAGACCGGGCGGTCGCCCAGCGCGGAGTCGAGCTCGGCGGCGGTGGGGAACCGGCTGGTCCCGGCGCTGTCTTTCAGGCCCCAGGCTTCCTGGTTCCAGCCACGCCCGACGATCCATGCGCGGTCGGGATGGGCGTCGGCAAAGGCGCGAATCTGGTCGAGCGCCTCGGCCAGCGAATGCGTGTCCGACAGGTCGAGCGAGAGCGCGGCCAGCCCCAGCCCCATGACATGGACATGCGAATCGATCAGGCCGGGCAGGATCACCCGGCCCTGACCATCGACATGATAGGCAAAGCCTTTCTTCGGCAGCTTGTCGCCGGGGTGGAAGACCTGAAGGATCGTTCCGGTCTGGTCGAACAGCAACCCGCTGACCGCCTCGACCTGCCCTTGCGCGTCGATGGTCTCGCCATGGACGTTGTCGAGCAGGGTGGCGGGGGCGGACGGAGGGGCCGCCGGGCGGGCCATGGCCGGAGTTGCACCGCCTGCCACACAGGCCGCCGCGATCATGGCGATAACCGCCGTGCCCGTGTGCCGGGCGGTCAGACGCGGCCTCACGCGGGCTTCTGGCCGCGCAGGGGGAGGCGGCGGATCAGCGCGCTGGTGTCCTGACGACCACCGCCCAGCGCCTGCACGTCGGCATAGAACTGGTCGGTCAGTGCCGTGGTCGGCACGCTCGCGCCAAGGCCGCGCGCTTCCTCGATGGCGAGGCCGAGATCCTTGCGCATCCAGTCGATGGCAAAGCCGAAGTCGAATTCGCCCTTGGCCATCGTGTCCCAGCGGTTGTCCATCTGCCACGATTGCGCGGCCCCGCCCGAGATCGCCTCGAACACGCGGTCGAGGTCGAGATGGGCGGCCTGGGCAAAGCGCATGGCTTCCGACAGGCCCGCGATGGTGGCCGACAGGCACATCTGGTTGACCATCTTGGTGGTCTGCCCGGCGCCCGGCTTGCCGACATGGACGATCCGCTTGGCATAAGCCGACAAAATCGGACGGGCGGCGGCCATGGCCTTGTCGCTCCCGCCGCACATGATCGAGAGGACGCCGTTTTCCGCGCCCGACTGCCCGCCCGAGACCGGGGCGTCGACACACAGGATTTCCTTGTCGCGGCCCTCGACCGCGATCTGGCGGGCGATGCGCGCCGAAACGGTGGTGTGGTCGATGAACACCGCGCCCGGACGCAGCGTGGTGAACGCGCCATTGGGGCTGAGCACGACATCGGCCAGATCATCGTCGTTGCCAACGCAGGTGATCACCGCGTCGGCGTCCTGCGCGGCTTCGGCGGGGCTGGCGGCCACGCGCGCGGCAAGGCCGGGGTTGGCGGCCATCCAGGCCTCGCGCCGGGCATCGCTGCGGTTGAAGATGGTCAGGCGGTGGCCTGCCTTGCCCAGATGACGGGCCATCGGCCCACCCATCGTGCCAAGGCCAAGGAAGGCGATCGTGAGCGGCGGGGTCGTGAGGGGTGCAGTCATGAAGCCTTGTTTAACCGCTTTCCCGGGCCGCGCCACCCCCGCCGTGGCACGGGGGCGGGGATGCGGGGAGGGGGCCGGAAACGGTTTCTTTGCGGCCTTCTTTGCAGTAGGGGGCACCATCATGGAAAATCATAGCCAGAACCTCGCCCTTCAGCCCGCCCCGCAGGCGACGCTGACTCTTGCCGACGTCCACGCGGCGGCAGGGCGAATTATGGGACAGGTCGTGCGCACGCCCACCGTGCGGAGCGAAACGCTCAGCCGCATCACCGGCGCCGAGATCTACATCAAGTTCGAGAACCAGCAATTCACCGCCGCCTACAAGGAACGCGGCGCGCTCAATGCCCTGCTCCTGCTTACCGAAGAACAGCGCGCGCGCGGCGTGATTGCCGCTTCGGCGGGCAACCATGCGCAGGGGCTGTCCTATCACGGCACGCGGCTTGGCGTTCCGGTCACCATTGTCATGCCGCGCACGACGCCTGCGGTGAAGATCATGCAGACCGAGAGCGTGGGCGGCAAGGTCGTGCTCGAAGGGGAGACCTTCGACGAGGCCTATGCCCATGCGCGCAAGCTCGAAGGCGAACTGGGCCTGACGTTCGTCCACCCGTTCGACGACCCGGCGGTGGCCGCAGGGCAAGGCACGGTTGCGCTCGAAATGCTCAAGGACGTGCCCAGCATCGACATGCTGGTCGTTCCCATCGGCGGGGGCGGGCTGCTGACCGGCATGGCCACGGTCGCCCGTGCGCTCAACCCGGATATCGGGCTGGTTGGCGTTCAGGCGCAGCTGTTCCCCTCGATGTACGACAAGCTCAAGCATGCCGACCTGCCCTGCGGCGGGGATACGCTGGCCGAGGGCATCGCGGTCAAGGAGCCGGGCAAGTTCACCTCGGCCATTCTGGCCCAGTTGCTCGACGATGTCGTGCTGGTCGATGAAGGGCAGCTCGAATCGGCGCTGGCGCTGCTGCTCCAGATCGAGAAGACCGTGGTCGAGGGCGCGGGCGCGGCGGGCCTTGCCGCGGTCATGGCCAATCGCGCGATGTTCGAGGGGCGCAAGGTGGGCATCGTGCTGACCGGCGGCAATATCGACACGCGCCTGCTGGCCAATGTGCTGCTGCGCGATCTGGCCCGTTCGGGCCGCCTCGGGCGCCTGCGCATCGTGCTTCAGGACCGTCCGGGCGCGCTCTACAACGTGGTGGAGGAGTTCAACCGCCATCAGGTCAACATCCTCGAAGTCTGGCACCAGCGCATCTTCACCTCGCTTCCGGCCAAGGGCCTGACCGCCGAGATCGAGTGCGAGGCGCGCAACCGCGAGCAGATCGACCTGCTCGTCCATGCCCTGCGCGACCGGGGCTATGACGTGACGCAAGTCGAACTGGCCTGATCGCTCTTTTCGGAGTCTGATTCGAAATTCGCCAAAGAGGCGAATTTCGGCTCGGCACCGGCCCGCTCCCCCACCCGACCTCCCAACGATAGTACCCTATGGGAGGTCGGGTGGGGGAGCGGGC
>DQVI01000141.1 GCA_015661825.1 Novosphingobium capsulatum
CCAGCCGTCTCTACCCAGAGGCGGCTTTCTTGCGTTCTACCCCTCCACCACCCGCGCAGCGGGCGGTCCCCCTCCCCGTAAACGGGGAGGAGCGGGGGAGGGGGAACGGGGCAGGCCTGCTGGATGTCAGGCCTGCCCCGCAGGGGTGGTTCAGAGGGAAAGGCGGGGCTCAGTTCGCCTGGGCGAGCGTGAGCACGGTGGCCAGGCCAACGGCCATGTTCTTCAGGTCGTGCTCGGGAGCGAGCTTGAGGCCCTCTTCGAGTGAATGGGCGCGGAAGGTTTCGAAGCCCGATCCCAGAGTGACCGCCTCGACGCCCAGGCTCATCGGGATGTTGCTGTCGGTCGAGCCCGCGCCAAAGCCCGGCGTGATGCCCGAGGCCCTGGAAACGGCCGCGGCGATGGCGACGATCGGCTTGTCGAGCGGGGTTTCGCCCACCGGACGGTCGCCGATCAGCTTGGCTTCATAGGAAATCGAGCCCTTGGCGGTCGAACGGGCGGCGTTTTCGCGGTCGACCGCCGGTTGCAGGAGGGCGAGGAACTGCTGTTCCTCGGTTACGAGTGCGGCCTTGCCGTTCGAGCGCATGTCGATGGTCATGGCCGTGGCAAACGGGATCGAGTTGACCGAGGTGCCGCCCTCGACGATGCCCACGTTGTAGACCGTGCGCGGCTCGGCCGGCACCTTGATCTTGCCGAACTGGACCATTGCGTCGGCCATGGCATAGGCCGGGTTGACGATGCCGAAATCGCCCATCGAGTGGCCGCCGGGGCCCTTGAAGGTGACCTTGTAGCGGCGCGAACCGGTGCCCGCGTTGGTGATCCGTCCCGGCCGGCCCGGTTCGAACGAGATGAAGTACTTGATGGCGTCCTTGTACTTGCCCTTTTCGAACAGGTAGCGCGTGCCGCGCAGGTCGCCCGGCCCTTCTTCGCCGACATTGCCCATGAACAGGATGTCGGACCGGGTCGCGTAGCCGGCGCGGTTCATCGCGCGGATGAAGGCGAGGAGGACCGGCAGGCTGGAGGTATCGTCGCCGATGCCCGGCGCATAGAGCGTGTCGCCCTCGCGGCGGACTTTCACGTTGGTGCCGCCCGGAAACACCGTGTCGAGGTGGGCGGTGACCACGATCAGCGGGCCGCCGCCGGTGCCCTTGCGCAGGCCCATCACGTTGCCCACCCCGTCGCGTTCGACATCGGTGAGCCCTTCGGCCTTGAGCATCTCCATGTAGGCCGCGCCGCGCGCGTCTTCCTTGAATGGCGGGGCCTCGATCTGGGTCAGGGTGATGATGTCCTGCACGATCCGGTCGTAGTCGCCCTTGAGCGAGGCTTTGGCCTTGGCGAACTTTGCGCCGCCCAGCACCGTCTTGACGGCCTTGGCCGTTGCGGCCTCTCCGCTCGGGGGAGCGGCCAGGGCGCTCTGGGTGATGGGCGCGCCCAGCGCCAGTCCGGCCGTTGCGGCCATGAGTGTCAAACGCATCGTTACGATCCCCTTGCGGTCAGAAGTGGCTGTAGAGGGTGGCGCCGAAGGTGCGCGGCGCGGTCGTGGCCCAATAGTCGGGCGTTCCGGCGGCGCTGGTAATCGAGTTGACGCCGACGGTGTTGAAAAGGTTGCGGATGTAGACGAAGAAACCCATCCGCTCGTTCTGGAACCCGGCGCGGATGTTGACCATCGAATAGTCTCCGAATTCGCGATAGAGGCTGTTGGTGGGCCTGATCTGCGAGGTCATCTTGCCGGTGTAGGTATAGTCGGCGCGCAGCATGGCGTCGAAATCGGCGAAGGCCGGGAATGTGTATTCGGCGCCGGCGCTGGCGGTCGTGCGCGGGATCAGGGGCAGGATGTCGCCCTTGAGGCCTGAGGCGGTGACTTCGGCGCTGACCTGATCGGCGGTCAGGCGCGGGTTGACGTAGTGGAACGCGCCGTTGAGCGTGAAGCCCTTGAACGGATTGGCGCTGGTCTCGATTTCGACACCCTCGATCCGGGCCGAGCCGACATTGCCGATATACGAGAAGTTGCCATAGGTGGCGCGCACCGAGGTCTGGAGATTGCTCCAGTCGATCCGGTAGGCGTCGATGTTGAAGGTCAGCTTGCGGTTGAACCACTGGGTCTTGAACCCGACTTCATAGTTCCACAGCGAGTCGGCGGCATACGTCTGGGCCGAGGCGGGAATGCCGGGGGTAAGGTTGGCGCCGCCGGGGCGGAAGCCCTGACTGGCGGTGGCGTAGAACATGATGTCGCGGGTGACCTTGAAGTCGACGTTGTACTTCTGGATCAGCCCGCTGGCATTGGCGGTGACTTCGCCATAGTTTCCGGGAACCTGGCCGTTGAAGTAGTTGTAGCCCAGGTTTTCGCCGCCCACGGTCTTGTTGTAGTTGTAGTAGCGCAAGCCCGCGGTCAGGGTCAGCCGTTCGAGCAGGCGATAGTTGACCTCGCCATAGACGGCGGTCTGCTTGACCACATCGGTGACATAGCGCGAGCCGAGGTCGACCACCGGCTGCTGCATCTCGCCCGTTGTCGGGACACCGGCGAAGACCAGCGTGTTGACGCGATCATCGCGGTCCTCGCGGAAGACGCCAAGGGTGTAGTTGAAGCGGCTCTTGCCGCTCGAACTCAGGCGCAACTCGTTGACGTAGTTGCGCACGAAGCGCGGCTGATAGTTGCCGATAGGCTGCTGGGCGGCGCCCCAGCTCTGATAATTGGCGCGCAACTGGGCCGGGGTCAGCCCACCTGCGCCAGTGGCGCAGGTGCTCGAACTGGTGCTGGCCCCCGCGCTCGTCGATTGCAGCAGCGAACCGCCGTAAGTGTTCTGGAACAGCCCGCAATAGCGGTTGGAGGCGATGATGCTGGCATAGTTGTCGGAATTGTCGTTGGTCTGGCGCACGTCCCAGCGGTAGAACGAGTTGTTGAGCGCCAGGGTGCCGATCGGGGTTTCCCACTTGGTTTCCAGCGCATAGAGCTGGAGCTTGTCGTAGGCGGGCGAGGCGATCTTCTGTTCCGACACGAACTTGCCGATCGAGGGCGCCCATTGCGAGGTGCCGTCGAAGTTCTGCGTCTGGACGATGGTCATGAAGTTCATCGACAGGTTCGAGGTCGGCCTGAAGCCGAGCTGGAAGCGCAGGCCCTGGAGCACCGAGCGGTTGAGGTCGGTCTTGCCGATCACGGGGTCGTTGACATAGCCGCCGTTCTGCTGGCGATAGAGCACCAGTCGCGCGGCCAGAACATCCTTGAGGACCGGCACGTTGACCGCGCCCTTGAGCGAATAGCCCATCTGCCCGTTCTGGATGGCTTCGCCGCCGAATTCGGTCGACCCTTCATATTTGTCGAAGTCGGGCCGCTTGAAGATCACGCGCAGCGTGCCGCCCATCGAGCCCGAGCCATAGAGCGTGCCCTGCGGCCCGCGCAGCACTTCGACCCGCTCGACATCGAACAGGTTGAGGTTGGGGGTCACCCCCGAAGGGTCAGACGTGGTCCCCGAAGGCCCGGTCAGCGGCGTTTCGCCGTAATAGAGGCCGACGGTGCTTTCGCCTGCGGTCTGGATGCCGCGGATCGAGATGCGGGTGCGCCCGGATTCCCCGGCGATCAGGTTAAGGCCGGGCACCTGGCGAACCAGATCGGCAATTCCCGTGGCGCCGAGGTTCTGGAGTGACTTTTCCGAGAGCGCGGTGATCGCGACCGGCGTGTCCTGTACGCGGGTCGAGCGGCGCAGCGCGGTGACGACGATGTCGCCCACCCCTTCGGGAACGGCTTGCGGGGGTTCCTCCGGTGCCTGTGCGGGGGCCGGTGCCGCGCTCTGGGCCCATGCACCGGCCGGTGCGAGGGCGCCGAGTGAAACCGACAGAAAGAATGCAGCGCGAGCGTGTTGCCTGGTCATGGGTGCCCCCCTGTTCTGGTTGTTCCCGTTTCAGTCGTTGTCCCGTTCCCCCGATGCATCGCCGCGCTGGTCCTGCGCCCCTGTTGCGGACCGCGTGCGGCGTATGGGGACGGGATCGGGTTTTTCCGCCGGGTTCTGGTGTCCCGGCCCGGCAAGCCCGGCCCGGCAAACCCGACATGGCAAACCCGACAGGGCAAGGCTGCCGGGGGGCACCTGTCACCAAGCTGTCACTGGCCTTGCCTGCTCCAAAAAGAATCTTGGCGCGCACGACAGCTTGATGACAGGTTGGCGTTGCAACATTTCGAATCGTGCCGCCCCGTCAGATGGGCGTGTCAGGGAGTTTGGGCCTCGGGGAACCGGATGGGGGGAACTGCATCAGAAAACCGGGGCCACGCGCGAGAACAAAAAAGACCGGGGGCGGATGCCGCAACGCATGCTGAGGGGGATGGGCTGTTGCGGATACTGATCATCGAGGACGATGCGCGCCTTGCGCGCGGGATGGAGGCAACGCTGGGGGCCGGGGGCTTTGCCGTCGATCTGGTCGATTGCGGCGAGGGGGCGCTCGATGTTCTGGCGGCCGAAAGCTACAATGCGGTTGTCCTCGATCTGGGGCTGCCGGACATGGACGGGCTGGAGGTGTTGCAGGCGCTGCGGCGCCGGGGCGATGGCACGCCGGTCCTGATCCTGACCGCGCGCGATGCGGTGTCGGATCGCATCGCCGGGCTGGACAGCGGGGCCGACGACTATCTGGCCAAGCCGTTTCACCCGCGCGAGCTGGAATCGCGGCTGCGTGCGCTGATCCGCCGCAGCCAGGGGACCGCCGATCCGGTGCTGCGGGTGGGGGATCTGAGCCTCGACCGGTCGACCCGCGTGGTCGAGCTGGGACGTTCGGTCCTCGATCTGCGGCGGCGCGAACTGGCCGTGCTCGAAACGCTGATGGGGCGGCCGGGCAAAGTCGTGACCAAGCAGCGGCTCAATTCCGAAGTGTTCAATTTCACCGATGCGGTCGCCCCCAATGCGCTGGAAGTCTATGTCGGGCGGCTGCGGCGCAAGCTGATGCCCGACGGGCCGACCATCCGCACCATCCGCGGCCTTGGCTACATGCTGGAAGCCTGACGCTGGCGGGGGGAGCAACACCGGGGGCGGAGGGGGAGTGCCAATGGCATCGCTGCGTTCGCGCCTGACGGCGGCGGTGATGGTGCCGCTGCTGGCCCTGGCGGTGACGTTCGGGGGCATTACCTGCTGGATGATTGAGCGGTCAGGGGCGCTGACTTCGGACCGGATTCTCGTGGGCTCCGTGCGCGTGCTCAGCCGGGCGGTCGATGCGGGCGAGGGCGTGCGCGCGGATCTCCTGCCGCTGGCGGTCCATCTGTTGCAGCGGCGTTCGGCGCCGGTGACGCTCTACAGCATCTGGGATGGCGAGCGGCTCGTGGCCGGGACACGCGGGCTGGTGCCGCCCTCGCACTATGAGGCGCGCACCGGGCGGTGGACCACCCGTGTCCCGGCAGCGAGTTTTCCGCGCACGTTTCGCAACACGCATCTGACGGCGGGCTATGTCGACACGCGCGACGCGCAAGGAGTGGTCCAGCCCGCCTATCTGCGCGACGCCATGCTGGGCGATAAACCCGTGCGCGTGGCCACCGAAGTGCGCCGCCTTCATCGCAATGGCCATGCCGTGGTCGTGCAGGTGGCCGATTTCACCGATGATCGCGCCGCCTATCTGCAAACCTATTTCCTGCGCGTGGTGGGGGCAGGGGTGCTGATCGCGATGATGGCGGTCGTGCTGTTCTATGGCGCGATCACCTGGGGTTTGCGCCCGTTCGCCTCGCTGACCGGGCAGATCGAGACGGCGCGGCGCGAACCGCCGCCCCAGTTCCGCCTGAAGCTTGCGGACGATGCCCCGCGCGAGGCACTGCTGCTGGCCGGATCGTTCAACGCCCTGCTGGCGCGGACCGAGCGCGCGGTCGATTCGCTGCGCCAGTTCACCGCCAATGCCTCGCACCAGATGCGCACGCCGCTGGCTGTCGTGCGGGTCCATCTCGACGTGCTCGAACGCTATGGCGCGCAGAGCCCGCGCGGGGCCATGGCCCTGGCCGACATCGGCCATGCGGTGGCCTCGCTCGAACGGCTGCTGCTCCAGCTGATCGCCCTCGCACGGACGGAGGAACAGGGCATCGCACCCGATTCGCGCTTCGATCTGGCGGCGCTGGCCGCCGATCTTCTGGCCACGCGCGCTGTTTCGATGCCCGAAGACGGGGCCACGGATCTGGGGTTCGAGGGCGAAGGGCCGGTCTGGGCCTTTGGCCATGGCCTGCTGGCCGCCGAGATGATCGGCAACCTGCTCGACAATGCGATCCGCTATGGCCGGCAGGGCGGCGTGGTGACGCTGCGGGTCTGCGCATGCGAAGGGATCGCGCGGATCGAGGTGGAGGATGATGGTCCGGGGATTGCTCCTGACGAGCGCGAACGGGTGTTCGACCGGTTCTATCGCGGGCGGGTGGATGGTGGGGCGAGGCCCTCGGGCAGCGGGCTGGGGCTTTCGATCGTGCGGGCGCTGGGCGAGCGGATGGGGGCGCAGGTGGCCCTTTCCTCCGGGGCGGGCGGGCGCGGTCTGCTTGCCACGGTCGATTTTCGCGCGGCGGGGCCGCTTGCGGACGAAGACGCGGCTGGCGGGGATGCGCGCGACACAGGTCTGTTTCCGGTTGACGGGCGGGCGCCTTGTCCCCCGGTGCGCCCGCGCGAGATGGCGGGCATGACAGCTTGCTGACAGGCAAGCGGGGGCACACCGGGGCTGGGCCCCCTGTACTTCTGGGCCAATGCCTCCTGTGCCTGTTCCCTGTGCGGCGGGCCGGGCCCCATTCCTCTTTTGCGGAGCGGTCGATCCCTTTCATGATCAGGACCATAGCCCCTTCCGTCCATGCCCCGCTGCCGCGTCAGGACGGGGGGCGCAGGCGCCATCCCGCGCGCTCGCAAGGCTGGCTGCTGGGCGGCTTTCTGGCCGGGCTGGCGGGGGGCACGCTGACGGGGCTGTTCGCCTCGGCCTCGCCGGTCACGGCCTGGGTCATGCGCTGGGTGGTCAAGCCGGTCGAGGAGGGGTTCCTGCTGGCCATGGTCATCCTGATCGTGCCGCTGCTGGTCTCGGCCATCGTGAGCGGGATCGCCCGGCTGCGCGACATGGCCGGGATGGGGCGCCTGCTGCTCGCGACACTGGCCTACATGCTCGCCGCGTCGCTGGCCGCGGCGATGATCGGGCTGGCGATGGTCGACCTGTTCCGGCCCGGCGATGTCGTCCCGGCGGAGATCGGGCAGCAATTGCTGGCTGCGGGCAGGCCCGCGCCCACATATGGCTGGGTTCAGGCCGTGCTGGCCCATACCGTGCTGTCTCATGCCAGCCTGTCTCATGCCGTGTTTCCGCGCCTGATCGAGCGGCCGATCCTGCCGTTGATCGTGGTCTCGGTGGTGGCCGGGCTGGCGCTGACGGTCGTGCGCACGCGGCGCAGCGGGCAGGTTCTGGCCACCAGCGAGCGGGTGTTCGACGCGGGGATGCGCATTCTGGTGCAGGTCGGGCGGATGGCTCCGCTGGCGGTGGCCTGCTTCATGTTCGACCTGACGCTGCTGTTCGGCTGGCACCTGCTGCTCTATCTGAGCGCCTATGTCGCGGTGGTGATGGCCGCGCTGTTGCTTCAGGTCGTGCTCACGTTCTTTGCGGTGGTGTGGATGCGCGGCGGGGTCATGCCGCTGGCCTTCCTGCGCGGGGTGCAGGAACCGGCGGTGATCGCCTTCTGCACGTCCTCGTCCAACCTCACCCTGCCCAGCGCCCTGCGGGCTGCCGAACACGACCTTCATCTGCCCCCGCGCGTGGCGCGACTGGTGCTGGGGGTGGGGACGATTGCCAACCAGGGCGGGACGGCGATCTATACCGCCGTCACGGTGCTGTTCATCGCGCAGTTCTTCGGGATGGATCTGGCGCTTGGCCAGCAGGGGGTGGTGCTGGCCGTGGCGGTGCTGGCGGGCATGGGCACCATTGGCGTTCCGGCGGGCTCCTTGCCCACGGTGGCGGTGGTTCTCGCGCTGACCGGGCTTCCGGCCGAAGGGATCGGGCTGGTGATCGGGGTCGACCGGCTGCTCGACATGGCCCGCACGGTGGTCAACGTGATGGGCGATCTGGCCATCGCCACGGCGGTTTCGCGCGAGGAGCGGGGCGCGGGCGAACGGGGGGCGGGGGCCCCCGTTCGCGATGAGGGGCTTTTCGGGTGAGGGCCGTCAGGCCCGCGCCGGACGGGGGGAAGACTTGCCCGGCGAGGCGAGCAGGCCGATCAGGCCCAGCGCCGACGTGGTCGCCCCGGCCAGCGCGATCACCGGATAGCCCAGGCCCAGGCTGATCACCGCGCCGCCCAGCGCCGCGCCCAGCGCATTGCCCATGTTGAACGCGCCGATATTGACCGACGAGGCCAGATGCGGCGCATCGGCGGCGGCGGTCATCACGCGGACCTGAAGCGGGGCCACCAGCGCGAAGCTCGCCACGCCCCACAGGAACACGATCAGCGCGGTGGGCACGGCAAAGGGCATGAGCAGGGCAAAGCCCACGAGGATGACGGTCAGCGCGGCGAGAGCGACCATCAGCGTGCGGTCGACCGAGCGGTCGGCAAACTTGCCGCCCAGCCAGTTCCCCACCGTGAGCCCGAGGCCATAGGTCACCAGCATCGCGGTGATGAAGCCGAGCGAGGCATGGGTGGCATCGCGCAGGATCGGGGTGATGTAGGTGAACACGGTGAACATCGCGCTCGATCCGACCGTCGTGAGCGCCAGCGCGGCCAGCACCTTGCCCCGGCCCAGCACGCGCAGTTCGGTCAGCACATGGCCGTCGGGGTGGGCGGGCAGTTCGGGCAGCGAGACGCGCAGCGCTATCATCATCGCCAGCCCCAGCGCGGCAATCGCCCAGAACGGGGTGTGCCAGTCGAGCGATTCGCCCGCCCAGGTGGCCAGCGGAACCCCCACCACATTGGCGATGGTCAGCCCCATGAACATCGTCGAGACCGCGCCCGCCTTGCGTTCGGGCGGCACCAGGCTGGCCGCCACGACCGAGCCGACGCCAAAGAACGCGCCATGGTTGAACGAGGTGACCACCCGTGCGACGAGCATCATCGCATAGCTGTCCGATAGCGCTGCCATCAGATTGCCGAGTGTGAAGATGCCCGCCAGAATGACCAGCAGGGTGCGGCGCGACAGGCGCCCGGTCGTCAGCGTCATGATCGGCGCGCCCACGACGACGCCCATGGCATAGGCGCTGATCAGCAGGCCCGCCGCCGGGATCGAGACCCCGAGCCCGGTGGCGATCGAGGGAAGGAAGCCCATCGGGGCAAATTCGGTGACCCCGATGCCGAAGGCACCCAGGGACAGGGCCATCAGGCCTGCGTTGCGTTTCATCGTCGTCGTTCCCGGTGAGGGCGGAAAAAAAGGAGGGCGGCAGGGATGCACGGCCATCGCGGCCTGTGCCCGATCTTGCCCGTGCCGATCCTGTCAATGGCGTCTTGCCAACAGATGCATAGATGCCGCAGGTTGGCCTGCGTGTTTAGAGGCTTTTTACGCCAAGGATTTGTGCATTGATTGCAAAGATAGCCGCTGCTGCCGGGCTCGACCGGGCCCGCGAAATGGCCCTGTTCGTGGCTGTCCACGATACCGGCAGCTTTTCGGCGGCGGCGCGCCAGCTCGCCATGAGCCCTTCGGCGGTCAGCCGCGCGATAGGCCGGATCGAGGCGCGGCTGGGGGTGCGGCTGGTTTTGCGTTCGACCCGCGCGCTGACTTTCACCGCCGAGGGGCAGGCCTATCTGCGCGCCGCGCGGCGGATTCTGGTCGATCTCGACGAGGCCGAGCAGGAGATCGCCGACAGTGGCGTGCCGCGCGGGCGCCTGCGGGTGAGCGCGGCGCTGGCGCACGGGCGGCTCTGCGTGGTGCCGCTGCTCGGGGCGTTCGTGCGGCGTTATCCGCATATCCTCGTCGATCTCGCGCTCAGCGACAGCCTCGTCGATGTGGCCGCGGGCGAGGCCGACGTGGCGATCCGCTTCGGCCCGCTGCCCGACAGCACGCTGACCGCGCGCAAGCTGGGCGAGAGCGGGCGGGTGATCGTGGCCTCGCCCGGATATCTGGCGCGCCATGGCACCCCGGCCAGCCCCGAAGACCTTCACGGGCACAATTGCCTGAACTTCAATTTCCGCCGGGCCGAGCCGCTCTGGCCATTCCGGCGCGACGGCGTTGATTTCGCGCTCTCGGTCCATGGCAATATCGAGGCCAACAACGGCGAGACCCTGGGCGAACTGGCGCAGGCCGGGGTGGGAATCGCCCGCGTGGGGGCATTCAGCGTTGCCGCCCAGATCGCCGATGGAAGGCTGGTTCCCGTGCTCGAGGCGTTCAATCCGGGGGATGTCGAACAGATCAGCGCGGTCTTCGTCGGCGGGGCGTCGGTCCCAGCGCGGGTGCGGGTCTTCGTGGACTATCTGGTCGGGAACCTGTGAGGCTTGCGAATGCGGTTCGTCGCGTTGCATCACGCATTGCATCATTTGTTTCAACCAGCCGTGCCTTCAATGCAATTGACCCTGTGGGAGACAGCCGCTAGCGGCCCGCCCATGCCGACGTATGCGTGCCCCTTTCTTGTCCTTCATGCAGGTGCCCATGCGCCCGTGGCAGGTCGGGACGCGCTGGCCGCCCGTTCTGGGGCCGGTCGTTGATCGCGCGGGCCTTGGGCTATGGGCTGGCGGCGGTGGCCACGGTCGGGGTCGGGCTGCTTTATGGCGCGGGCTCGCGCATGGTCG
>DQVI01000085.1 GCA_015661825.1 Novosphingobium capsulatum
GTCACCACAAGGAGGCTGAGAGCCCAGCGATGCTGGAAGCATCGTGGCGAACAGCCGACGCCGTGGTGGCGCAAAAGACCCGCCAAACCGACCCGCAGGACTTTTGGGTCGGGCTCTCACACGCTGGACGGTGCGGCGGTGGCGGGGTATCTTCGGGCCATGAGCGAATTGGGGGGCCAGAGAGAATTGGGGGACCGGGCCGGGGGACGCGTGCGCACGATCTGGCAGATCGCGATCCGGGGCGCTTGTCCCGCCTGTGGCAGGCCCGGCATGGTCTGGCAGCGCGGACTGCTCGACCGCGTGCAGATGGCACCGGCCTGTGCGGGGTGTGGCCAGCCGTTCGCCGCGGACGAGGCGGGCGGGCGCGGGCTCTATCCGGTGGTCCTGCCGCTTGTCGTGCTGATGGTTCTGGCCGCGCTCAAGATCGATGATCTCTGGCGCCCGCCGCTCTGGGTCTATCCGCTGGTGGCAGCACCGGTCGCGCTGGTGCTGGTGGGCGGGGCGGTCCGTCTGGCAAAATCGGCGCATCTGGCCGCGCATGTCGGCAGGGGGGCCGGGCAGTGAGGCGCCAGCCGTTCTTGCCGGTGCCTCTCGTGCCCACGCTGGTCGTGGGGCTGGCGGTGGCGCTGATGATCGGGCTGGGCCTGTGGCAATTGCGGCGGCTCGATCACAAGCAGATGCTGCTCGCGCGCTATGCCGCCGCGCTCACCGATCCGACCCCGGTGGCTTTCCCGCCAGAGGGGGCGGGGGAGGCCGTGCTCTATCGGCGCGCGCGTTTCGTGTGCCGGGTGATCCCCGGTTTGTGGGATTCGGTTGCGGGCCGCAACGCGCGTGGCGAGGGCGGCTATGTCCATATCGCGCATTGTCAGGCACCGGGAGAGCGTCCGGCGCTGGTCCAGATCGGCTGGACGCGCGACCCCCATCCCCCCCAGTGGGACGGCGGGCCGGTGAGCGGAACCATCGCTCCGTTCCACCATCTCACCCGGCTGGTCGTCGATCCGCCGCAGGCCGGGCTGGAGCCCAGCGCCCGCCCCGATCCCTCGGAGATACCCAACAACCATCTGGCCTATGCGGTGCAATGGTTCCTTTTTGCGGGGATCGCGGTGGTGATCTATGCCCTCGCGCTGTGGCGCAGGGGGCGCCATGATGTCGCAAAGGGAGACGCCGCAGAGGTTGTCACGCCAGCGCCGGGGCGCTAGTCGCGCGCTCGACAAGCGAATGAGCGCGCGCATCGCGGCACACGGGGATTGACGATGAAGTACATCAGCACGCGGGGCCAGGCGCCTTCGCTCGATTTCGAAGGCGTCACGCTGGCCGGCCTTGCCGCCGACGGTGGCCTCTATGTGCCCGAAGCCTGGCCGCAGTTCACCAGGGACGAGATCGCGGCGATGGCCGGGCTGCCCTATGCCGAACTGGCCGCGCGGATCATGACCCCGTTCGTGGGCGAGAGCCTGACCCCGCAGCGCCTGCGCGAACTGACCGCGCAGGCCTATGGCCGCTTTGCCCATGCCGCCGTCACCCCGCTCAGGCAGCTCGACGAGCGGCACTGGGTGCTCGAACTGTTCCACGGCCCCACGCTCGCGTTCAAGGACGTGGCGCTCCAGATGCTGGGCCTGCTGTTCGAGGAATTCCTTGCCCGCCGCGACGATCACCTGACCATCGTGGGCGCGACCTCGGGCGATACCGGCTCGGCGGCGATCGACGCCGTGGCGGGCCGCGCCAAGGTCGATATCTTCATGCTGCACCCCCATGGCCGCGTCTCGGACGTGCAGCGCCGCCAGATGACCACGGTCATCGCCCCCAATGTGACCAACATCGCCATCGACGGCAGCTTCGACGATGCGCAGGCGATGGTGAAGCGCATGTTCAACGACAAGGCGATGACCGACCGCTTCGGCATCGCGGCGGTCAACTCGATCAACTGGGCGCGCCTGATGTCGCAGGTGGTCTACTATTTCGCCGCCGCGCTCCAGCTTGGTGCGCCCGCGCGCGAAGTGGCCTTCGCCGTGCCCACCGGCAACTTCGGCGACGTGTTCGCCGGTTATGTCGCCGCGAAGATGGGCCTTCCGGTCAAGCGCCTGATCGTGGCCACCAACATCAACGACATTCTCCACCGCGCGCTTTCGAGCGGCGACTATTCGGCCGGCACCGTCACCCCCACGGCCGCCCCGTCGATGGACATTCAGGTCTCCTCGAACTTCGAGCGCCTGCTGTTCGACGCCTGTGGCCGCGATGGCGCCGCGCTGTCGGCCCAGATGGCGCAGTTCGACGCGACGAAGGATCTCCAGCTCACCAATGCCCAGCGCGAGGCGATGGCCACGCTGTTCACCAGCGCCCGTTGCGAGCCTGCGCAAATGGCCCAGACCATGCGCTGGGCCTATGAAGCCTGCGGCGAAGTGCTCGACCCGCACACTGCCATCGGCCTTTATGCCGCCCGCGCGCAGGCCGCTGAACTGCCTGCCGATGTGCCGGTGGTGACGCTGGCGACGGCCCACCCGGCCAAGTTCGTCGATGCCGTCGAACGCGCGACCGGTGTGCGCCCGCCGCTGCCCGCCCGCGTGGGCGACCTGTTCGAGCGCGAGGAACGCTGCGAGCACCTGCCCGGCACCTATGAAGCCGTGGCCGCCTATGTCGCCACCCACGCGACGCCCAGGACGGGCGGCAAGACGGGAGCCGGGGCAGACTGATGGCCCAGCTTTCGCTCCAGCCGCAGCTGATGGTGGGATCGCCGTGGGGCGATTTCGCGCTCATCGATTCGGGCCATGGCCGCAAGCTGGAGCGCTATGGTCCCCATCGCTTCATCCGGCCCGAGCCGCAGGCGATGTGGTCGCCCGCGCTCGAAAGCTGGCAGGCCGATGGCGAATTCGTCCCCGGCTCGGACGAGGACGGCGGTGGCCGCTGGCATTTCGACCGCCCGACCCCGCGCGAGGGCTGGCCGCTGGCGTGGAACGACGTGCGCTTCACCGCCAGTTGCACGCCGTTCCGCCACCTGGGCTTCTTCCCCGACATGGCCCCGGTGTGGGACTGGATGGGCGAGCGGCTCGAAGGCCGGAGTGACGCCTCCACGCTCAACCTGTTCGGCTATACCGGCGTTGGCACGCTGGCGCTCTCGCGCTTTGGAGCGGTGACCCATGTCGACGCTTCGAAGAAGTCGGTCGCCCAGGCGCGCGAGAATGCGCGGACCTCGGGCATGGAAGAGCGCCCGGTGCGCTGGATCGTCGACGATGCGGCCAAGTTCGCCGCGCGCGAGGTGCGCCGGGGCAAGCGCTATGACGGGATCATCCTCGATCCCCCCAAGTTCGGGCGCGGGCCGGAAGGCGAAGTCTGGCGGCTGGAAGAGAGCCTGCCCGGCCTCATCGCCGATTGCGCGAAACTGCTCGATGAAAACAGCAGCTTCCTGTTCCTGACCGTCTATGCCGTGCGCATGTCGAGCCTGGCCATTGGGGGGCTTCTGGCGCAGGCGCTGGGGCATTTGCCCGGCACGATCGAACACGGCGATCTTGCGCTGGCCGAGGAAGGGCCCGGAGGCCGCACCCTGCCCACCGCCATCTTCGCCCGCTGGCGGCGCTGAGCGCCAAGCAAAACCCCTCCGTCAGGCCTTCGGCCTGCCACCTCCCCATTCCATGGGGAGGATATTAAGGTCCTCCCCGCTTGCGGGGAGGTGGCAGCCCGAAGGGCTGACGGAGGGGATGGCGGCCCATAAGGCAGGCTGATATGGACAATCCCCAAACGACCTGCCAAGGGCGCGCCCGTGTCTGACAGCCTTATCCTCGAAGTCGCCAATGTCGAAACCGATGTCCTGACCGGGATCTATTCGGAGGAGACCGGCCGTCCGCAGCCCTTGCGGATCTCGATCCGTGCCTGGCTGCGCCCACAGGATCACTACACCCCCGATTGCCCGCTGACCGCGAGCAAGAACTACATGGACCTCAAGCACGCCGCGAGCACCGGCCTGCCCAAGGACGTGCATTTCCAGCTGATCGAGGCGGTGGGCGACCATATCTGCGATACCCTGTTCGTGCAGGACACGCGGGTTTCGCGGGTCGAGGTCAAGATCGTCAAGCTGGCCATCAGCGAGGCGGGCGAGGACATCGGCATGACCCTCACGCGCGAGCGTCGCGGTTGAGCGGGGCAAGGCCGCTCGCGCTGATCACCGGAGGGTGGCGGCGAATCGGGGCGGCCATTGCCCGCAAGCTGGCGGGCGAGGGCTGGGATCTGGCGCTTCACGCGCACCATGCCGCCTCGTTCGATACCGGATTTTCACAGGAACTGGCCGGGCTGGGCGCGCACGTCTTCGCGCTGGCCGGTGATCTGGGGGACCGCGCGCTGCCCGGTGCCCTGCTGGCCGACGTGATCGCGCGGGCTGGTCGCGCCCCGGCCCTGCTCGTCAATTCGGCCTCGCTGTTTCAGGACGACACGATCGCCTCGCTCTCGCCTGCCGCGCTCGACGGGCATTTCGGGGTCAACCTGTTTGCCCCGGTCCTGCTGACCCAGGCCTTTGCCGATGCCCTGGCCGAGGAAGGCCGCGAGGGGGCGGTGGTCAATATCCTCGACCAGCGCGTGCAGAACCCGGTGCCCGACCAGTTGAGCTATACGCTTTCCAAGCAGGCGCTTCACGCCGCCGTGCGCACGCTGGCGCGCGCACTGGCCCCGCGCGTGCGGGTCAACGGGGTGGCCCCCGGCCTGATTCTGCCCACGCAGGACTACGATGCCGCGCAGTGGCACCGCCTTGAGGAAATCATGCCGCTCCGCCGCCTGCCCGGCGCCGACGAGATTGCCGATGCGGTTCATTACCTTGCCAGCGCGCGGGCGGTCACCGGGCAGACTATTTTCGTCGATTCGGGGGCGAGCCTTGAATCCTACCCTCGGGATTTCGTATATCTGGAACGATGAGTTCCCCCGCCGCCTTCCGATCCGCGCCGCTGGTTGACCGCTTCGCGCGCGCGATCACCTATCTGCGCCTCTCGGTGACGGATCGGTGCGACTTGCGGTGTACCTATTGCATGCCCGAGCGGATGCAGTTCCTTCCCCGCGCCGATGTGCTCACGCTGGAGGAACTCTACCAGCTCAGCCGCGCCTTCATCGCGCGCGGGGTCACCAAGCTGCGCCTGACCGGGGGCGAGCCGCTCGTGCGCCGCGACATGGTCGATCTGGTGCGCGCGCTGGGTCGGGAGATCGGCGAAGGGGGCCTGCGCGAACTCACGCTGACCACCAATGGCACGCGTCTGGCTGAATTTGCCGACGATCTGGCCGCTTCGGGTGTCCGCCGGATCAACGTCTCGCTCGACACGCTCGATCGCGAACGCTTTACCCGTCTCGCCCGCCGCGACAGCCTGCCCCAGGTGCTCGAAGGCATTCAGGCGGCCAGGGAGGCCGGGCTCAGGGTCAAGATCAACGCGGTCGCCCTGCGCGGCGAGAACGAGGACGAACTCCCCGACCTGATCGCCTGGGCCCACGGGCAGGGCCACGATGTCACGCTGATCGAGGTCATGCCGCTCGGCGAGGTCGAGGAAGATCGCTTCGACCACTATCTCCCGCTCGATCGCGTGCGGCGCGCGCTCGAACAGCGCTGGACGCTTACCCCCAGCGACGCGCGCAGCGGCGGCCCGGCCCGCTATGTCGATATTGCGCAAACGGGCGGTCGCCTCGGCTTCATTACCCCGCTGACCGGCAATTTCTGCGAGGGCTGCAACCGCGTGCGCGTCACCGCGACGGGCCAGTTGTTCATGTGCCTTGGCGGCGAGGGCAAGGTCGATTTGCGCGCCGCGCTGCGTTCCGCCGATCCCGAAGCCGCGCTGGCACAGGCCTTTGCCCGCGCCATGGGCGAGAAACAGGAACGCCACAGCTTTGCCATCGACCGGGCCGGCGCCGCCCCCGCGCTCGCGCGCCACATGTCGATGACGGGGGGCTGAGGCCATGGCCAGACTCGTGTTTCTGGGCCGTCTGGAAGACCGGGCGGGCTGTGCTGAAATGGATGTGGCGCCCGGCCCGCTGTCCGAAATCCTCACCCGGCTCGATCCGGCCCTTGCGCTCGATCTTCTGGGCGAGCGGGTGCGCATGGCGCTCAACGGCGCGCTCGTGCCCGAGGCGGGCGCGCTGGTTCTGGCGCAGGGCGATGAATTGGCCTTCCTTCCTCCCGTCAGCGGCGGTTAGGGCCCGACCCGCAGGACTTCGGGGGGCGGGCTCTCAGCCCGCTTTAGGCCCTGAAAGCTATTTTCGCAGGCCGGGTTTTTGACACACCGGCCTCGCGCGCCTAAGGGAGCGGCATTTCCCGGTCAGGTCCGGGCGCCGTTTTTACGGCCTGGATATGGCCGTTTTTCCGTCTGCCAGAGAAAGCGCTTCCGATGTCCGAACCCCAGGCGCAAGTCGCCACGCTCGAACCCACCGCTGCCGCCACGGTGGAAACCGTGCTTTCGGTCAAGCACTGGGACGAGCGTCTGTTCAGCTTCACCATCACCCGTCCTGCCTCGTTCCGCTTCCGCTCGGGCGAGTTCGTGATGATCGGTCTTCAGGGCGACAATGGCCGCCCGCTGCTGCGCGCCTATTCGGTGGCGAGCCCGGCCTGGGCCGAGGAACTCGAATTTCTCTCGATCAAGGTTCCCGATGGTCCGCTGACCTCGCGCCTCCAGAAGATCCAGCCCGGCGATCAGGTCTATCTCGGCAAGAAGCCGACCGGCACGCTCGTCACCGACGCGCTGCTGCCCGGCAAGCGCCTGTTCATGCTCTCGACCGGCACCGGCCTCGCGCCGTTCCTGTCGCTGGCGCGCGATCCCGACGTCTATGAATTCTACGAGCAGGTCGTGGTCGTCCACTCGGTCCGCAAGGTCAGCGAACTGGCCTTCCGCGAGGAACTGGCGAGCGGCTTTGCCGACGATCCGCTGGTCGGCGAACAGGCCGCCGAAAAGCTGCACTACGTGCCCACCGTCACCCGCGAGCCTTTCGCCAACAACGTGCGCATCGACAAGCTGATCGAGAGCGGCGCGCTGTTCGAGGGCATTCCGGGCGAGGCGCGCCTCGATCCGGCGACCGACCGCGTGATGCTGTGCGGCTCGATGGACATGATCAAGGACTTCGCGGCCCTGCTCGAAGGCATGGGCTTCGTCGAAGGCTCGAACGCCAATCCGGGCGATTTCGTGATCGAACGCGCTTTCGTCGGCTGATGGCCGCTTACGCCGATGTCCGCCTGCTGGACGCGGCCTTCGACCCCGCCGCCGAGCTGGCCGCCTTTACCGGGCGGTTCGGCTCGGCTGGCGGGGTTGTCAGTTTTCTGGGGCAGGTCCGCGCCGAACCGGGCGATCCGGTTCTGGCGCTCGAACTGCGCCACTATGCCCCGCTGACCCTGCCGGGGATGATCGCGCTGGCCCGCGCCGCCCACGAACGCTGGGCGCTCGAAGGGCTGCTGGTGCTCCACCGCCATGGGGTCATGGGGCCGGGCGATCCGATCGTGCTGGTGGCCAGCGCCGCCCGCCACCGTCGCGATGCCTTTGCCGCGGCCGAGTTCGTGATGGACCACCTCAAGAGCGACAGCTGGTTCTGGAAGCGCGAGAAGACCGCTGCCGGCTGGCGCTGGATCGAACCGCGCGCGCAGGATTTCACCGACCGAGCCCGCTGGTAAGGGGTAAGCCTTCGGGCTTCCTGCTTACCCGTGCAGGCGTTGGAGAAGTGCATCCTGCGCGGCCAGGCGCGCCGCGACCGCATCGCGCACGGCCTCGATTCGCTTCACATCGCCTTGAATCTCGGGATGGTCGACCGCCCTGATCGCCGCTTCGCTGGCCATCGTGTCGAGGTCGGCGAGGGGAATCGCGGTATCGCTGCGCGCGCCCTGAAGGCGGGCGAGGGCGACTTGCCCTGCCGACCAGATGTCGCTGTCGCGCGGGGCCTTCTGTGCGGCGGTGATGGTGCGTGTGGCGTCGGGCGCGATGGCGGTGAAGCGGGAATCGGCGTCGCGGGCCTGTGCCTCCAGTGCGGTCAGGCGTGCGGCAAGCGGGGCGCCGGTCAGGGGCGCGCCATCGGGCGACTCGACAGGGGCAGGGGCGGGCGAATCGCTCTTGACGGCAGGAGCCGGGGGCGATGCAGGGGCAGACGCGGGCAGCGTGATGCCTTCGCTGTATTCGAGTTCGACCGGCCGGGCCGCGAGCGAGGGGATGCGCCCGCGATCATCGGTGCAGCCCCCCAGCGCGAGAGCCGGAACGAGCGGACAAGCCAGCAAAAGGGCCGGAAAAACCCGCAAGGGGCGCGTGTGAGGGGTCGACGGGGAGGCCATGGCGGTGCCATAGCACGGACGCGGCGCAAGACCAGTGGCCAAGCTTGCGGGCATGGTCGGGCCAGGGCCGGAGCAGGGCCGGGAACGGGTGCCCGCAGGTGAAAAGGCCGCGCCCTTCGCGCATTTCACCATGCTGCGGCGTTGACATGGGCCCCTGCTTGGACTATCCGCGCCGCTCTTTCCGGGACTTCGCGTCTTCGCGAGAGGACCAACATTTGCCCGCTGTCCGCGATTCGGAACTTTCGACCGATCGGGGTGCTTGGTGGGCCAGGCATTTGAAACGGATAGCAGAACCATGTTCGCAATTGTGCGCACGGGCGGCAAGCAGTACCGGGTGGCCGCCGGAGACAAGATCGCGGTGGAAAAGCTGGCTGGTGAAGCCGGTGAGACCATCACCCTCGGTGACATCCTGCTCGCTGGCAAGGACGGCGAACTGGCCGATGCTTCGGCTGTGACCGTCTCGGCGGAAATCATCGCCCAGGCCAAGTCGGAAAAGGTCGTGGTGTTCAAGAAGCGCCGCCGCCACAACTACCGTCGCAAGAACGGCCACCGCCAGCAGATGACCCTGCTGCGCATCGTGTCGGTCGCCTGAGCGCCAGTTCGGAGTAAGCAGAGATGGCACACAAGAAAGCAGGCGGCTCGTCGCGTAACGGTCGCGACTCGCAGTCCAAGCGCCTCGGCGTGAAGAAGTTCGGCGGCCAGGAAGTGGTCGGCGGCAACATTATCATCCGTCAGCGCGGCACGCGCGTGTACCCCGGCGCCAATGTTGGCCTCGGCAAGGACCACACGCTCTTCGCGCTCGCCAATGGCCGCGTGCGTTTCCACGCCGGCAAACTTGGCCGCAAGTACGTGTCGGTCGACGCGATGGCCGAAGCCGCCGAATAAGCGGATGGTCATGCCATGGGCCATCCCGACAGGATGGCCCCGCCGACCCCAGGTCGGCTGAACGAGGGAGAGGGGCCCAGCCCTGTCTCCCTTTTTCTTTGTCTCCCTCACCCGCACCGCACCATCTGCTTCGAAAATCCCGTTTATCTCGAAAATCGAAGCATCTGGCGCGTCACGCAATATCCCTGTCATCCCACGGTGCGTATAGCCGTTGGCGAAAGGGAGCGGTTGACGGAGACTGAGTATGTTCATTCGCAGCGAGCGGCTGTTCCTGCGGCCTGGCTGGCCGGAAGACTGGGCCGAACTTCACACCCTGATCGATGATGAGCACGTCGTGCGCCATCTCGAAAAGGCACCCTGGCCCTATCGGCCCGAGGACGCGCGCGATTTCGCCGCGCGCGAGCAGGACGAGGCCCACCCCCATTTCTTCATCACGCTCCCCGGCGCCGACGGGGCGCAGCTGATCGGCTGCGCGGGCCTGATCGCCAATGAAAACGCGTGCGCCGAAGGCGAGACCACCCAGGACGAACCGGGGGGCACCGATTCGGCCCCGCTGCTCGGCTACTGGATCGCGCGCGAGCACTGGGGACGGGGCTATGCGACCGAAGCGGCGCGCGCGCTGCTCTGTGTGGCGGCCTCGCTCGGCCACCGGCGGATTGCCGCGCGGCATTTCGTCGACAATCCGGGCTCGGGCCGGGTTCTGGCCAAGCTGGGCTTCCGCCCGACTGGCGAGATCCGTCCGGGGACGAGCCATGCCCGCACCGGGGTCAGCCCGACTCGCGGCTATGCGCTCGACCTCGTGCCTCCGGGTCAGAGCGGTGGAGCGCGCAAGGCGCCCTCGTTCCTCGCTGCCTGATCCTTCCCTGTCTGCCCCTCCCGACCTGATCCCCGCGACCTGAACTCTTGCGCCTGCCGGTGGAGCGCCACCGGCAGGCGGTTCAGTTGATGGCCAGCCCGACGCGCGCCTGTGGCGCATCGCGCAGGCGCAAGTGCAGCGTGCCATCGACCGGGCGCGGCACGCGCAGGCTCGATCCGGTAAAGCCGGGCTGTACGGTGATCGCGCGGGTGAAGTCCGCGTCGGCGGCAACGGCATCGAGCAGGAACAGGTTGCGCCCGCTCAGCGTGCAGGGCAGCGAGGTCGCGCCATCGCAGGCAAACCCGGTGATCCGGGGCAGCCGGGCGAGGGTGGCGAGCGGTTGCCACGCGCCGACCTGTTCGCCGTTGCCCGCATTGCCCCCCACGGGCGTGCCAGGCGCCTGTACCAGCCGGTAGCGCAGCGGGCCAAAGCTGCCCGGCGGCAGGTCTGCCGCGCGCAGCGTCGCGACCACGACTTGCCCGTCGACCATCATCAGCCCCTTGCCCGAGGTGAGCCGCAAGCCGCTCTGGCTGCCCGCGCGGGCGACTTCGATGGCATCGTCCGGGTCAAGGGTCGTGCCCGGCCCGGCCTTGACCGAGAAGACCAGCTCTCCGTCCTCGGGCAGCAGGTCGTCGCCGCTCAGCTTCAGGAGGCGCGTGCCGGGCACGATTGCGGCGGGGTTCACGGTGCGGCTGATCATGTCGATGCGCGGGCGCGGCGGGGCGATTCGCACGGTGACGCCCTGGTTGCGCCCGTCTTCGAGGCGGACGACGACCTTGACCATGGTTCCGGCCTCGCCCACCCGGCTTGCCCTTGTTGCCGGGCCCGGCTTGCCACCTGAACCCTGGGGCCCCGCGCTTTGACCTGCCGTGCCTTGACCTGTCGCGCTTTGGCCCCCCGTGGTTTGAGCCGTCAGGTGCAGGCGGTCGGTGCGGCCTTGCCGGGTGAGGCCATCGGGGCGGAAATCGATGTCGCCCAGACTTACGCCCAGCACCTGTTCGAGGCGCTGGCCGGTCACCACCGCCTCGTTGTCGCCGGCATGGATTTCCACGCTGTCGATCCGGCTGCTTTCCGCCCGCGCGCGCAAGGCGACCGTTGCCGGGCTGGCGATGCCCTGTTCGCGCACTTCGAGGCGCACGTCCCCGGTCTCGCCTTCGGCCAGCGGGACGGTCACGCTGACATGGCCCTCGTCGGTGGCATGCCAGGCGACAGGCCGGGCCGGGCCATTGCCGAGGCGCAGGCTGACATCCTCGACACAGCCGGGCGAGGGGCCGGCCAGTGTGACGGTGTTGTCGCGCCCGGCGACCAGCGGCCCGCTCGCCTCGGCCGGATTGGTCGAGCCCACGGGCGCGCTGCGGCTCCACGGCCCGTCATCGGCCCGCTGGACGAGGAAATCGGGCCCTTCGAACGCGTCGAAGCCCCAGCGTCCGTGCAGATGGAGTCGCACCGTACCCACGTTCTGGGGCAGGTGTTCGCTGGTCACCAGATAGCCGCCGTGTTCGGCCGAGGGGGTTACGTCGAGTTCGCTCTGCTTGCCTTCGGGCGCGGTCAGGCGCGCGCTCATATCGTGGGCATAGCCGGTGGCGAAGATCAGTGGGGCGCCCTCGACCGGCAGGACCAGCGGCCCGCTGCGCGCACAGAGCGGCCCGGGGGCCGTGCTGCGCAACTGGGGCGGGCTGTCGGCGCCGATGGCGGGCATGGCCATGACCATGACCGACTTGGGCTTGCTGAACGAAGGGGCGGTGTTGAGCCGCAGCGAGGCGACCGGGCCGTTCACCACCGCAAGCGTGGGCAGGTAGCTGAATTGCGGGTTGCTGAAGGCCCCCAGCACGCGGGCCAGATCGCGCACGACACCGATATAGGGGCTGTAGAGCCCGGCCCCGGCCGCGGCGGTGGCGCTGACGGTGAGCGCCAGATCGGTCGGCGCGCCCGCGAGGGTCTCGGTGAGTGAACTGGTGTGGACATCGTTGAGAACCAGCGCCTCGCGGTTTTCGACCAGGCAGGATGCCTGCTGCTCGGCGATCTTGTCGAGGCAGTCCTCGTTGAGCTTGATCGAGAGGCTGTGGGCCAGCACCGGGGCGATCTTGCGCAACCCTTGCGGGTGGGCGATGCTGTCGGCGCGAACGGCGGCGATGAAGGCATCGAGCCGGGCATGGTCGAGCGAGGCCTGGTTGAGATCCTGGCTCGCGCGGACGAATTCGCCCGGCTTGCCGCGCACCGCATCGACCAGCGCCCCTTGCGCGCCGCGCGTATCGGGCACGACGAGCACGACCATCTGCCGCGCGCCCTTGGGGACGGTGAGGGTGAGGGTCTGTTCGGCGGGCTTGTCGCGCCAGGTGCGGGCGACGCCGATCCATTCGCGCGGGGGCGGATTGGTGGCCCCGCGCAGGAATGCCGAGACGACCATCAGGTGTGCGCTCTGGTCGCCGGGCAGCGAGGCGGCGATATGCAGGATGTCGCCTTCGGCCAGGCTCGGCACCGCGCCGAGCGGCAGCTCCTTGCCCGCGCGCGTGACGGTGATCCGCAAGTCGGGCCCGGTCAGTTCGAAACGCCCGCTTTCGGCAAGTGCCGCCGGGGCCAGTGGCCCGGCCACGACGCCCACGAGCCCGAGGCCCGCCAGACCGGCGACCAGGCTTTTTGCCAATCTCCCCGGTCCCTTTCCTGCTGCGCGTCTGTGTGAATGGTGACGGGAAAAGACGCGCGCAGTCATGCCGATGAAGTCCGCTCAGGATGAAGTCCGGGTGGTCCGGGAAAGGTTTGGCGCAGGCGGGCGTGCCTGCCAAGCCCTGAACAGGGGCTTGCCGGAAAAGACTTTTGCACATTTCCCCAGGGCGCGCGAAGGCATCGGGAAAGGGTTCCGGTTACACGGGTGTTAACCTCGGCGGGGCCATGCTGCGGGGGTGATGCCGCAGGAAGGAGGGCGAGAATGAACACGTCAGAAACCCGATCCGTCCCGCCTCAGGCCGATGTGGCTTCGCCGGCTCTCGATCGCCGCACGCTGGTCAAGGGCGCGGCGATGCTCGCTTCGGGGGTGCTGGTGTCCGGCCCGCCGGGGGCCGAGCGCGCGCAGGCGGCGCAAGCCCGTCTCGAATTCGCCGCGTTGCAAGGGGGGCAGGGGCCCCAGGCCGTGCCCCTTCCCGCGCCCACCCCGTCGGTCGAGGAAAATGTGGCCCCCGCGCGAGGCCGCCCTCCCCATGGCCAGCGGCGCCTGACCTGCCGCGCGGTCGAGGACGAGATCGCCCGCGTGAGCGCGATGATCGCCGATCCCAAGCTGCGCGCGATGTTCGAGGCCTGCTATCCCAACACGCTCGACACCACGGTCGAGTTGGGGCTGGCCGACGGGCGGATCGACGCCTTCGTGATCACCGGCGACATCCCCTCGCTGTGGCTGCGCGACAGCAGCGCGCAACTGTTTCCCTATGTCCATCTCGTCCGCAAGGACGAGACCCTCGCCACGCTGTTTCGCGGGCTGATCGCGCGGCAGGCGCGCTCGATCCTGCTCGATCCTTATGCCAATGCCTTCATGCGCAGCCCGCAGGCCGCGCAGGGCCTGCCCTGGACCAGGGACGACCAGACCACGCGGAAGCCGGGGGTGGCCGAGCGCAAGTGGGAGGTCGATTCGCTGTGCTACCCGATGCGTCTGGCCTATCGCTATTGGCAGGCCAGCGGCGATACGCGGCCCTTCGACGAGACATGGGCCGCCGCCGCGCGGCTGACGGTCGCCACGTTCCGCGAACAGCAGCGCAAGGACGGGCCCGGCCCTTATGCCTTCCGCCGCAGCAGCGACCGCCCGACCGAGACGCTCGGCCTCGATGGCTATGGCGCGCCTGCGCGGCCCGTGGGGCTGATCCACAGCGGCTTTCGTCCGTCTGACGATGCCTGCACGTTTCCCTTCCTGATCCCGGCCAACCATTTCGCGGTGACGACCCTGCGCGAGATGGCCCTCGTGGCCGAAGGTGCGCGCGCCGACAGCGCGCTGGCCGCCGATGCACGCGCCCTGGCCGATGAAGTGGCCGCCGCCCTCGCGCAATGGGGCACGATGCGCCTGCCCGATGGACAGCAGGTCTGGGCCTACGAGGTCGATGGCTATGGCAACGCGCTGTTCATGGACGATGCCAATGTGCCCTCGCTGCTCTCGCTCGGCTATCTGGGCTGTGTCGACCCCGATGATGCCTTGTGGAATGCGACCGCGCAGGCCTGCTGGTCGCAGGCCAACCCCTATTTCTTCAAGGGCACCGCGATCGAGGGGATCGGCGGGCCCCATGTGGGCAAGGGGCAGGTCTGGCCGATGAGCCTGATCGTGCGCGCGCTCTCGTCGAGCGATCCGGCCGAGATCGCCCCGCTGCTGCGCCAGTTGCGCGACAGCGACGCGGGCACCGGGTTCATGCACGAGGCGGTCGACTGCAACAACCCGGCGACGTTCACGCGCAGCTGGTTTGCCTGGGCCAATGGCCTGTTTGGCGAACTGATCGTGGGGCTGGCCGACCGCCTGCCCTCGGTCCTGGCCGAGGCGCTGTAGGCGCGTGATGCGAAATTCGCCGAGAGGCGAATTTCGGTTCGGCACCGGCCCGCTCCCCCACCCGACCTCCCAACGATAGTACCCTATGGGAGGTCGGGTGGGGGAGAGGGCCGGTGCCGAACGATCCGGAACGCAGTTCCGGATCAGACAATCGCCTTTTTACCCCAGCAGGCGATTGCCCGAGCGGGCGATCTGCTGGGGCAGGGGCACGAGCGCGGGTTCGCCCCAGAGCATGCGCTCGGCCGAATCAGGATCGTCGACGACCATGCTGACCCGGTCGACCACCATCGTGGCATGGTTGCTCGGCTCGAACCGGGGCCACAGCGGCAGGCCGGGCGAACCGGGCGCCCCGCCCCTGACAAAGGCCAGTACAGCCCCATGCCAGGCATCGGCCATCGGCTGCTGCGCGGCGGAAAAGCCGAACATCTGCCCGGCGATGGGCAGGGTCACATGATCGAAGGTGAGCGGCACGTCGAGGACATGGGGCGTGCTGCCCTTGTTGGGCCCGCCGGGCGCGGGAAGGTCCATCCGGTAGCGCCAGACCGGGTTGCCGTGGGCCGCATGGGTGCGCGCCAGACGCAGGCCGGGCATCATGTATTCCTCGGCGGTCAGCAGCTTCCAGTGACGTTCCGCGCCCGAGAGATCGGGGAAGGCGCGGGCATAGGCCTGATCGAGCGCGGCCATGCGGGCCATCGTCTCGTTGGCGACGCTTTGCGAGTTGAGCGGGCGGGCGGCCTGGGTTTCGGTCAGGAACAGGCGGCTTTCATCGGCATTCGAGCCGATCAGCAGCGGCACGCGCGGCGCCTGTCCACGCGCGACGCGGAACAGCGGAACCATCGGCATGAAGCGCCCGTCGAGCGTGGGGCGGAACGGCAGCCCGCGCGGCCA
>DQVI01000225.1 GCA_015661825.1 Novosphingobium capsulatum
CCGGCCCGCTCCCCCACCCGACCTCCCAACGATAGTACCCTATGGGAGGTCGGGTGGGGGAGCGGGCCGGTGCCGAACAATCCGAAACGGTAGTTTCGGATCAAATACTTACAACCGGCGTTCGATCGCGTCCCAGATGAGGGCGGGCGTATCGGTGCCGTTGAAGCGGTCGATGGCGACGATGCCGGTGGGCGAGGTCACATTGATCTCGGTGAGCCACTTGCCCCCGATCACGTCGATCCCCACGAAGATCAACCCGCGCTTTTTCAGCTCGGGGCCCAGCGCTTCGCAGATTTCCTGCTCGCGCGCGGTGAGCGTGGCCGCCTCGGCATAGCCGCCGACCGCGAGGTTCGAGCGGAATTCGCCCTCGCCCGGCTTGCGGTTGATCGCGCCGGCCACTTCCCCGTCGACCAGCACGATGCGCTTGTCGCCCTCGGCCACTTCGGGAAGAAACGGCTGGACCATGAACGGCTCGGGCCAGACCTGCCCGAACAGCTCGGCCAGCGCCGAAAGATTGCCGCCATCGGCCTCGATCTTGAAGACCGCCTTGCCGCCATTGCCATGCAGCGGCTTGACCACCACCGCGCGCTCGCCCTGGGCATGCTGGAAAGCGCGCACATCGGCCGCCGAGCGCGTGATCAGCGTGGGCGGCATGAAGTGCGCGTAATCGAGCACATAGACCTTTTCGGGCGCATTGCGCACCGAGCGCGGATCATTGACCACCAGCGTCTCGCCCTCAAGGCGTTCGAGCAGGTGGGTGGCGGTGATATAGCCGAGGTCAAACGGCGGGTCCTGCCGCATGAGCACGACATCGACATCGCGCCCGAGGTCGATCTTGCGCATCTCGCCCATCGTGTAGTGCGCGCCCTCGACCCGCTGGACGGTGACAGGCGCGGCCTGTGCGCTCAGGCGGCCCGCTTCCCAGGCCAGCGATGTCACATGGTAATACCACAGCTGCGCCCCGCGCGCCTGGGCCGAGAGCATCAGCGCAAAGCTCGAATCGCCCGCGATATTGATCGAATGAAGGGGGTCCATCTGGACCGCAACGCGCAGGGTCAAAGCCGATACTCCGCAAATTATCCGTGGTCTTGCGGGCCCTCACTTAAAGATCATTTGGCACTTGGGCGACCAAAAAGGTGCCGCGCCCAACGCGGCGCATCACAGGATGACACTGCCTGAAAGGGATCTTCATGCGCACTTCCAAGCTCGCCACCCCGCTCCTGACCGCCCTCGCCTGCTCGGCCCTCGCCTTCGGCGCCCCCGCGATGGCGCTCGCCAATCCGCCGGTCGAACACCCCAAGGAAGAAGAACACCACGACAAGAAGGACGAGCACCACGAGGAACACAAGGAAGAGCACAAGGAAGGCCATCACCAAGGCCACCGCTGACACGCGGCCTGCCCCTCCCCCTTTTTATAAAGACCGCGCCGGGTTGCCAGACGATGGCAATCCGGCGTGCCCGCTTTCGGGGCTTCCCCACCCGGAAGCCCCCCACACGGAGCCCGCCCGGATCAGCCCCCCGGCTGCCAGACATGGACGATCCGCCGCGGCCAGCGCCACGGCGTGAGCAGGATCACATCGATCCGCACATCCTCGCCAAACCGCGCGAACCGGGGCGCCAGCGCCTCTGCCGCCCGCGCCACGCGGGTCAGGCGCCGCGCATCGACGGCCCAGTCCAGCGCGGCGGCCTGCGCCCGCCATTTCACCTCGACAAAGGCCACCGTCCGCCCGCGCCGAACAACCAGGTCCACCTCGCCCACGCCCAGTTTCACCCGCCGCGCCAGAACGCGCCAGCCGGTCAACCGGCAATAGAGCGCGGCCCAGCCCTCCCCCCGGCGCCCGCGCGCCTCGGCCCGGGCGCGCGGGTTGGTCATCCTTGCGCTTTCAACTCCATCGCGCGGGCATAGAGCGTCTTGCGGTCGAGCCCGTGGGCCTTGGCGACCATGCCCGCCGCCTGCGAGGGCGAGGCCTGCGCCAGCGCCACGCGCAGCAGCGCGTCCACGTCCTCGCCCTGCGGCGCGGCAGCCTCGGGCGCAGGGCCGGCGAGCAGGACGATCTCGCCCTTGGGCGGATGGGCGGTGTAGTGGGCGATCAGCTCCGCCGCGCTGCCCGTCCGGCATTCCTCGTGCAGCTTGGTCAATTCGCGCGCCACGGCCAGATCGCGGCCCGGCAGGTGCTGCGCCATGGCTTCGAGGCTGGCGACCAGACGCGGCCCCGTCTCGTAAAACACCAGCGTTGCCGGAACGGCGGCCAGGGCGCCCAGCACATCGCCACGCGCCTTGTCCTTCGAGGGCAGAAACCCGCCAAACAGGAACCGGTCGGTGGGAAGCCCTGCCAGTGTCAGCGCAACGACCATCGCGCTCGGCCCCGGCAGGCTGGTGACGGCAATGCCCCGCTCGCGCGCCTCGCGCACGAGCCGGTAGCCGGGATCCGAAATCAGCGGCGTGCCCGCATCCGAAACCAGTACGACCGACTTTTCGGCCATTTCACCGAGAAGTCTCTCGCGCACCTCGACCGAGGCATGGTCATCATAGCGGCGCATGACCTTGCGAATTTGCAAATGATTAAGCAACTTGCCCGTGACGCGGGTATCTTCACAGGCTACGAGGTCGCATCGGGCGAGCACATCGGCCGCCCGCGCGGTGATGTCGCCAAGATTGCCGATGGGCGTGGCGACGATATAGAGCCCTGGCGCAAGCGATGGTGTTTCCATCGCATTTCCATGGACCGGCCTTTCGGGAGCGGCAAGCAGATGATGACGGGTTTTGACGGCAATCAGGGCATTTCGGGCCAGGGACAGGCTCGACATCAGGCCCCTGATGGATGGAGCCGCCGCACCCTCGCGCGCATGGCCGCCCTCTGCGTGCCCGCCGCCCTGCTCGCGGGCTGCGCCGTCATCCCCAAGGGGGGCGAGCCCGTCGGCCCGCCGCCCCCGCGCGAAACCGCGCCCCAGGCCAATGTCCTGCCCACCGATTCCGGGCGTCATCGCGTCGCCCTGCTGGTGCCGCTCTCCGGCCCCAATGCCGCCGTGGGTCAGGCCATCGCCAACGCCACCACGATGGCCCTGCTCGACACCAATGCCCAGTCGCTGCGCATCACGACCTATGACACCGGCACCGGCGCGGGGGCTGCGGCCAGCAGGGCCGTGCTCGACGGCAACCGCCTGATCCTGGGCCCGCTCACCGCCGACGACGTGAACGCCGTGGCCGCCGTGGCGCGCCCCGCCAAGCTGCCGATGATCACCTATTCCAACGACACTGCCGTTGCCGACCGCGATGTCTTCGTGCTCGGGCAGGTGCCGGGCCAATCGATTGCCCGCGTGATCGGCTATGCCCGCGCGCAAGGTGTGAAATCGATTGGCGCGATCATCCCCACCGGCGTTTTCGGCCAGCGGGTGGGCAATGCGCTGGTCGAGGCCACGCGCGCGCAGGGCATCACGCTGACCGACACCGAGACGTATGATCGCGGCAATACCTCGGCGGCGAGCGCCGTGCGCCGGGTCAAGGCCAAGGGGCCGATCGATGCGCTGGTGATCGCCGATGGCGCGCGCATCGCGCTCCAGGCGGCGCCCTTTGCGCGCGGCACCCGGCTGATCGGCACCGAACTGTGGAGCGGCGACGCGCGGATCGCGCGCAGCCCGGCGATGAAGGGCGCATGGTTCGCCGCCGTGTCGGACGACCGCTATGGCCGCTTCGAGCAGTCCTACCGCCAGCGTTTCGGCGCGGCGCCTGCGCGCATCGCCACGCTGGGCTATGATTCGGTCCTGCTCACCCTCAACATCGCGCGCACGTGGAAGCCGGGCACCCTGTTCCCGACCGCGCGCCTTTATGACCGCGACGGCTTCATCGGCATGGACGGGGTCTTCCGGTTCAACGCGCGCGGCGTGGCCGAGCGTGCGCTCGAAGTGCGCGAAGTGGGCACCGGAACCGTCACCACGGTGTCGAAAGCCCCGCAAAAGTTCGTGAACTGACCATTTTCGGGCGGATAAGGGAGGATTGACGCGCGCAGGGGCCTTGCGCACGAAATCGGGAATGTTCTACAGTCGTTCTCTATGGCGACAGACGATTCCGGCTCCCTGTTCGACAAGCTGCCCGCCGGCAGCCCCCAAGAAAGCTATGATGGCTCGGCCATCGAGGTGCTCGAAGGGCTCGAACCCGTCCGCCGCCGCCCCGGCATGTACATCGGCGGCACGGACGAGCGCGCGCTGCACCACCTCGTCGCCGAAGTGCTCGACAACGCGATGGACGAAGCGGTCGCTGGCCATGCCAACCGCATCGAGGTCACGCTCGAAGCCGCAGCCGGTGCTGCGGGCAAGGTCACCATCACCGACAACGGGCGCGGTATCCCGGTCGACGAACACCCCAAGTATCCGGGCAAGTCCGCGCTGGAGGTGATCCTCACCACGCTCCATTCGGGCGGCAAGTTCTCGGGCAAGGCCTATGCCACCTCGGGCGGGCTTCACGGCGTGGGCATCTCGGTGGTCAACGCCCTCTCGACGCTCACCCGTGTCGAAGTGGCGCGCAACAAGGAACTCTACGCGCAGGAGTTTTCCTGCGGGCTGCCCACCGGGCCGCTGGCGCGCGTGGGCAATGCGCCCAACCGGCGCGGCACCAGTGTCAGCTTCATCCCCGACGCGACGATCTTCGGCGCGGACGCCAGATTCAAGCCCGCGCGCCTGTTCCGCCTCGTGCGGTCCAAGGCCTACCTGTTCGCGGGCGTCGAAATCCGCTGGAAGTGCGACCCCGCGCTGGTTTCCGACGACACCCCCGCTGAAGCCGTGTTCCAGTTCCCCGGCGGGCTTGCCGATCATCTGGCCGAACAGGTCAAGGGCCGCGAATGCGTGACCAGTGCCCCCTTTGCCGGGAGCCAGGAATTTCCCCATGGCCCCAATGGCGAGGAAATGGGCCGCGTCGAATGGGCGATTGCCTGGCCGCTGTGGTCGGACGGGGCCTATTCGTGGTATTGCAACACCATCCCCACGCCCGATGGCGGCACCCATGAACAGGGCCTGCGCGCCGCGCTCACCCGCGGCATCCGCGCCTTTGGCGAACTGGTCGGCCAGAAGAAGGCCAAGGACATCACGCCCGAGGACATGATCACCGGCAGCGAGATCATGCTCTCGGTGTTCATCCGCGATCCCCAGTTCCAGAGCCAGACCAAGGACCGCCTGACCTCGCCCGAGGCCGCGCGCATGGTCGAAAGCGCGGTGCGCGACCATTTCGACCACTTCCTGACCGACAACATGGACCGGGGCCGCGCGCTGCTGGGTGCGGTCATGGACCGCATGGACGAGCGCCTGCGCCGCAAGGCCGAGCGCGAGGTCAAGCGCAAGACCGCCACCAACGCGCGCAAGCTGCGCCTGCCGGGCAAGCTGACCGACTGTTCGGGCGAAGGCGAGGGCGAGACCGAACTGTTCATCGTCGAGGGCGATTCGGCAGGGGGCAGCGCCAAGCAGGCGCGCGACCGCAAGACGCAGGCGATCCTGCCGATCCGCGGCAAGATCCTCAACGTCGCGAGCGCCACCGCCGACAAGATCCGCGCCAATCAGGAAATCGCCGATCTCGGCCTCGCGCTCGGCTGCGGCACCCGCAAGGACTGCAACCCCGACGCGCTGCGCTATGACCGCGTGATCATCATGACCGACGCCGATGTCGACGGCGCGCATATCGCCACGCTCTTGATGACCTTCTTCTTTCAGGAAATGCCCGAACTCGTCCGGCGCGGGCACCTCTACCTCGCCCAGCCACCGCTCTATCGCCTCACGGCGGGCACTGTCTCGGCCTATGCCCGCGACGACGCGCACCGCGCCGAACTGGAGGCGACGAAGTTCAAGGGCAAGAAAGTCGACGTGGGCCGCTTCAAGGGTCTTGGCGAAATGAACCCCGGCCAGTTGCGCGAAACCACGATGGCACCGGCCACGCGCAGCCTTTTGCGCATCACCCTGCCCCCCGAATACGAAGGCCGGGCGGCGGTCAAGGATCTGGTCGACCGCCTGATGGGCCGCAACCCCGAACACCGCTTCCAGTTCATCCAGAACCGCGCGGGCGACCTCGACCGCGACCTGATCGACGCCTGAGCGCCAGAACCGCCCAGCCTCATTCTCCCGAGGCTGGGCTGTCGCCTCCCTTGCGGCGGATGAAGTCGAAGCGGATGCGGACCCAGGCGCCGACCAGCGGCGTGCCGTTGACGCGGGGCGGGCGCACGAGGAACTGCCACGAGGCCTGACGCAGCACGCGGGCCATGCCCGAGCCTGCGGGGCTTTCGTCGAGTTCCTGGCAATCCTCGACATGATAATTGGCAACCGTGCGGCAGGAGATCATCGCCCAGCCGCGCACGTTCTGGCCGGGGCGCATGTAGCCTTGCAGTTCGGCGTCGCGCGGTTCGCGATACCACTGCGCGTTGTAGAGGCGCGAGCCGTCGGGCGCGGCGCCATCGGTGCTGCCGCCACCACCCCCGCCGCCCCCGG
>DQVI01000182.1 GCA_015661825.1 Novosphingobium capsulatum
ACGATGCTTCCAGCATCGCTGGGCTCTCAGCCTCCTTGTGGTGACCCAAAATCCCTCGCCAAACCTCCGCCGCCCGACTTTTGGGTCGGGCTCTCAGACCGCCCAGCAGCCACAGCCGAGCGCCCCCCAGAATGTCTGGACATCGCGCGCGGGGACATTGGCGCCAAGCGCCGAGGCATGGTCGTGGCCATGGACCGCGCAGGCCGAATGGCAGGCGCAGGCGGCAGCCAGCCTGGCCTTTGCCTCCGGTGTCTTGTGATAACCGCCGAAGGTCGCGACCGGCGACCAGTCGGGCATCGGCCGGGGCAGGTCCGGCGCGAGCGGGGCATAGTCGCCTTCGCCGTGCACGGCCTTGCCGCCGAGCAGCGTCAGGATCGAGCGGATATGCACGATCTGGTCCTCGGGCACGCTGAAATAGTCGTCCGACAGAACCGCGAGATCGGCGAGTTGCCCGGCCTTGATCTGCCCTTTCTTGCCCACTTCGCTGGAGAACCAGGTGTTCTCATGCGTCCACATCGCCAGCGCCTTCTCGCGGCTCACGCGGTTGGCGCCGGGGTAGAGCCTGAGGCCGCCCATCGTCCGGCCGGTGACCAGCCAGGAGAGCGACACCCAGGGATTGTAGCTGGCGACCCGCGTGGCGTCGGTGCCGCCGCCCACCGGGATACCCGCCGCGATCATCTTTGTGATCGGCGGCGTACGCTCGGCGGCTTTGGCGCCATAGCGTTCGACGAAATATTCACCCTGATAGGCCATGCGATGCTGCACCGCGATGCCTCCGCCCAGCGCAGCGATGCGGTCGATGTTGCGGTCGCTGATCGTCTCGGCATGGTCGAAGAACCAGTTGATGCCGGTCAGCGGGATATCGCGGTTCACTTTTTCGTACACGTCGAGCGCACGGCTGATGGTCTGGTCATAAGTGGCGTGCAGGCGCCATGGCCAGCGGTGTTCGGCCAGCAGGCGGATCACAGGTTCGAGGTCGCCTTCCATGCTGGGAGGCATGTCGGGGCGCGCGACGCGGAAATCCTCGAAATCGGCAGCGGAATAGACCAGCATTTCGCCGGCCCCATTGTGGCGATAGCTGTCGTCGCCCTGGCCGGGGCTGACCTGTTTCACCCAGCCGGCGAAATCGGCCAGTTCCTCTTTGGGCTTTTGCGTGAAAAGATTGTAGCTGATGCGGACGGTGAGCTGGCCGTCCTTGTGCAGTTTTTCGATGATCGCGTAATCGTCGGGATAGTTCTGGAAACCGCCGCCCGCGTCGATCACGCCCGTCACGCCCAGCGCGTTCACATCACGCATGAAATGGCGGGTCGAGTTGAGCTGATACTCCTCCGGGAGCTTCGGCCCCTTGGCGAGCGTGGAATAGAGGATCGTCGCGTTGGGCTGGGCCAGCAGCAGGCCGGTCGGGTTGCCTGCGGCATCGCGCACAATCTCGCCGCCGGGAGGGTTCGGTGTGTCCTTGCCATATCCCACCACCCGCAACGCGGCGGCGTTGAGCAGCGCGCGGTCGTAGAGATGGAGGATGAACACCGGCGTATCGGGGGCCACCGCGTTCAGTTCGGCAATCGTGGGCAGGCGCTTTTCGGCGAACTGGTGTTCGGTAAAGCCGCCCACCACGCGCACCCATTGCGGGGCGGGGGTACGGTCCACCTGTGTCTTGAGCATCGCCATTGCTTCGGACAGCGAGGGCACGCCGTCCCAGCGCAACTCCATGTTGAAATTCAGTCCGCCCCGGATGATGTGCATGTGGCTGTCGATCAGGCCGGGGATCACCCGATGGCCCTTGATATCGATCACGCTTGCTTCGGGCGCCGCCGCGCGCACCTCTGCCTCGCTGCCGACAGTGAGGAACCGGCCATCACGGATGGCGACCGCCTCGGCTTGCGGGTTGGCGCGATCGAGTGTCGTCACCTTGGCGTTGACGAGGATGACATCTGACTGGGGCATCGGGGTATTCCTTCCAAACCAGGGACATGGCGGGCAGGGCTGTCGCGGCGCGTGAGGCTTACGCCCGGTCCTCCGGCTGCTCCTTTGCCTTGACGGGCAGGCCGAGCACATGTTCGGCACAATCGTTCCGCACGAACGAGGCGACTTCGTGGCCAGATGTCATCCGCTTGGCGATGGGCACGACCTGCTCGCCAAGCAGCATGCCGAGCAGGCCCAGCAGGGCAATCGCCGGAGGGGCTGGCGAGCGGACGCCAAGGAGGCTGTAGAGGAGGCCGACGAGCAAGCCGACAGCAATCGAGATCAGATAGGGCTTCATCGAACGAACCTCCCCGGCGTCATGGATCAACTGCGCGCGAAGGCGAGCAGGTCGGCGTTGAACTTGTCCTGGTTGATCGTCGGAATGGCGTGGGTGCCGCCCTCGTAGATGGCCAGCGTCGCGTTGGGCACGATCGTGACAGCCTTCCTGGCCGTGATGTCGATCGGCACGACATGGTCGCAGTCGCCGTGGACAATCAGCGTGGGGACGTCGATCTTCTTGAGATCTTCGGTGAAATCGGTCTCCGAGAACTGCTGCACGCACTCATATTGCGCGTGCGCGCCGCCCGACATGCCCTGCTGCCAGAAGGCGAAACGCAGGCTCTCGTCCTTCGGATTGCCGATATCCCAGCCATAGAAGGTGTCCGGGAAGGACATGTAGAAGCCCGAGCGATTGTCGAGCACCGCCTTGCGGATGCCGTCGAACACCTCCTGGGGCACGCCGTCGGGATTGTTGGGGCCGACCTTCATCACCGGCGTCACCGCGCCGACCAGCACCACCCTGGCGACGCGGCCGGTGCCATGCCGGCCGATATAGCGGGCAACCTCGCCGCCACCGGTCGAATGGCCGACCAGGATCGCGTCCTTGAGGTCGAGCGCCTCGATCACCGCGGCCAGATCGTCGGCATAAGTGTCCATGTCATTGTTCTTCGACGGCTGGTCGGAGCGGCCATGACCGCGGCGGTCATGCGCGATCACGCGGAAGCCGTTGTTCGCGAGGAAGAGCATCTGCCCGTCCCAGGCATCGGCATTGAGCGGCCAGCCATGGGAGAAGACGAAGGGCTGGCCTTCACCATATTCGCGATAATAGATCCGGGTACCGTCCTTGGTCGAAACGAAGCTCATCGGGGGTGTCCTTCTTGCCTTGGCGAAGCGGGGCGGGACCGGCGGCGCAGGGGGGATCGGGACAGCTGCCGCCGGTCCCTGGGCGTCAGTGCGATCCTTCGGACGCACCGAACATCGACTTGGCGTAAGTGATGCCAAGGCCGTAGGCACCGCCGAACTGCTTGGCGATACCCGTGGTGGCGTCGTAGGTTTCGGTACGCGCCCAGTCGCGCTGCAACTCGAGCATATACTGGAGCGCGGTCATCGGCTTGGCGCCGAGCTGGATCATCCGCTGACAGGCGCGCTCATGCGCCTCGTCCGAGATGTCGCCGCAGGCATCCGCAATGAAATAGGCGTCGAAACCCTGGTCGATCGACGAAGCCACCGGGCCAACGATGCAGACGCTGGTCCACAGCCCGGCGAAAACGATGCGCTCCTTGCCGATGCGGTTGACCTCGGCAATCACGTTTGCGTCTTCCCAGGTGTTCATGCTCGTGCGGTCGATCAGCGCCTGGCCGGGGAATGCGTCGGTGATTTCGTCATACATCGGGCCCGAGAAGCTCTTCTGGGCGACCGTGGTCAGGATCGCGGGCACGCCGAATGCCTTGGCGGCGCGGCTGACAAGCGCAGCATTGTTGCGCAGCAATTCCGGGGCGATCGACTTGGTTGCGAACGACATCTGCGATTGGAAGTCGATCAGGACAAGCATGTGGTCGGTGGGCGAAATCAGCGACTTGCCGGGCGTGGGCGTGGCGGTGATCGTCATGCGATAGCTCCTTGGGTGAAGCAGCGTCCGGCTGCCGGGAGGGAGGGTATGGCCGTTTGGGAATTCAGGTCAGTCGGATAAAGAGGAACATATCCTTCAACATTCTGGAAAAGCAGACAGCCGCAGGCCGCTGCGGCTCGCGGATACGTTCCGGGCAGGGCTGCTGCCGTTCCTGTGCCGCAATGCTAGGTGTCCGCGCGGGGCCGGTCTTGGACGGGAATGATGCGACCGAGCATCTTCGATCGGAACCGGAACGGAAAACGACAGGGATCCGCGCGCTGGTTCGCACGGCAGACGGCAGGGTCTCCGGGGACGCAGCGCTCAGGTGCTGGAGTGGCCTTCAAGCTTCAGGCCATCATGAAACATGTCCCGGCACGGCCGGTCTTCCCTCCCGATCCGGGCGGTTCCATGGCCGGCATGATCGTGGATGGTGCCGGTGAAGCCGGCCGAGGAGGGCCGTGCCTGACGCTGCCCGGTCAGAGTTCTATCAGCCCCCGCCTGGCGGCAAGCGTAACGGCGTGTGTCCGGTCGGTCGCGCCCAGCTTGCTGAAAATCAGCTTCATATGGCCCTTGACCGTTTCCTCCGAGATGTAGAGCCGCGCGGCGATCTGCTTGTTCGAATTGCCCCAGGCGGCCAACTCGAGAACGGCCACCTCGCGTTCGGAAAGCGGTTCGTCGAGGACATGCATCGCGATGGCCGTCGCCACGGCCGCATCAAGATGCTTGCCTCCGTGATGGATGGACCGGATGGCATCGAGCAGCTCGTTGCGCAGGCTGGCCTTCAGCAGATATCCCATGGCACCGGCGCGCAAGGCCTTGATGGCGCGACCGTCGCCGGAATAGGTTGTCAGCACCAATATCCTGGCGTCGGGCGCCTCGCTGCGGATTGCGGCAATGGCCTCCACCCCGGACATGTCCGCCATCTGCAAGTCCATGAGCACGACATCGGGCTTGAGACGGGCATAGGCCGCGATGGCTTCGGCTCCGCAATCCGCTTCTCCGACGATCCTGATATCGTCCTGCGTCGATATGACGGCGCGCAGCCCCTCTCGCAGCAGGGCATGGTCATCCACCACCAGCACGGAGATTGCTCGCGGCTGGTCGATCAGGGACGGGGAGTCGATTTGGTGGTATTTCATGTCCTGCTGCGGTCTGAGTTCGCTGCCTCATACATGATTGCGGGCCAGCACGCACTTTTCTTTAGCCCGAAGGCTTGCCCAAGGCCCGCTCCAGCGCATCGGCCATTCGCGCGGCATCGCCATTGCGGATGTCAAAAAACCATTCCATTTCCGGCTGTCGGTCATGCCCGTCATGGCCCTCCACGGCCCTGAGCACGCCCTTCATCATCATCTCGGCGGTCAGCTCGACGAGGTTCGAAGGCAGTTCCCGCTCGGACCATGTCAGGAGGCATGCCGTCGAGCGGGCCCCCATCCGCAGTGCCGTCTGCATCGCGTTTGCGGTCAGTTCCCCGATGCTGTGCGGCAATGTTCCGGGGTCATCTCCCATCCCGATCAGCATCAGCGAGTTCGCCTTGATCAGAGCAGGGGTTGAGGACAGGATGAGTGTCTCGCCCATGGTTCCCTTGAAGATGCGGCCTTCCCGCAGCCGTCCCAGGGTGCCGTGCAGGGCCCGGTCTATCTGGTTTGCACCACCGGTCGGGCGATTGATCCCGTCCCGTTCGAACATTCCGACCACGAGCAGATCGACATCGCACCCCAGAACGTCGATCTTGGCAGCCTTGAAAGACACACCCTTGCGCGTACCGAGTGATCGCGCTTCGATATCTCCCATCGCTGTCCTCCTGACGGGCGCCCCTGACAGCCGTCATGGACTAACCGGGCCAATGTCCTGCACGCAGGATCGCCCGTCCTGTTCGGAGATGACGGGATTTGGACGATTTTGCGGCAATCGCGACAGGGGCAGGCGATAGAACGCAAGGCCAGGCTGGTCCCGGAGGCTGAACCGACGACATATGCCTGCCGAGCAACTGCACATGCAATCGATGACCTCACAGATTCCGGGGACTGGCGCCGCCAGGGGAATGCCTCGCCCTGTCAGGCGGCGTGCTGCCGGTTCCTTCGCCACAGCATGGGCGTCGTGCCGATGGCACGCCGGAAAAGCCGGGTCAGATGGGCCTGATCGGTAAGCCCGCAGGCACAGGCGATCTGAGACAGGGTGTCCCGCGTCTTCAACATCATCGTCTGGGCCCGTCTCAGGCGCTGGCGGACGATATAGGCGTGCGGGGTCTCGCCCATGCTCGCCTTGAAGGCACGGCAGAAATGCCCGGTGCTGAGTTGCGCCACGCGCGCCAGTTCCTCTGTAACCAGCGATGTGTCGAGATGCTGCTCGATATGGGCGGTCACGCGCCTGACCTGCCATCCGGCAAGTCCACCTTTTGTCGAAGTGCCATGCTCGTCGAGACGGCGCGGAAGGAGCAGGGCCTCGGGAACGCCAATCTCTGTTTCCTCCTCGAACAGTGCCGACAATTGATCGAGATAGCGGCGCGCGAGATTGAGATCGGCATCCAGCGACTTGCGCATGTCGGCCAGCAGCGAACTGACTTGCGTCGTCGAGATAGCCTGTTGGATGTAGTAAAAGTGTTCCTGCCTGACCATGGCCTGGGATTCATGCAGCATGACAAACTCCTGATCGATTGGACCGGAGTGTCGCGTTCCGTCGCGTCGCGAGAAACTGAACGACGGCAAAGCCCTGCATCGCCTTCGTATAGCGAATTCATACCATGGTTTAACTTGCGCAAATGGTGTTTTTGACAGCTGTAGTTCAGTCAGCTTCTCGTGTTTGTGATTTTTCTGAAAATTCAGTGAGATGATATCTGGTTTTGCAGTAATGCCTCTTTCGGGTGGGTGTCTGGCGCCCCGCATGGGGCTTGTCGGCGGCTGTCGAACACTGTTTCCCTGAGCGGGAGAGGAGCCGGAGCCATGACTGCCGCCGCCGCGCTGGACAAACCCGTCATTATTGTCGTCGATGACGATCCGCTTCTGCGGGCGTCACTCGATGCCCTGTTCCGCTCCGTCGATTTCACGGTGCTTGCCTTTCCTTCGGCGCAGGAACTCCTTGAGACGGAGCTGCCTCAGACGCCCATCTGCCTCGTTATTGACGTCCGGATGCCGCAGATGGGTGGCTTTGAATGTCGCAGGAAACTCGTCGAGCGGGGTATCGACATTCCCTCGATCTTCCTGACCGGGCACGGCGATATTCCCATGTCTGTCAAGGCGATGAAGGCAGGTGCCGTCGATTTCCTGACGAAGCCGTTCCGCGAAGAGGACATGCTCGACGCCGTCTATGCCTGCCTCGGCAAAGCCGAACGAAAACAGGTCGAACTCGACCAGATACGCGTCACGCGCGAGCGCTTTTCCTCGCTCTCGCCACGCGAACGGCAAGTCATGCAGGGCGTTGTGCGCGGGTTGCTCAACAAGCAGATCGCCGGTGACCTGGGCGTCAGCGAAATCACGGTGAAGCTTCACCGTTCCAGCATGATGAAGAAAATGGCGCTGCGGACCGTGCCCGACCTCGTGCGGGCGGCTGATGCACTGGGGACGCATCTCCCATCGGAACGCGCCGAGACGGCCGCATAAACCGTCGTATAGCTGTAGTCTCCAAGATTGCACGATTATGACAGGGGTAGGGCAGGTCACATTCGAGCTGTCCCACCGGAGTAGATATCTGTGACCAATGCGGTCATTGCCATCATCGACGATGACGAGCTTGTGCGAAACTCGACATCGAGCCTTTTGCGATCACTAGGTTACAAGACGGCGCTCTATGAGTCGGCCGATGCCTTCCTTGGCGCGCCGGTGCAACACCTCGACTGCATCTTGTCGGATCTCCAGATGCCGGGATGCTCGGGGCTTGACCTGCGTGCGACGCTTAAGGCCCAGGGATCAACCGTGCCCATGATCCTGATGACCGCCTTTCCAACATCAGGTGCCCACGCGCAGGCCAAAGCGCTCGATATGATCGCCCTGCTTGAAAAGCCGCTGGACGCGGATCATCTGGCCGACGCTTTGACAGAAGCGCTAACCTGACCTGGAAGCGCCGCCGGTCTCATGCGGGTCTGGGGTCGCAAGGCATACCCACAGGCAGGCTGAGCGCCACTTTCGCACCACCCTGGGGGTGATTGGATAGCGAGATATTCCCTTCGTGCAGTTCGACAATCGAACGGCAGATCGACAGTCCCAGCCCCATACCGCCCGGCTTTGTGGTGAAGAACGGCTCGAATTGCTTGCCGGCGGACGCCATTGCAAGGCCGGGACCCCGGTCGCGCACGGTGATCTGCGCTTCGCCCTGATCCGCGCGAAGGTCGATCTCGATCAGCTTCTCACCGCGCCTCATTTCTTCCATTGCCTGAAGGGCGTTGGTGATCAGGTTGAGGAGGAGGTGTTTGAGTAGAATTCGATCACCCATGATCACGACATCGTGGGCGGCATGGGAGAATATGAGCTTCGCGCCATGCGTGTCTGCGTCCCGATTGGCAAAGGAAACGGTGTCACAGATCAGCGATCGCAGATTGACCGGCGCGGTCTCCCCGCGCGAACTTCCGACCAGATTGCGCACGCGCTGCATCACCTCATAGACATTGACCACCGCGCTTCTCAGTCCGTCCAATGACGAGCGTACTTCCTCCAGGTCCGGTTCGTCCCGTTCGAGCCAGCGCATCGCCGAGTTCGAAAAGCTCTGGATCGCCGACAAAGGCTGGTTGATTTCGTGAGCGATTGATGCAGACATCGCACCGACCGCCGCACTGCGCTGAACCTTGTCGAGCTCCTTGCGAGTGCCTTCGATCATACTTTCCAGCCGCTTGCGCTGGCGGATATCCAATATGCTTCCAGGAACGCTCCAAAGGCAACGGTCAGGCGACAAACTGAACGCTATGATGATGTCTATGGCTTCGCCGTTCGCAGCGATTACCTGGGTTTCGGCCTGGAACATCTCGCGTCGCTCGTCGATGGCGAGGATGCACTCGAAGAAGCTCTCGTCCGTCTCGGGAAGGAAGTCGCTCAGTCGCTGAAAGAAGGCCTGTCTGGTCGGCACCCCCATCATTTCGAGCGCTGTCTCGTTGACGTCCGTGATCTGCACGAGCCTCCGCGTCGCGACGACGAATCCCGGGTTTGCCTCCAGAAAGGCTCGCAGATCTCTGACGCCACTCGCGCGCACGGCGTCGATGGCGGCCGCGACAGGCGTGAAATCATGTTCCCAGATGGCGATGGCGAGCGAATTGAGTATGCCCTCATGACGTCTGCGTTCATGGATGACGCGGGTATCCATGACCTGTCGGTGAAATACCATTCCGGTCGTCACCGCGTTAGCGCCGAGACTGACAATCATTCGAACAACTGTATCTAAATCGGCGTTCCTCCCATGGACCGCAGCGAAAGCCAGAAGCGTCAGTCCGGCGCACCCCGCCGACCAGGCGAGAAGATGCGCGCGGTTCACCCGATCGCAGGCAACGAGGAGCACCAGCACATAGAGAGTCGCGATCGCGCTGCCGAGCGTGGTGAAAGCATCTGCCCAGAAGATCACACCGGCAAGGCCTACTGCGGCGATCTGGCGAGGTGCCGAATCGATGCCCTGTTCGAAACCATCTGGGGTGATCGCGGCTGAGCCAATTCTGTCTATCGCCCTGTCTGACATGGACGCAATCATGACGATCGCGCCAATTTGGTGCTAGCCCAAGCCGAGCGAGGATTTTCACACGGGCGAGGGGGGGAAATGCACCCCGATCGAGGAATGAGATGCGCCGCGCAAAGCCGGACGCTTACAGCCGACGCCGTGGTGGTGGCGCAAAAGACCCACCAAATCGACCCGAAGGACTTTTGGGGCGGGCTCTAAGTCCCTAAAAGTGGCTGTTGACGCGCACACCCTACGCGGCTGTCAATTGTGAACGGGCGACATCTTTTGGTAATCTGATTCCACGCGCTGAGCATATCGAATGAGGGTGAAAACGGAAAATTTACCGCCATCAGCTCCGTTTCCGCAGTCTGGTCAACGCCTGATCGAGCGCGGAGAGAAAGCGCGAACGATCAGTCTTGCTGAAAGGGGCAGGCCCTCCTACCTGGTCACCGCCAGCGCGCAGATCGGACATGATGGCCCGCATGGTGATGGCACTACCGATCGAGGCGCTCGTAAAAGGGATGCCGTTCGGCGCGATCACCGTTGCCCCCAATTTCAGGCAGCGGTCGGCCAGCAGGATGTCTGCGGTGATAACAACCGTACCAGCGATGGTGTTCTCCACGATCCAGTCATCGGCTGCGTCGAACGCGTCGCTCACGACCTTGCGCGATATCAGCGGATCGCGCGGCACGCGGATCGGGCTGTTGCTGACCACAACGACCGGTATCTTGTAGCGGATTGCAACCTTGTAGGTTTCATCTTTCACCGGGCAGGCGTCGGCATCGATCAGAATCTGCATCATGATGTGCCATAGCGCCACTATGCTTGAAAGGCGACGGCGCTTGCCTTCAAGTCCCCAACCATCGCATGCCGATGCCACGCCAAGCCCTGCAGCATCAGCGTCCGCTTTCAGAACGGGATAATTCAGCCTGGAACTGCGGTCCCGGAGCCAGCCCGGACATTGCGCGCCGGCACGCGCGGGCGACGCTGCAGTGGGCCTGCTTCATGGCGTCGTATCGAATGCCGCGTTGAGATAGGCGGCGATAGTCCGTTCTTAAGCCATCGGTTACAATATGGCGGTGTTTTTTTTAGTCATGCCAGTCCTCGTGCAGTAAATGCCCCTGTCACAGCATCCCATATGTCACAACATCATATACCAGCCACAAGTTGGCCAGCGAGATGACCGCGAGGATCAGCCATGCGCAGGCGGCATGAAGGCGGGATGTGGCCAATCCCCCCATGATCGCCGGATCGCGACTGGCGCGAACCAGCGGCCAGATTGCGAAAGGAAGCTGCAAGGAAAGCACCATCTGGCTGGCAACCAGCATGCCGCCCACGGCGTGATCGCCCAGCAGGATCGCCCCTGCCATGGCCGGGACGATGGCGATCAGGCGCGTGATCATCCGCCTTTGCCACAGCGGGATCTTGAGTTGAAGAAAGCCTTCCAGCACGATCTGGCCGGCCAGCGTGCCGGTGAAGGTGCTGCTTTGCCCGGATGCCAGCAGGGCGATCCCGAAAAACAGCGCTGCGGCTGCCGTGCCGGTGATCGGCGAGAGCAGCCGATAGGCATCGTCGATCCCCGCAACCTGGGTATGACCGGTCATGTGGAAGGCACCTGCTCCCAGCGTCAGGATCGCCCCATTGATCACCATTGCCAGTAGCAGCGCGATGGCCGACCCCATGTTGGCATCGCGGATCGCCCGGCGTTTGCCGGTCTCTCCGGGCGCGGGCGCCGCGCATTGCACGATGCTGGAATGGAGGTAGAGGTTGTGCGGCATCACTGTCGCCCCCACGATCCCCACCGCCAGCGCCAGAGCGCCCGGTTGCGCGAGGCGCTTGAGATCGGGCGCCAGCCCGGCCATCAGCGCCGCGCCATCGGGCGGCACGATCAGCAGTTCGATCAGGAAACACAGGGCGATCGTTCCGACCAGGGCGGCGACAATCGCTTCCATCCGGCGAAAGCCGCGTCCTTCCAGACCGAGCACGATCAGCGTATCGCCCGCGGTCAGGACGATGCCTGCCCATAACGGAAGTCCAAGCAGCAGTTGAATGGCCAGTGCGCCGCCCAGCACCTCGGCCACATCGGTTGCCACAATGGCCAGTTCGGCCAGCAGCCAGAGCGCAACATTCGCAGTGGTGCCATAGCGATGCCGGCATGCCTGGGCGAGATCGAGCCCCGAGGCGATCCCCAGCCGCAGCGCCAGCGATTGCAGGACAATGGCAGCAAGGCTCGCCGCGACCAGCACGAAAAGCAGATCGAAACCGAAGGCCGAACCCGCTGCAATGTCGGTCGCCCAATTGCCGGGGTCCATATAGCCGACCGCGACCAGCAGGCCGGGCACCAGCACGCCTGCCATGCGGCGCAGAAAAGAGCGGTGGCCTCTGCGGATGATCCGGCGAGGAGCCGCGAAATCGTGGAGAGGCAGTGCCGTTCCGGGAACGAAAACCATCGTCATCTCGCTTTCAGGGGGCCGCATCGGTCGGGGCAGGCATTGCCGCGGCGGCATTGTGGCGGCAGCAGTCCTGCCCCCTGCTGCGACGCCAGCAAGGGGCAGGATCAGTTCAGGCAGCCAGATCGATCAGGATCTTGAGATTGGTGCCTGCCGGATCGAGCAGCGCCTCGAACCCTTCCTTCACCGCCGTATCGAGCGTGATCTTGTTGGTGATCGCCCTGCTGGCGGGCAAGGCGCCGGTGGCGATCAGATTGATCACACGCGGCCAATACCAGGTCGGATAAGCCCATGAGCCACGCAGTTCGATATCCTTGAAGGTCACGCTGAACCAGTCGAGCGGGTTTTCGTGCGGGTGCAGGCCGGTCTGCACCACCACGCCCTGCTTGCGCACCGCATCGACGCAAGCCTTGAGGGCATGCTCATTGCCCACGCACTCGATGGCGACATCGCAGCCGACCTTGCCTTCGGTCTGGTCGCGGACCACATCGCCGACATTCTGCCGCCTGGGGTTGACGGGAATGACACCGGAAACGGCTTTTTCGGCAAAGGCCAGACGGGCATCGTTCAGGTCTGAAACGAACAGCCGCGTCGCCCCCGCCGCACGCGCGGCCAGCAGGGTGAGCAGGCCGATCGGCCCTGCGCCCGTCACCAGCACGCTGTTGCCAGAACTGACTCCGCCGCGATCACAGGCATAGACGGCCACCGCCGTCGGCTCGACCAGCGCGGCTTCTTCGTCGCTGAGACTGTCGGGGATCTTGGCGACATTGTATTCGTGGACGATGGCCGCCTCGGACATGCCGCCCCATTGCCAGGACAGGCCCGCAAGCGCGAGCTGGTCGCTCAGATGGAACAGGCCCCGCTCGGCGTAATAGTCGCCCACGCGCGGCATGATCAGCGGCTGGATCGAAACGCGGTCGCCCACGGCAATGGTGGTCACACCTTCGCCGATGGCCTCGACCGTACCGCCGAATTCATGGCCCAGGATCTGCGGCCCGCGTGCCTTGGTGAAAGGATGCGGCTCGTTGCCGGGGATGAAGATCGGACCGGATGCATATTCGTGAAGGTCTGTGCCGCAAATGCCGACATAGCGGTTGCGAACCAGAACCTGGCCGGGACCAGGGTTTTGCGGTGCCTGGATGTCTTCCAGTCTCAGGTCACGCGCGGCGTGGAAGCGCAAGGCTTTCATGATGGTCTCTCCTCGGGGATTGCCGACAGGCTCAGGCGGCCAGGTCGATCAGGATCTTGAGATTGGTGCCTGCCGGATCGAGCAGGGCCTCGAAGCCATCCTTCACCGCCGTATCGAGGGTGATGATGTTGGTGACGGCACGGCTGGCAGGAAGCGCCCCGCTGGCGATCAGGTTCATCACGCGCGGCCAGTACCAGGTGGGATAGCACCATGATCCGCGCACCTCGATGTCCTTGAAGGTGACACTGAACCAGTCGAGCGGGTTTTCGTGCGGGTGCAGGCCGGTCTGCACCACCACGCCCTGCTTGCGCACCGCATCGACACAGGCCTTGAGCGCATGTTCATTGCCCACGCATTCGATGGCGACATCGCAGCCGACTTTGCCCTCGGTCTGGTCGCGGACCACATCGCCGACATTCTCGCGTTTGGGATTGATGGAAACAACGCCGGGCACCGCTGCCTGGGCCAGTTTCAGGCGCGCATCGTTGAGGTCCGAAACGAACAGGGTCGTTGCCCCGGCAGCGCGTGCGGCCAGCAGGGTGAGCAACCCGATCGGCCCGGCCCCTGTCACCAGCACGCTGGCGCCCGCGCGGATGCCGCCGCGATCGCAGGCATAGACGGCCACTGCGGTCGGTTCGACCAGCGCGGCTTCCTGGTCGGTCAGGCTCTCGGGCACTTTGGCGACATTGTATTCATGAAGGATCGCTTCTTCCGCCATGCCGCCCCATTGCCAGGACAGGCCGGTGACGGCGATCTGGTCGCTCAGATGGAACAGGCCCCGCTCGGCGTAATAGTCGCCCACGCGCGGCATGATCAGCGGCTGGATCGAAACGCGATCTCCGACTGCCACGGTCGTCACGCCTTCGCCGATGGCCTCGACCGTGCCGCCGAATTCATGGCCCAGGATCTGGGGGCCGTGGGATTTGGTGAAAGGGTGCGGCGCGCTGCTGGGAATGAAGATCGGGCCGGATGCGTATTCGTGAAGATCCGTCCCGCAGATGCCGACATAGCGGTTGCGAACACGGACCTGGCCGGGGCCGGGGTTCTGGGGCGCTTTCACGCTCTCGATCCTCAGATCGCGCGCGGCATGGAAACGCAGGGCTTTCATGAACCTCTCCTTTTTTGCCTTGGGGCTTTGTTGTTTTCTGGAAAAAAAAGGCGCGGGGCGCGTCGTAACGCCCCCCGCGCCAGCACCTGTGTCAGCTCAGGTGATGGACCTGTTGCAGGCCGTAGACCGGGGTGGGGATCCCCTCCATCCGCGCCTTGAGCTGAAGCGCGAGATAGAGCGAATAGTGGCGCGACTGGTGCAGGTTGCCGCCATGGAACCACAGGTTCTGCTGCTGGGTGGGCTTCCACATGTTGCGTTCCTCGCCCTCCCAGGGGCCGGGGTCCTTGGGCGTGTCGGAGCCCAGTCCCCAGACCTTGCCGACCTTGTCGGCCACCTCCTGGCTGATGAGATCGGCGGCCCAGCCGTTCATCGAGCCATAGCCGGTGGCATAGACGATCAGGTCTGCGGGAAGCTCGGTGCCATCGGCAAAGCGCACGCCGGTCTGGGTGATGCAGTCGATTTCCACCCCGCTTTTCAGCTTGATCGAGCCGTCGATCACCAGATCGCTGGCGCCCACATCGATGTAATAGCCCGAACCGCGCCGCAGATATTTGAGGAACAGCCCGCTGCCGTCCGCGCCGAAATCGAGCATGAAACCGGCCTTGCGCAGCGCATCGTAGAAGGCCGCATCCTTGCGCTGGATCCGCTCATAGAGCGGGATATGGAATTCGGGCATCACCTTGTAGGGGATCGAGGCAAAGGTCAGGTCGGCCTTGCGCGTGGTGACCCCGTTGGCCAGGGCCCGTTCCGAATAGAGATCGCCCAGCACTTCTTCGGTCATCGTGTCGGAACGCAGGATATGCGTGCTGGAGCGCTGCACCATCGTCACATCCGCGCCCGCTTCCCACAGGGCGGCGCAAATGTCGTGGGCCGAGTTGTTCGCCCCGATCACCACCACCTTCTTGCCGGCATAGGCATCCGGGCCGGGATGCTTCGAGCTGTGGTGCTGCTCGCCCAGAAAGGTTTCGGCGCCGGGAATCCGGGGAATGTTCGGCTTGCCCGACATGCCCGTGGCCAGCACCAGCTGGGTGGGGTGCAGGGTGATTTCCTTGCCGTCGCGAATGACGGTGACGCTCCAGCGCCCGGCTTCCTCGTCGAAGGCGGCCTTGCAGGCCAGGGTCTTCGACCAGTAATTCACCTCCATCACCTTCGTGTACATTTCCAGCCAGTCGCCGATCTTGTCCTTGGGCGCGAAGACGGGCCAGTTCTTGGGGAAATCGAGGTAGGGGAGGTGATCGTACCAGACCGGATCATGCAGGCAGAGCGACTTGTAGCGGCCGCGCCACTGGTCGCCGGGGCGGTCGTGGCTGTCGATCACGATATGCGAGACGCCCAGCTGCCGCATGCGCGCGCCCAGCGCGATGCCACCCTGTCCGCCACCGATGATCAGCACATAGGGCTGCTCGGTGATGCCCAGCGTGGCAGCTTCATCGGCCTTGCGCTCGGGCCAGCTCTTGCGGCCGCGAACCACGCCGTGTTCGGCGCCCATGATGCGGGTGGGGCCGCTGTGTTCCTCGTGGCCCTTGAGCTCCACGAGCGTGGTCAGGAACGTCCAGGCCTTGCCCTCGCGCAGGCGCACCACGGCTTCGCCGCGCCCATGGCCGGTTTCCAGCGAGAGCCAGGCGGTGATGATGCCATCGGCCTCGGTGGGCTCCTGGGCAATGGCAAAATGCACCGCGTCCAGGTGCGGCAATGTGGCCGTGAGCATGTCGGCGATGCCCTCGGGGTTTTCGACCGTTTTCAGGTTCCAGGTGAAGGCGATCAGGTCGCGCCAGAAGCTGGTCGTCGCAAAGAGGCTGGAGGCCGCGAGCGCATCTTTCGCGGCCAGCGCCGCATTGAGGTCGTCGACCCACCGGGTGGTCTCAAAGCGCGCGGTGCTGACCATCTGGTCGGGGGACAGCTTGCTCATATCGTTCATCATCTCTCTCCTGTTCTGATGGGGGTCAAACAAACACCATGCCGCCATCGGCCATGATGCTCTGCCCGGTGGTGAAGCCGCTTTCCGGGGAAGCGAGGAAGCGTGCGACGCCGACCAGGTCCTGCGGCGTTGAGGGGCGGCCCAGCACGGCGCCTGCCGCAAAGGTTTCGAAAGCCTCCTGCGGTCTGGAGGTCAGCGCATTGTCCTGAAAACCGCGGTCGATGGTCTTCCACATGTCGGTGGCGACCACGCCCGGACAGATGGCGTTGACGCGGATCCTGTCCTTGCCAAAGGCGCGCGCGGCGGTCTGGGTCAGGGCCACGACGGCAAATTTGCTCGCCGAATAATGGCCCAGCGGCTCATAGCCCTGCTTGCCCGCGATGGAGGCGGTGTTGATGATCGAGCCGCCGGTGCCCTGTGCCAGCATCTGGCGGACGGCCTCCTGTGTGCCGATCAGCACGCCCAGCGCGTTGATCTCCATCACCGCGCGGAAATCCTCCTCGGTGATGTCGAGAAAAGGGCGGACCTGGGCGATGCCCGCATTGTTGAACATCACGTCCAATCCGCCGAAATCGGCCACCGCCAGACCGATCGCCGCGCGCACCGAAGCCCGGTCCCGCACATCGACGCGGATGGCGCGTGCATGCCTGCCGATGCTGTCGGCGACCGCCTGCGCCTTGTCTTCATCGATATCGCCGATCACCACACGGGCGCCCGATTCCGCTACTCCACGCGCAATCGCAGCGCCGATTCCCTGCCCGGCGCCGTTGATGACAACGCGCACGCCATTCAGATCGATGGCCATCTCAGTCTCTCCCATGTGTTTGTGAAGTGCTTTGCAAACGCCGTGCCAAAGGCTTGAAAGCGCTGTTTTCCCGGTGATGGCGCAACGATGGCCGGCTGTTTGCAACGCTGCGGCGCCACACCGGCGCCACAGCTGTGGCGGGTCAGAAAATCAGCGCGAATTTGAGATAGGCGGCGTTGGTGGCGGTCACATTGCGGCCATCAATGCTGCGGGAATAGCGCGCCGTGATCGCCACTTTCTTCGACAGGGTCAGAACCGTGCCCGCCCCCAGCGCCACATCATGCCCGGGCAGGGACGCCAGACCCGCCCCATCGCGATAGCGGCTGGCATCGTTCTTCTGCCAGTCGAAGGACAAGAAGGGTTCCAGCGGGGTTTTGGTCTTCAGGCTGGCGCGGATGTTGGCGTGATAGCTGTTGCCCTTATCGATATCGGGATCGCGGCCATTGTGGCGATTGCCGCGAAAAATCGCCCCGACATTGCCGCCGATACTGCCCAGCGGATGCTCGATGTCGAAGAAGGCCGAAGTGTAGCTGGCCCAGAAATCATTGGTCACTTCATGCGCGCCGATGGGCACGCTCACGAAGCTTTGCACGCCCAGCGTGCTGTTCCGGGAAGGCTTCATCCACACCGCAAAACCGGTCAGCGGATCGCCAAAGCCACTGGCTTTCAGGCCCGGTCCGGTCAATCGCACCTCGGGCTGGATATATTCATAGGCGAAGCCTACGCCGGGCAGCTTGTCGAAAGTCCAGAAGCGGACATATTTGGTGAGGCCCACCATCAGGTCGGTGTCCGGGCCCTGCTGCCGCTTCCCCCGGTCGTCATAGGCGCGCGAGCCGGAATTGTACTCGCCATACTGGACCAGGGCGTTGAACGGCTTGAAATCGACCGGCAAGTCATATTCATGCGGGCCGATCACGGCGAAAGTAATGTCTTCGGCATTGGCCTGCCCGGCCAGCCCCAGCCAGGCCGATATGGCGCAGCCTATCGTTGCGATTTTGATCGCCTTCATCCTCACCCTCCGGACATTTTTTTGTCTGGAGGGTGCCCAGCAATCACCGTGCCAAAGGCATAATCGGCGCAAAGCCGGTCTTTTTCAGAGGCCTCCCGTGGCAGCATCTGTGGCGGCACCTGTAGCGGGCGCCACAGATGCGGCATCAATTGTGTGGCGTGATGCCCAGCCGTTTGATGCGGCGGTGGATGGTGGTGCGGTCGACCTCAAGCCGCCGCGCGGCTTCCGACACGTTCCAGTTGCAGGCCACAAGCGCCGCGCGCAGCCCGGCGGCCTCGTCATCTCCTGCCAGATCGCCGGGGGCCAGATAGTCGGGCAGATCGTCGCAATCGATGATGCCACTGTCGCTCAGGGCTGCCGCGACGGCGATCACATTGTCCAGCTCGCGGATGTTGCCCGGCCAACGGTGGGCGTGAAGGAGCGCCCGCGCCGTGGCGGTCATCGCCAGCGGAATCTCCCTGCCATCATGATCAAGGCCATGGCGCACCAGCAGGCGATCGAGAATCCAGCCAAAATCGCTGCGTTCGCGCAAAGGAGGCAGGCGCAGGGTGGCCGCACTCAGGCGATAGAAAAGGTCTTCCCGGAACCGCCCTTCTTCCACCAGTGAAGTCAGGGACCGGTGCGAGGCGGAGACCACCCGCAGATCGACCTTGCGCGGGGCCAGCGCGCCGACAGGCTGCACCTCGCCTTCGGCCAGCACCCTGAGCAACCGGCTCTGGAGGGGCAGGGCCATGTCGCCGATTTCGTCCAGAAAGAGCGTCCCGCCATCGGCCTGCTCGATCAGCCCCTTGCGGCCTTTGGGCGCCGCACCGGTAAACGCGCCGGCGGTGTGGCCGAACAGCTCGCTTTCGATCAGCTGCTCGGGGATCGCCGCGCAGTTGATCGCGATAAACGGCCCCTTGCGCCCGCTGGCGTCATGCACGGCGCGGGCCAGATGCTCCTTGCCAGACCCGGTTTCACCCTGGATCAGGATCGGCAAGGCCGTGCGCGCCAGCTTGGCGGTCTTGAGCTGGAGCGCCGCCATATCCGCGCCTTCGCCCAGATTGCTGATCGAGGCGGGAAGGCTTGTGCCCCGCACCATGCCGGAGCGCACCGGCTTGGGCTCGATGGCATGAGCGAACAGGGCATGGCCATCGCGCATCCGCACCAGCCGCTCCTGCGTGGCACGCTGGCGGGTCAGTTCGGGCAGGACATCGAGGTCGAGATCGAAGAAATCCGTCACGGGCCGCCCGATCAGATCGGGGCTGCTGCGCCAATCCTGCTCGATGGCGCGGCTGAGCACTTGCGCGCCGATATGGGTCATCCCCGCGATCCGCCCGTTCTGGTCGAGCGCGATCGCCGCTTCGGGATCGACATCGACGAATTCGGGCGAGCGCGCGAAACGCAGGACCCATTGGTGCCGGGTCTGCGCCATCAGATTGGCCAGTTCGATGCGCCGCGCCGTCGCCCGCACCAGATGCAGCGCCAGGTTCTGGCTGGGCTTGGGGATCGGCGAGGAGAGCAGGGACAGGTCCAGCACCGCGGTCAACCGCCCCAGCATGTCGTAAATCGGCGCTGCCGTGCACGAGAGCGCGATATGGGTCGCATCGAAATGGTCGGCCTGATGGATCGTCAGCGCCTCGCCGGTGGCAAGGCAGGAACCGACCGCGGACGTGCCACTGCCCGGCTCGGCCCATTGCGAGCCGGGATAGAGGCCGGCTTTGCGCAGATTGCCATCCAGTTGCGGATCGCCGATGAAATCGACCGTCACGCCCTGGCTGTCGGCCAGCAGCAGCACATAGCCTTGATCGGCGACCTGACCATAGAGCCGCTCCAGCCCGGACCGCGCGATGGCCACCAGTTCCTCGGATTGCTGGCGATGCTCCTTCAATCGCTCCCCCGGAACGATCACGGCTTCGCAAAGACGACCCGGATCGAGGCGATAATCGTCCAGGCAGCGCCGCCAGGACTGGATGACCGTCGCATCGCGATTGACCGCCAGGCCTTGTGCCGCCCGCTCGATCTCGCGCACGTGTTCTGCGTGAGCCAGCATGCATATCCGCGACCGCCTTGCGACCGCCGCGCCTCTCCTATGTTTTGACGCAGTCTGCCCGAGGCGGACCGGCGATGCAACCGGAACACCGCCTTCTCCCGCCAGACGCGCTTCGACAGGACCAGGCACGCCTTGCCGGTTTGATGGCCGGCTTGATGGATGGCGGCACCCTCGCGCGTGAGATGCCGCCATCCCGAGGGGCAATTACCGGATTTCGGTCACGAAGCTGGCGCGATCACGGCGGACTTTCTTGAGATTGACCAGCCAATCGCCTTCTTCCTGCCGATACCCCAGCGGAAGCAGGATCACGCTGCGCAGATTGCGTGCCTTCAGGCCGAGGATCTCGTCAACGGCCGCAGGATCGAAGCCTTCCATCGGCGTGGAATCGACCTCTTCGAAAGCGGCCGCCACCAGCGCCGATCCGAGCCCGATATAGGCCTGACGCGCCGCAGCCTGATAATTGGCCTCGGTGCTGCGGCTGGCGATGATCCCCAGCAACTGCTGGCGGTAATTTTCCCAGCCTTCGTTGACAAAGCCGCGCACTTCATTGGTGAGATCGAACATCATGTTGACGCGCTCGGGGGTGATGTCGTCCCAGGCGGCGAAAACCAGCAGATGTGAACACTCCGTGACCTGCGCCTGATTCCAGGCCACGGCGCGGATCTTCTCGCGGATCTCGGGATTGGTCACCAGCAGCAGTTCGAAAGGCTGGAGCCCGCTTGAAGTGGCGGTCAGCCGGACGGCCTCGATGATCCGGTCGATCTTTTCAGTCGGGACGGTCCTGGCAGGGTCGAATTTCTTGGTCGCATAGCGCCAGGACAGTTTCTCGATCAGCGTGCTCATGTCGAATTCCTTGCTAGCCCCCGAGGGGGAAGGCGGGGCGTGCGGAAAAGATGCAGCCCCGTTACCCTTGAGATATTTTCGTCGCAGTTCCCGATCAAGGCCCGAGCGAGGAGATCGCCGAGGCTGATCGATGCAAGGGGAATGACAAAAGGGCGGGCGTCTTCATGCGGGCGGGGCCGACGGGATGGCGGGCTCTCTGCCCGTCGGCAAGCCGGATTACGGCACCACGGGGCGGCTGGCGTCGGTCAGGAGGCGATAGCCGATGCCCGGTTCGTTGCGGATCATGCTGTGTTCGACAGGCACGTCTTCGAGTTTCCGGCGCAGCCCGCGTGCGGCCACGCGCAGATATTCGACGGACTGTTCCTGTCCCGGCCCCCAGACCGCGCGCAGGATCGCCGCGTGCGAGAGGACGCGGCCCGGATGGCGGGCGAGTTCGGCCAGAAAGCCGTATTCCTTGGGGCTGAGATGGACTTCTACCCCGTCGCGGTAGACCAGCCGCGCGGCCAGATCGAGCGTGACCGGGCCGAAGCGCAGCACGGGGTCGGGCGTTTCGGCCAGCAGGCGGTTGCGCAGCGCCACGCGGATGCGGGCGAGCACCTCGTCGGTGTCGAAGGGCTTGGTGACATAGTCGTCGGCGCCCAGATCGAGCGCGGCGACTTTCTCGGTGGTTGCATCGCGCGCCGAGATGACCAGCAGCGCGGCTTTTGCGGCCTTGATCGCGGCGATCAGTTCGAGGCCGTCGCGGTCGGGCAGGCCGAGGTCGAGCAGGACCAGATCGGGCTTGTCGATGGCCAGCGCAGCCAGCGCCTCGCGCGCGTTGGCGGCCTCGACGACAGCGAGCCCCGCGCGGGCAAGGCCAGCCCTGAGCAGGCGGCGGATGGCCATTTCATCGTCCACCACCAGGATTTTCGCGGACGTCATGGCCGATCCTCCCAGAGTTGTGTTTCTGCCATGTGCAGGGTGAAGCAGGCGCCCTTGCGGTCATCGCGATTGGCGGCTGATACGCGCAGGCCCATGGCTTGCGCAAACCCCTTGACGATCGCCAGCCCCAGGCCCGTGCCGCCCTGCCGGTCAGACCCTTCGAGACGGGTGAAGCGCTCGAACACCATGGTTTCGGTTCCCGCAGGCAGGCCTTCGCCTTCGTCGAGCACGCACAAGTCGAGTCCCTGGGGCAGGCGCCGCGCGACAAGGGTAATCGGGCGGTCGGGCGGGCTGTATTGCGCAGCATTCTGGATCAGGTTGATCAGGCAATGGTGCAGCAACCGGGCATCGAGCCGCACCAGCGGGAGGTCGGGTGCGATTGCGATATGGAGCGGGCGACTGCCGAGCAGGCGGCGCAAGTCGTGGATCGCGCTGGTGACCGCTTCGGCAAGGTCGACCGGCTCGATATGGAGTTCGACCGCGCCGGTCTCGATGCGCACCATGTCGAGCAGATTGGCGACGAAGCGCTGCAAGCGCTCGGCTTCGGCGCGGGCCATGGTCAGGACTTTGTCCTGTTCGGCCGAGGCGGGCACGAGATCGCCCAGCAGCCCGATCACGGCGGTGAGCGGGGTGCGCAAGTCGTGGCTGACCGACGAGAGCAGCGCCGCGCGCAAGGCATCGCGTTCCTCCAGACGTTTCATCTGCGCCTGTTCGGCCTCCAGCCGGGCGCGGTCGAGCGCCAGTCCGGTCTGGTCGAGAAAGCTGGTGAGCAGGGGCAGCAGGTCTGCGCGCACCGGTTGCCCGGCATCCGGGTTGGCCACCCCGAACACGGCCAGTGCCCTGCCGCCCGCCTCGACCGGCAGGAACAGCCATTCGGCCGCGCCCAGCGTGTCCGAGCCGCGCCCGGCGGGGCGGCGGTTGTCGAGCGCCCATTGCGCGACGACATGATCGAGCGGCGGCAACGTGATCTCGGGCGGGCTGGCGGCCAGGATGTGCAGGCCTTCGGGATTGGGCATCAGCAGCACGGTGCGGGTGCCGAGCAGGCTGGCGCTTTCCTCGCACAGGACGGCGGCGATCCGGCCCGTCGCGCTCTGTCCGGTCAGGCGCCGCGCGAAGCCTGCCAGCGTCTGGCTGCGCGCGGCGCTCGCACGCGAAAACTGCGCCGTATCGCGCAGGCGCCCGGCCATGTGGCTGACGGCAAGGGCGACCGCGAGCAGGACCACGGCGGTGATGATGTTCTGCGGATCGGCGATGGTGAGGGTGTGAAGTGGCGGAATGAAGAAGAAATTGTAGGCCAGCAGCGAGGTCAGCGCGGTGATGATCCCGGTCCACAGGCCAAAGCAGCTGGCCGCGAGCAGGACCGGCAACAGGTAGAGCAGGGCGACGTTGGTGATGTTGCCAAGGCTGGCGATGAAGGTGCCAAGGAGGGTCACGGCGGCGACCATCAGGCCCGAGAGCAGCAGGCCGGGGAGGGCCAGACTGCCGGTCTGAAACCCGGAAAAGGGCGCGCGGAGCCCTGACGTGGCGCGCTGCTGCGCGGGGACGACATGGAGCGCCAGATCGCCGGTATCGGCCAGCAGGCGCTGTTCGAGCGACCGGCCTTTGAGCGCCCGGCACGCCCGCCCCAGGGGCCACCAGCGACCCGCCCGGCCCGAGGCGCCCAGAACCAGAACCGTCGCGCGCAATTCCCCGGCGATCTGCGTGATCCCCTGCGCCACATCGGCGGCAGGAACGGTCATCACTTGCGCGCCCAGTTGGGCGGCCAGATGGAGGGTGGCGGTCAGGGCCTCGTCGTGGGCGGCAGGATGGGGGGTCTCGACATGGACCGCCGCCCATGGCGCGGCGAGGGAATCGGCAAGCCGCTTGCCCGCGCGCACCACTTTGTCTGCCGCCGGGCCGCCGCCCACTGCCACCAGCACGCGTTCGCCCACGCCGAACGTGCCCGCAACCGCATGGGCGCGCAGATGGTCGAGCATCTGTGCATCGACCGTCCGGGCCGCACGGCGCAGCGCCAGTTCGCGCAGTGCGCTCAGGTTCGACTTGGAAAAGAAGTGGCTGAGCGCGCGGCTGGCCTCCTGCGGGACATAGACCTTGCCCGCCTTGAGCCGCGCGATCAGCTCGTCGGGCGGGATGTCGACCACCTCGATCTCGGCAGCGTCGAGCACGCGGTCGGGCAGGGTCTCGCGCACGCGGACGCGGGTGAACGAGGCGACAAGGTCGTTGAGGCTTTCGAGGTGCTGGACGTTGAGTGTCGAGAACACGTCGATCCCGGCGTCGAGCACTTCCTCCACGTCCTGCCAGCGCTTGTCATGGCGGATGGCGGCATGGTTGCCAGAGTAGCCGCCAGCACTGCCGGCAGAGTAGCCGGGCGGCGCGACATTGGTGTGGGCCAGTTCGTCGATCAGCACCAGCGCGGGGTGGCGGGCGAGGATGGCGTCGAGGTCCATCTCGTGGAGCACCTGCCCGTGATGGTCGATGGCGCGGCGCGGGATGATCTCGAAACCGGCCATGCGCGCCTCGGTCTCGGCGCGGCCATGGGTCTCGATCACCCCGATCACCACGTCCTCGCCCGCCTCGCGGCGCTGGGCTGCCTCGCTCAGCATCTCGCAGGTCTTGCCAACGCCGGGCGCCGCCCCAAGGAAGACCTTGAGGCGGCCCCGGCGTTTGCCTTCGGGCGCGAGCGTGCGCAGCAGGGCATCGGGATCGGGACGCATGGCATTCATGCGTCCCTCATGCGCCCGTATGCCCCGCTTCGTCGAGCGCCAGATTGAGGCGCAGGACATTGACGCGCGGTTCGCCCAGAACGCCGCCCATCGGTGTCTCGATGCAGGCGCGCACCAGCGCGTCGAGCCGGGCTTGCGGGATGTGGCGGGCCGCTGCCACGCGGGGGATCTGCCAAAAAGCCGCCTCGGGGCTGATATGGGGATCGAGCCCCGAGGCGGAAGTGGTCACCAACGCAGGCGGGATGGCGTGGTGATTCTCGGAAGCGAGTGCGGCGCTGTCACGGGCGATGCGGTCGGCCAGACTTTGCGAGGCCGGGCCAAGGTTGGACCCGGACGAGGCGCTCGCGTCATAGCCATTGGCACCGGCAGCCGAGGGGCGCGGGTGGAAATAGCCGGGCGCGGCAAACCCCTGCGCGAGCAGGTCGGAGCCCACGACCTGCCCGCCGCGCACGATCAGGCTGCCATTGGCCTGTTTGGGAAAGGCCAGCTGGCCAAGGCCGGTGACCAGCGCGGGATAGGCCCCGCCCAGCAGCAGGGCAAAGCCTGCGGTCATCACGGCAGCGGGGCGCAGGGCGGAAGCGAAAGTGGAAAGCATGGGGTTTCTCCCTCAGGCCAGATGGAGCGCGGCCACGCCCAGGTCGATCAGCTTGATCCCGATGAACGGGGCGATCAGGCCGCCCAGCCCATAGACCGCCAGATTGCGCGCCAGCAGGGGCCCGGCCCCCATCGGGCGATAGCGCACCCCCTTGAGCGCGAGGGGCACGAGCGCGGGAATGATCAGCGCGTTGAAGATGATCGCCGAGAGGATCGCGCTGCGCGGGCTGGCCAGCCCCATCACGTTGAGCGCGCCAAGGCCGGGATAGAGCACGACGAACATGGCCGGAATGATCGCGAAATACTTGGCCACGTCGTTGGCGACCGAGAACGTCGTGAGCGCGCCGCGTGTCATCAGCAATTGCTTGCCCAGGCCCACGATCTCGATCAGCTTGGTCGGGTCGCTGTCGAGGTCGACCATGTTGCCCGCCTCGCGCGCGGCCTGGGTGCCGGTGTTCATGGCCACGCCCACGTCGGCCTGGGCGAGGGCAGGGGCATCGTTGGTGCCATCGCCGCACATTGCTACCAGCCTGCCGCCCTGCTGCTCGCGGCGGATCAGCGCGAGCTTGTCCTCGGGCGTGGCTTCGGCGAGGAAGTCGTCCACCCCGGCTTCGGCGGCGATGGCCGCAGCCGTCAGCGGGTTGTCGCCGGTGATCATCACCGTGCGGATGCCCATGGCCCGCAACTGGCCGAACCGCTCGCGGATGCCCGCCTTGATCACGTCCTTGAGCGCGATCACGCCCAGCAGGCGGCCATTTTCGGCAACGCCCAGCGGGGTCTGCCCCGCGCGCGCGATCTCGTCGGCGATGCGGCGCAGTTCGTTCCCGGCCGGTGTCAGCGCGCTGTCGGGATGGGCGCGCAGCAGGGAATCGACCGCGCCCTTGCGGATCAGCCGGTCCCCGGCCTCTATGCCCGAAAGACGGGTCTGGGCGGTGAAGGGGATGACTTGCGCGCCTTCGGGCAGGCTGGCGCGGGCCTGATGGCTTTCGCGCGCGAGGGTCACGATCGAGCGGCCCTCGGGGGTCTCGTCGGCAAGGCTCGCCAGAAGCGCGGCTTCGACCAGCCGGGCCAGCGGGACGCCCGCCAGCGGACGGAATGCACAGGCCGCGCGGTCGCCCACGGTGATCGTGCCGGTCTTGTCGAGCAGCAGCACGTCGATGTCGCCCGCCACTTCCACCGCGCGGCCCGACTTGGCCAGCACGTTGAAGCGCACCAGCCGGTCCATGCCCGCAATGCCGATGGCCGAGAGCAGCGCGGCGATGGTCGTGGGGATCAGCGTGATCAGCAGGGCCGCCAGCACGGCCACGGGGATGGCTCCCCCGGCATAGCGCGCAAAGGCGGGGATCGTGGCAACCGCGATCAGGAAGATGATCGTCAGCCCCACCAGCAGGATCGTCAGCGCGATCTCGTTGGGGGTTTTCTGGCGCTCGGCCCCTTCGACCAGCGCGATCATGCGGTCGAGGAAGCCCTGTCCCGGTTCCTGCGTCACGCGCACGGTGATCGTGTCGGACAGCACGCGGGTGCCTGCCGTCACCGCGCTGCGGTCGCCGCCCGCCTCGCGGATGACCGGCGCGCTTTCGCCGGTGATGGCCGCCTCGTTGACCGAGGCCACGCCCGCGATCACTTCGCCATCGGCGGGGATCAGCTCGCCGGCCTTGACCACCACGACGGCGCCGCGCGCCAGTTCGCTGGCCGGGACATGGCGCCCGTCGGGCAGGTGGGCGACCAGATCGGACTTGGTGGCGCGCAGCGAGGCGGCCTGTGCCCGCCCGCGCCCCTCGGCCAGGCTTTCGGCAAAGGTGCCGAACAGCACCGTCAGCCAGAGCCAGCCGATCAGTTGCGCCTGAAAGCCTGCGGAAAGCCCGCTGCCGCCGATCAGCAGCAGCACGCTCAAGAGGAGGGCGACCACCGCCGTCGTGAACAGCACGGGATTGCGGACCAGTTGGCGGGGGGCCAGCTTGAACACCGCGTCGCGCGCGGCGGGAAGCACGAGGGCGGGCGAGAACATTGTCCGGGGCGCGGGCTGGGCGTGTGAAGCGGGGGATTGGGGAGTGGACATTGCTGTTCCTCTCAGAAAGTCTGGCCAGCGCTCAGCGTGACCTGGTCCGCGATCGGACCAAGCGCGAGGCCGGGCAGGAAGGTGAGGCCGCCCAGGATCAGGATCACCCCGACCAGCAGGCCCACCCACAGGCCACCGGTGGTGGGAAACGAACCCGAGGTGGCGGGCGTTTGGCGCTTGGCGGCAAGGCTTCCGGCGATGGCCAGGACCGGCACGATCACGAAGAAGCGTCCGACCCACATCGCCACGCCCAGCAGGCCGTTGTAGAACGGGGTGCCCGCGCTCAGCCCGGCAAAGGCCGAGCCGTTGTTGGCCGTGGCCGACGAGAACGCATAGAGGATCTCGCTGAAACCATGGGGCCCCTTGTTGAGCGGCCCGGCAAGGCCCGCAGGCAGCATGCAGGCCAGCGCCGTGAAGCCCAGGATCGAGAGCGGCAGGACCGCGATGGCCAGAACTGCCAGCTTGATCTCGCGGGCCTCGATCTTCTTGCCGACATATTCGGGCGTGCGTCCGACCATCAGCCCGGCGACGAAGACCGCGAGGATCGCGAAGAGCAGGAAACCATAGATGCCTGCGCCCACCCCGCCGATGACGATCTCGCCCAGTTGCATGTTGAACAGCGGGATCATGCCGCCCAGCGCGGTGAAGCTGTCGTGCATGGCATTGACCGCGCCGCAACTGGCCGCCGTGGTGACCGCGGCAAACAGGGCGCTTCCCGCGATGCCGAAGCGGATTTCCTTGCCTTCCATGTTGCCGCCAGCAAGACCGGCATGGGTGAGCGCGCTCGCCCCTTGCGCTTCCTGCCAATAGGTGATGCCCGCACCCGCCACGAACAGGATCAGCATGGCCGCCAGAATGGCCCAGCCCTGCCGCGTATTGCCGACCGCACGGCCAAAGCACCAGGTCAGCCCCGATCCGATGGCGAAGATCGAGAGCATCTCGACAAAGTTGGTCAGCGCGGTGGGGTTTTCGAACGGGTGGGCCGAATTGGCATTGTAGAAGCCGCCACCATTGGTGCCGAGCATCTTGATCGCTTCCTGGCTGGCGACCGGGCCGAGCACGATGGCCTGCTTGGCCCCTTCGAGGGTGTGGGCCTCGACCAGGCTGGCAAAAGTCTGCGGCACGCCGCTGGCGATCAGGAACAGCGCATAGACGAGGCTGAGCGGGAGCAGCAGATAGAGCGTCACGCGCGTGCAATCGGCCCAGAAATTGCCGACCGTGCCGGTCTCGTGCCGGGCAAACCCGCGAAACAGGGCAAAGGCTACAGCGATGCCGGTGGCCGCCGACAGGAAGTTGTGCAGCGTGAGACCGACCATCTGGCTCAGGTTGGTCAGCACGCTTTCGCCCGCATACCACTGCCAGTTGGTGTTGGTGACAAAGGCGATGGCGGTGTTCATCGCGCCATCCGCGCCGATCCCGGCCAGACCGCGCGGGTTCATCGGAAGATAGCCCTGCAAACGCAGGATCGCGTAAGTGAACAGCGTGAGCACGACCTGAAACGCGAGCATGTGCAGCGCATAAGTCAGCCAGCTTTGCTCGCGGGCCGGATCGATGCCCGAGGCGCGATAGAACCCGCGCTCAAGCGGGCCGAGCACGCGATGGAGCGGTGTCGTGCGGCCTTCGTAGAGCGCGAAAAGCCAGGCCCCGACAGGCCGGGCCAGCAGCGCCACGAGCGCGGTAAAGGCGAGGATCAGGCCCCAGCCGGAAAGGGTCATGGGGTGTCTCCCTAGAATTTCTCGGGCCGCATCAGGGCGACCACCAGATAGGCAAGCAGGCCAAGCGCGGTCAGCGCGGCCAGGGTGAGGGGCAGCGTCATCGGGGTTTCTTTCGGATCGGGGAGCGGCTCAGGCCCTGACGGCCAGCCGCAGAAAAGCGAACGTGAGCAACACGAGGCCGCCCGGAACGGCCAGCCAGACAACGTCATTCATGTGACAGTTCCATCGAAAGACAGGGGGGAGGGGGGAGAGGCGCGCGTTTGTGGCGGGGCCTTTTCACCGAGTCTTGTCACCATAAGGGACGCGGCGGGCGCGGCGCAGGACGCAGGAGCGTATCGCCAGCCAGAAGGAGGAGCAGGCCGCCCCACAACAGCACCGTCACGCCCAGTGCCCCGATCCATTCGGACAGGCTGGCCGAAGAGGCCCCGCCTGCCGGTGGCGCGCCACACAGCCAGCGCCCGAGTGCAAGCGCTGCGAGCAGCACGACCAGACCTGCTGTGCGCAGGAGGATACTGGCCCTGAACGTGCGGAAGACCTCAAAGCGCGCGGGTGTCCGTTTCGGGGGGATCAGCCGGGCGAGTGTCGGGGTTTCTTGAGCCATGAACGCGAACCTTCTGCCGGATTGGCAGGAGCGCTGATGGTCCGATTGTGCGTTAAGGTTCCAGATGAGGCTGCGCGAGCGCGCATGAAGATTGCATAAAGGCGCCCGGAAATGCCGGTGCCGTCAGGCTCTCAAGGGCCAAGGTCCGAAAGTCCGGGGTGGTCATCGGGCCTGCGGCCCTGCGGCCAATGGAACAGGCGATCGCCGGGCGCGATGGCCAGATCGTTGATGCTGGCGATGCGGCGACGCATCAGCCCCGCCTCGTCGAACTCCCACAGCTCGTTGCCATAGGAGCGGAACCACTGGCCGCCTGCATCATGCCATTCATAGGCAAAGCGCACGGCCATGCGGTTCTCGCGAAAGCCCCAGACTTCCTTTGTGGCTTGCGGGGTGGACGAGAATTCCAAGAGGGTCTTGATGACGGTGAAAATAGAACATAAGAAGAACGAATGCGAATCGTTGATGCCCTGCCTGCACCTGTAGCTCAGCCTGAAGCCGGCTTTTGGGCGAGCGGGATCGCATCGCTGGACAAGGCGCTGGCAGGCGGGCTCGGGTATGGGCAGGTCCACGAAATCTATGCCGCCGAGCCGGACGATGCCAGTTCGGCAGCAGGCTTTGTCACGGGCCTTGCCGTGGGCATGTGCATGGGCCGTGGCAGGGCGAAGGAAAAGGCCCGGCAGCCCCTGCTCTGGCTGCGCGAGCAGCGCTTGGTCCAGTCTGCGGGCATCTTGCAGGCGGGGGGCTGGGCTGAACTGGGGGGCGCGCCCGGCCATGGGCTGGTGGGGCTCGTGCCCGATACCCTCTCGCTGCTGCGCGCGGCTGCCGAGGCGCTGCATTGTGGCAAGCTGGGCGCGGTCATACTGGAAGGGTGGGGAGCCATGCGGGCGCTCGACCTTACAGCCAGCCGCCGCCTGGTCCTCGCTGCTGAAAAATCGGGTGTTCCCCTGCTGCTCCTGCGCGTCGATGCCAGACCTGTTCCCAGTGCGGCGCGCACGCGCTGGCAGGTCGCATCGGCCCCATCGCGGGCCTTGCCCGGCAATGCACCGGGCCTGCCCACATTCGACTTGACCCTGTTGCGCCAGCGTTCGGGCCCGTGCGGCCTCGACTGGCGACTGGAGTGGGACCGTGATCAACGCCAATTCCGTGAAGCGCCGCTATCTGGCGCTGTGGTTTCCGTTCCTGTCGACCGACCGCTGGCGGATCGCGCAGACGCGGCAGAACAGGAACGCGTTGCAGGGGCAGGCCGGTACCGCGCCGCCTGACACGGCAGAAGGCATGCCTCTCCCGCTGGCGATGATCGCCAGGGTGAGGGGGGGGCTCCGGCTCTGTGCCGTGGATGCAAGGGCCGGGGCGCTGGGCATTGCGCCGGGGATGACGCTTGCCGATGCCCGCGCGCTGGAGCCCGAACTGGTCGTTGCCGAAATGGACGCAGGCGCGGACCGCCACTGGCTCGAACGTCTGGCCCGCCACTGCCTCGACTGGACCCCGCGCGTCTCGCTGGCCGCGCCCGACGGGATCACGCTGGACATTGCGGGGGTGGATCACCTCTTCGGTGGCGAGGCCGGGCTGTGCGCGCAGGTCGAGGACGGCATGGCCGGTATCGGCATGGCGCTGCGCTGGGCTGCGGCCTCCACCCCGGAAGCGGCGCAGGCACTGGCCCGCCATGGCGCACTTCCCGTTTGGGACGAGCGGGAAGCCATCCGGGCGCTTCCCGTGCTGGCGCTGGGGCTCGACGGGGAATCCACGCTCGCGCTCAACCGTGCAGGCCTCAAGCGCGTGGGAGACCTGACCGTGCGCCCCGCCGCGGCCATCGCGGCGCGCTTCGGGGTGGGCGCGGTCAGCGCGCTCTCCCGCCTGACCGGAGAGGAACTGGCCCCCATCGATGCGCTGCGCGACCCCGAACCGCTCCACTTCGAGCGCCGGTTTGCCGAACCCATCGGCTTGCAGGCCACGATTGCGGCGGTCTTCATGGAGGTGTTGCAGGAAGCCGCCGGTGTTCTGGGCGAACGCGATCTGGGGGGCAGGCGCTTTGTACTCACGCTTCATCGCAGCGATGGGGCCCGCCATCGTCTGGATATCGAGACCGGGCGCCCGACCCGCGATCCCGCGCTGGTCCTTCGCCTGTTCGACGAGCGCATCGCCAGCCTTGCCGACCCTCTCGACCCCGGCTTCGGCTATGACCGCATCAGCCTGTTCCTGCCCGCCACCGATCCTTTGCCCGCCAGCCAGGCCCGCCTTGACGGGGAAGAAAGGGACGAGGTGGCCCTTGCCGAACTGATCGAGCGGCTTGGAACCCGGCTCGGTGCGGGGTGCCTGCGCCGCCTTGTCCCGCGTGAGAGCCATCTGCCCGAGCAGGCCCAATTCGCCTTGCCCGCGATGGAGGAACGCGCGCCCGCCACATGGCCGCGCCCACCCGAGGGGGAGCCGCCGATGCGGCCGCTCTTCCTGTTTGACCCGCCCCGGCGCGTCGAGGTTCTGGCCGAAGTGCCCGATGGCCCGCCCCATCGCTTTCGCTGGCGCCGCAAGCTGCACGAGGTGCGGCTTTACGAGGGGCCAGAGCGGATCGCCAACGAGTGGTGGCGCCACAAGGGCGGCGAATGTGCCGGCCAGGGGGGGCTGACCCGCGACTATTACCGCATCGAGGATGCACGCGGGCGGCGCTACTGGATCTTCCGCCACGGGCTCTACGACGAGAAGCACGATCCGCACTGGTATCTCCACGGCGTCTTTGCATGAGCGTGCATCCCCCATTCGCCGAACTGCTGGCGGCCAGCAATTACAGCTTCCTGCGCGGTGCCTCGTCCCCGGCCGAGATGGTGGCGCGCGCGCAGCAACTGGGCATGGCGGGGATCGGCATGGCCGATCGCAACACCGTGGCGGGCGTGGTGCGTGCCCATGTGGCCTGGCGCGAGATCGGCGGCAGCGCCAGCGGTCTGCGGCTGGTGGTGGGGGCAAGGCTGGTCTTTTCTCCCGCCCCGCATGATGGACACCAGCCGCCCGACATCGTGGCCTACCCGATGACGCGCCATGGCTGGGGGCGGTTGACGCGTCTTCTGACCCTCGGCAACCGGCGTGCCAGCAAGGGCGATTGCATCCTCCACCTTGGCGACCTGCTCGACCATGCGCAGGACATGGCCCTGATCGTCACCGGGCCCGATCGCACAACGCTCGAAACGCTCGGCGCGGCATGCCCTGGCCGGGTGTGGCTGGCGGCAACCATGCTGCGTGCCGGGGCCGATGCCCGCCGGCTGAAGGCCGCGCAGGCCCTTTCGGCCTCGCTCGGGGTGCCGCTGATCGCCACCAACGATGCGCTTTATGCCAGCCCCGATGCCCGTCCCCTGCATGATATCCTCACCTGTATCCGCGAAGGCGTGACGATCGACATGGCGGGCAGGCGCCTTGCCGCCAATGCCGAACGGCACCTCAAGCCGCCTGCGGAAATGGCCCGCCTGTTCCGCGCCTGCCCGGAGGCGATGGCGGCCACCACCGATCTTCTCGCACGCATTGCCTTCACGCTCGATGATTTGCGCTATGAATATCCCCGCGAGCCGGTGCCCGGGGGATGGGCGGCGCAGGACTGGCTGGAGCATCTCGTCCACCAGGGCGCGCGCCGCTTTTTCCCCGATGGCCTGCCCGAGCGCTATGGCACCGTGCTGGCCGAGGAATTCGCGCTGATCGGCAAGCGCGGCTATGCGTGCTATTTCCTGACCGTCCACGACATCGTGCGCCATGCCCGCAGCCTTGACCCGCCGATCCTGTGTCAGGGGCGGGGCAGCGCGGCCAATTCGCTGGTCTGCTATTTCCTGGGCATCACCCCGGTTGATCCGGTGCGCGAGAAGCTGCTGTTTTCCCGTTTCCTTTCCGAAGAACGCGACGAGCCACCCGATATCGACGTCGATTTCGAGCACGAGCGGCGCGAGGAGATCATGCAGTACATCTATGCCCGCTACGGGCGCGAGCGGGCAGGGATCGCGGCCACCGTCATCCATTACCGACCGCGCAGCACCTTGCGCGAAGTGGGCAAGGCGCTGGGCCTTACCGAGGATGTGACGACGAGGCTGTCTGCCACGATCTGGGGAAGCGGGGGCCGTGACGTAACCGAAAGCCGCGTGGCCGAAGCCGGGTTCGATATCGAAAACCCGCAGATTGCCCGGCTCAGGACGCTCGTCGACCGGCTTCTGGGTTTTCCCCGGCACCTCTCGCAGCACGTCGGCGGCTTCGTGCTGACCGAAGGGCGGCTCGATGAACTGGTGCCGATCCATAATGCGGCCATGCCCGATCGCACTTTCATCGAATGGGACAAGGACGACATCGACGCTCTGGGCCTGATGAAGGTGGACGTGCTGGCGCTGGGCATGCTGACCTGCATCCGCAAGAGCTTCGATCTCATGGCGCGCCACGGCCTTGGCAATATCAGCCTGGAGAGCGTCCCGCGCGAGGATGCGGCGACATACCGGATGTTGCAGCGGGCAGACAGCATCGGCACCTTTCAGGTCGAAAGCCGGGCGCAGATGGCCATGCTGCCCCGCATGAAACCGCGCGAGCTTTACGATCTGGTGATTCAGGTCGCCATCGTGCGGCCCGGCCCGATCCAGGGCGGCATGGTCCATCCCTATCTGCGCCGCCGCAACGGGGAAGAGCCGGTGCGCTTTCCCCGTCCGGCACCGCCGCATGATCCCGATGAACTGCGCGAGGTGCTGGGCAAGACACTGGGCGTGCCGCTGTTTCAGGAACAGGCCATGAAGCTGGCCATCGTCGCGGCGCGCTTTACCCCCGCGCAGGCCGATGGCCTCAGGCGCGCCATGGCCACGTTCCGCAATCGCGGCACGGTTGACCATTACCGCGAGCAGATGGTCGGCGGCATGACCGCGCGCGGCTATAGCGAGGACTTCGCCGAGCGGTGCTTCGAGCAGATCCGCGGCTTTGGCGAATATGGTTTCCCCGAAAGCCATGCCCAGGCCTTTGCATGGCTGGCTTATGTTTCGTCATGGCTCAAGTGCCATCATCCCGCGGTCTTCACGGCCGCGCTCCTCAACAGCCAGCCCATGGGGTTCTATGCCCCTGCGCAACTGGTACGCGATGCGCGCGACCATGGCGTGGAGGTGCGGGCGATCGATGCCAATGCCAGCATGTGGGATTCAACGCTCGAACCGCGACAGGGCAGCAGGCAACCGGCGTTGCGGCTGGGCTTCTCCCGGCTCGAGGGTTTTCGCCGGGACTGGGCGCAAGCCATTTGCGCGGCCCGGCAATCGGGCGCTTTCGGGTCGATGGAGGAGCTGGCAGGGCGCGCCTCGCTTCCCCCGGCGGCGCTGCGCAAGCTGGCCGATGGCGATGCGCTTGGCTCGCTGGGGCTCACCCGGCGCAAGGCGCTGTGGGAGGCGCGGCGCAATCCGCCAGCCCAGCTTCCGCTTTTCGCGGCTGCGCAGGCGCCCGAACTGGCCCGCGAACCCGATGCAAGGCTTCCGGCCATGACCCCCGCCGAGGAGATCGTCGCCGATTACCAGACCACGCGCCTTTCCCTGAAAGGCCATCCCATGCAGTTTTTGCGCGGCAGGCTCGACGGTGAGGGGGTGACAAGCTGCGCCGATGCCAACAGCGCCCCTGACGGGCGCAAGCTGCGGGTGGCCGGTGTCGTGCTGATCCGCCAGCGTCCCGGCAAGGGCAATGCGGTCTTCATCACCATCGAGGACGAGACCGGGATTGCCAATGCCCTGCTCTGGTCGCGCGACATGGAAAAACAGCGCCGCGCGGTGATGTCGGCAAGGCTGATGGTGATCGAGGGCGAAATCCAGCGCAGCCCGGAAGGGGTGGTCCACCTGATGGCGAGCCGCGTGCTCGACCAAAGCGCCTTGCTGGCCAGCCTCGACGATCATGCCGGGGAGGGGCGCGGCTCCCAGTCTCCTTGCTCTCAGTCTTCTTGCTCCCAGGCCTCCCGCGCCCAGAGCCCGCCCGTATTGCGCAAGCATCCGCGCAATGTCCGCATCATCCCCAGATCGCGGGACTTTCACTGAAGCGACCGCGCAAAACAGGTAAGGCGGACGCGGGGCGGGGGTGGGGGGCGGGCAGGCCCGTCGGGCAGGTCAGGACGCGGAAAGGAAGGCGGCGGCGCTGCGCCAGAGCATGTAGAAAGCGACGGCAAAGATGAGGCAGGCAAAGACCGTGGTGAGGCGCCCGCTCTTGCCCCCCAGCCGCTGGGCAATCCGCGTGCCGCCGATGCTGCCGACGACCCCGCCGACCACGAAGACCAGCGCGAGCGGCCAGTCGACGAGGCCGGAGAACGCATAGTTGGCCGCCGTGGTGAGGCCAAAGGCGGTGACCGCGACGAGCGAGGTGCCCACCGCCATCAGGATCGGCATGCCGGTCGAGGCGACCAGCCCCGGCACGATCAGGAAGCCGCCGCCGATCCCGAAGAAGCCCGAGAACACGCCCGAACCAAGGCCATAGGCGACCACTTTGGGGGCCTTTTCGCGGTTGCATTCGGCGCCCGGATTGCCCGGATTGCCGCGCCCCTTGAGCATCAGCGCGCCCACCAGCAGCATGACCAGCGCAAAGAGGAACAGCAGCTTGTTGCCATCGACCATCTTGCCGAAGGTCGACCCCACGAGCGCGCCGATAATGCCTGCGGCGGCATAGATCCCCCCGCAGCGCCATTTGACGTGCTGGGCGCGGGCATGGCTGACAAGGCCCGCTGCCGCATTGGCGGCCACGGCCAGCGCGCTCGTGCCGATGGCCACATGGGCATTGGGTACGCCGACCAGATAGACCATGAGCGGCACGGCCAGGATCGAGCCGCCCCCGCCCACCAGCCCGAGCACGAAGCCGACCAGGCCGCCCGAGAGGGCGCCCAGTGCATAGTGGAAGGTATCCATCATGTTGTCTGTCCTGCTGCGATCATTTGGGGTTTGACCATCCATTCGCGGCCCTTGAGCATCCCGTGCCAGTAGACCGGGGGCAGGATCGTATCCTTGAGCAGCCAGGCCAGGCGCGAGGGGCGGGTACCGTCGATCAGCCAGCGCGGGAACGTGGGCAGCAGCTTGCCGCCATAGCCGAATTCGGCCAGCACGATCTTCCCGGCCTCGACCGTCAGCGGGCAACTGCCATAGCCGTTGTACGTGGCGACCGGGGGCTTGCCGTCGAGCGCGGCAAGGGCATTGACCGCGACGATGGGAGCCTGCTTGCGAGCGGCGGCGGCGGTCTTGGCGTTGGAGGCCGAGCAACTGTCGCCCAGCGCGAAGATTTCGGGGTAGCGGGGGTGGCGCAAGGTCGCCTCGTCGACTTCGACGAAGCCCGAGGGCGCGGCCAGCGGGCTGGTGCGGATGAATTCGGGCGCGACCTGGGGCGGCACGACGTGGATCATGTCGAACCGTTCGGCCACGCGCCTCGTGCCTTCGCCGTCGCTGCGCTCGAAGATCGCGGTCTGGGCAGGGCCGTCGATCTCGACCAGCTTCGATCCGAAGGCCAGGTCGATGCCATAGCGTTCGACATAGGCCATCAGCGGGGGCACGTAAGTCGGCACGCCGAACAGCGCGGTGCCGGCGGTGTGGAACTGGACGTTGGTGCGCGCGAGCATGCCCATGCGCTCCCAGCGGTGGCACGAGAGATACATCGCCTTTTGCGGGGCGCCCGCGCACTTGATCGGCATGACCGGCTGGGTGAACAGCGCGCGGCCGCCGGAAAACTGCTGGACCAGCCGGTTGGTATAGGACGCCAGATCGAAGCGGTAGTTGGAGGTGACGCCGTTCTGGCCGAGCGTTTCGGTCAGGCCGGGGATGGCGCCCCAGTCGAGCGAGATGCCCGGACAGACGATCAGCACCTGATAGCCGATGCGGCGACCGTCGCCGAGCGTGACCTGCCGTTCCTCGGGATGGAATTCGGCGGCCGATTCCCGGATCCAGCGCGCGCCGCGCGGGATGAGGTCGGCCTGGGCGCGGCGGGTGAAGTCGGGGCCGAAGATGCCCGCGCCGACCATGGTCCAGCCCGGCTGGTAGTAATGCATTTCGGACGGGTCGAGGATGGTCAGGCGGATGCCGCGCCGGCGCTTGAGGATGCTGGCTGCCGTGGCGATGCCCGCGCTGCCGCCGCCCACGATCAGGACGTCGCAGGTGTCCGCCTCGGCCGGGTCATCCAGAAGGCTGGCCATCTGCGCCAGCTTTTCGGCCCGTGCGCCCGAGCGGCAATAGGCCAGCGTCGGGGCGGGGAGGGTTTCGAGCGCGCTGCGCATGGCGCTGGCATTGGCGTCGGTCAGCGCGCCGGAAATGGCGGGAATATAGGCGAAGGCCAGGCCCGCGGCCTGCGCTGCGGCGCGTATGTCGTCGGCGCTGGGCTGGTCGGGGCTTTCCTCGTCGGGGCGGTTGCAGATGATCGACCGATAGCCCGACCGGGCAACCCGGGCGATATCGTCCACTGTCAGCTGGGGGGCAACGGAAAGGCGCGGCGTCAGGGGTTTGATGACCAAGGGGGGGCTCCTTTATGGCATCGTGGAATGGGGATCAGCGTGTCGCCATGCGGTGGAGGACCATGCCGCCAAGCATGGCCAGCACGAAGGGAACGGCAGAGGCCGGGGCGAGCGAGAGGCTGGCGATCGCCGGCCCCGGACACAGGCCGCCAAGGCCCCAGCCGATGCCGAACAGGATCGCGCCGAGCGCCAGCTTGCCGTCGAGCGTGCGGGTCTCGGGAAGGTGGAAGGCGCTGTCGGCCAGCGGGCGTTCGAGCCGCAGGCGGATGCGCCAGGCCAGTGCCATGGGAAGGATCGCGCCGCCCATCACGAAGGCCAGCGTCGGGTCCCATGGGCCGAGCAGGTCGAGGAACGCGCGCACGCGGGCCGGATCGGCCATGCCCGAGACGACCAGCCCGGCGCCGAACAGCGTACCCGACAGCAAAGCGAGGAAAGTGCGCGTGGTATTGCCCATCTGACCGCCCTTCGTGGTATTTTCAGGGGTGCTCATCGCTGGATTGCTCATCACAGGGCTCCCGTCAGGCGCAGGACCGCGACCGTGGCAAAGCCGCTGGCCATGAACAGCCCGGTCGCCACCATCGAGCGGCGCGACAGGCGCGAAAGGCCGCACACGCCATGGCCGCTCGTGCAGCCCGACCCCAGCCGCGTGCCGAACCCGACGATCAGGCCCGCCACGATGAGCGTGGGCGTGGCCGGAAAGGTCGCGCTCACGCCGCCCGTGATCAGGCTGACGACCAGCGCGCCGAGCGGCAGGCCGAGGATGAAGGCCAGGGCCGTGCTGCGCGGGGCGCCACTTTGGGCGATACCGGCTGCCCGCGCGGCAAGGCCGCTTACCCCGGCGATCCGGCCCAGCGCGAGCAGCATGATCGCGGCGGCCAGGCCAATCATGATCCCGCCGGTCAGCCCGGCGCCCGGCTGGGCATGGGGGAAGGCTTTGGTGAAAGCCTGGCCCAGCGCCGTGCAGAAGGCAGGCGCGCTCACAGCTGGTTGACCGGGATCTTGAGGTAGACGACGCCGTTGTCCTCGGCGGGCGGGAAATGCCCTGCGCGCATGTTCACCTGCACCGAAGGCAGGATCAGGCGCGGCACGGCCAGCGTGCGGTCGCGGCCTTCGCGCATGGCGACGAAGGCGTCCTCGTCGATCCCGTCATGGGCATGGACATTGGCGCGGCGCTGGTCGGCCACGGTGGTTTCCCAGGCGTAGTGGTCGCGCCCTTCGGGCAGGTAGTCGTGGCACATGAACAGCCGGGTTTCGCCCGGCAGTTCGAGGATGCGGCGCAGCGAGCGGAACAGGGTGCGCGCATCGCCGCCGGGAAAGTCGGCGCGGGCGGTGCCATAGTCGGGCATGAACATGGTGTCGCCGACAAAGACCGCATCGCCGATCACATAGGCCACGCAGGCCGGTGTGTGGCCGGGAACATGAAGCACCGTGACCGGCAGTTCGCCGATCCGGAAGCTGTCGCCATCGGCCCACAGGTGGTCGAAGTCCGACCCGTCGCGCGCAAAGCCGGGTTCGGCGTTGAACAGGGTGCCGAAGGTTTTCTGCACTTCGCAGATATGCGCGCCGATGGCGATCTGGCCGCCCAGTTCCCGTTGCAGGAGGGGGGCTGCCGAGAGGTGGTCGGCATGGGCGTGGGTTTCGAGGTGCCAGTCGACGCTCAGGCCCAGTTCGGCGACGTGGGCCAGAACCGGATCGACCGCCTCGCGCGAGGTGCGCCCCGAGGCGGGATCGTAGGAGAGCACGCTGTCGATGATGGCGGCCCGGCGCGTGTGGGGATCGTGGACGACATAGGTGACCGTGAAGGTCGGCATGTCGAAGAAAGCCTTGATGGCGGGCGTTCCCTGCTGCGCGGCGACGACTTGCGCACGGGCGCTGTCCAGAACCGGGTCTGGAGCCTGTCCGGGGGAGTGGGGTTGGGCGTCGATCTGCGCGGGGATGGGGTCCGGCATGTGAATCTCCTTTGATTTCACATTTACAAGAAATCTGTATTTATATAATCTGAAACCGTCAAGGGTTGGACATGGGGGCTTGCCTCGGACGTGGGGAGCTTGCCATGGGCGCGGCGGGCTTGCAGGGAGCGGGGCATGGATGTTGAAATGACCAAAGACGCGGCTTCTTTCAGAAGTGGCCAGATCCGGATCGGCGATCTGGCGCCCGATTTTCAGGCCCGCTCCACGCAAGGGCCGTTCCAGCTTTCCGCCTTGCGCGGGCAATGGGTGCTCTTTTTCTCGCATCCGGCGGATTTCACCCCGGTATGCAGCACCGAATTTGCCGAACTGGCCCGGCGCCAGGCCGATTTCGATGCGCTGGGGTGCAGGCTCGTCGGGCTCTCGGTCGACAGTCTCTATGCCCATTTCGCCTGGGTCCGCGCCTTGCGCGACCTGTTCGGTGTCGAGATCACGTTCCCGATCATCGAGGACCCGAGCATGGCAGTGGGCCGGGCCTATGGCATGATCGACGACACGTCGGCCGACAGCATGGCGATGCGCTCGACCTTCTTCATCGACCCGCGCGGCGTGGTGCGCGCCACGACCAGCTATCCGCACAATGTCGGGCGCTCGGTCGAGGAAATGCTGCGCCTGCTGCGCGCGTTGCAGCAGGTCGATGACGCCGATGTGCTGACCCCGGAGGGCTGGGCGGCGGGCGGGCGGCTGTTGCTGCCCGCGACGACCACCCCGGAAGGCGCTGCCGACTGGTTCTGCCGCTTCGAGGACAGCTCCGGAGATCGCCCGTGAAGGCGCTTTACGAGAACCGCGAGCTTGCCGCTCTCGCTGCCGAGAAGATCAAGATATTCGCCCAGCCCCAGCGCCTGATGATCCTCTCGTGCCTGTTGCGCGGAGAGCGCAATGTCGGCGACATCGCCGAGGCGACCGGCCTCGTGCAGCCCGCGCTCAGCCAGCAACTGGGCGAGTTGCGCCGCGCCGAACTCGTGCAGACGCGCAAGGAGGCCAAGCAGGTCTGGTATGCGCTGGCCGACGCCGATGTGGCTTCATGCGTGCGCACGATCGAGGCGATTTTCGGCGGGATCGGCCAAATTCCGGCGGCTGGCGTTGCGCCGTCCGCGCGCGCGCCGGCTGGCGCCCCGTCCACCGGTGCTTTTCCCGATGGTCCTCGCAATGGTGTGGCGGCCTTCGCCCGCATCCTGTGACCCTGCATCCCGGAACAGGGAAGCCTGACCGTATCACGCCTGCTGCTCGTGCGGGATGGCGCGTCCCGGAGCGGGTGTGCGCGTAGTACCCGGATGGCCTGAAATTATTACGGTTGACATTAAAAGTAATACTTAATACGAATTCCATCCGTGGAAATCGAGCCTCCAGTCTGGTCCGTTAGCCTTGTCCGTTTCGGCATGAGGCTGCCGAACGCGCTTTTCCATCAACGTGACACGGCGTCGGCAGTGCGCGCGCCATGGGGCAGGCCGCCGCACGCGACCATCGCATGACCCATCGACGGAGAAATACCGGAATGACCGTGAATTTGGAGCAGAACAGGATCAGCATTCACGTCACCGACGTCGCGGGGACGACCCGCGAGATCGCGGGTGATATCGGCACGTCCCTCATGGAAATCATCAAGGCCGCCGGGATCGACGATATTCCCGCGTTTTGCGGTGGCGTGTGCTCGTGCGCGAGCTGCCATGTCGTGATCGCCCCGGATTTTGCCGGTCTGCTGCCCGCCATGTCGGAAGACGAAGCCGATCTGCTGGACGGTTCGGCCCATCGCGCCGAGGGCTCGCGCCTGTCGTGCCAGGTCAAGGCATCGAGCGAACTGGACGGCCTGTGCCTGACCATCGCGCCTCAGGAGTGATCAGGCCAGAAATGATCCGGCACGGCTGATCGAAAACGGCGGGAAGGAAGCGCGAACCCGGGAATGCCATGAAGGTTTTCTTTTCCGCCACGCCGTTCAAGGAGCGACTGTTGTGAAGCAATCCCGTTTACGCCGACTTGTCCGGGGCGCCAAATGAAGCGCGGGGGGCGTGTGAGGGGGCTGACCCTGTCGTTGCTGCCACTGGCTGCGGCCTGTCTGGCCGGGGAGGGGGCGCAGGCCGCAGGCGGAACGGAGGCCGGAAAACCGGTGTTCGATCCGCCTGCTCGCGTGGCATGGCCGGCCTTTGCCCCCTGGATCGACGGGACGGGCGCGAGCGAGCCTGAAACCCAGGTCCAGATGATCGACCCGGACACCGCCGTGATCCGCCAGTCGGTGCGCACCAATTTCGAGGCGCCGTTTCTCTACCTGCTGTTCGGTCGCGACCGCGCGGTGCTGTTCGATACCGGCGCAGGGGGGCTCAGGGTTCGCCCCACGGTCGACCGGCTGATCGCGCAATGGCGCGAACGCCATCAGGGGCGCCCGATCCGGCTTCTGGTCGCCCATACGCATGGGCACGGCGATCATCATGCCGGAGACGCGGAATTCGCGGATCGGCCCGATACGACGGTTGTCGGGCTCGGGCCGGAGCAGGTCGCGGCGGCGTTCGGCATTGCGCACTGGCCCGAGGGGATCGGCCATCTCGATCTGGGGGGCAGGGTGCTCGACATCATCCCCACACCGGGTCACGAGCCGGCGCATATCATGGTCTATGATGCCAGAACGCAGCTCCTCTTGTCGGGGGACATGCTCTATCCGGGGCGCCTCTATATCCCCGCCGGGCACTTCGACGAATTTCGCGCCAGTGCCGACCGGCTGGCGGCCTTTGCCGACAAGCATCCGATCCGCGCCTTGCTGGGCACGCATATCGAAATGACGCGCACACCCGGGCAGGACTATCCGATGGAGGCTCCCAGCCATCCCGAGGAGCGGGCGCTGCCGCTTTCTTCTTCGGTTATCAAGGAATTGCAGGGCGCACTTGCCACTGCATCCTCGCCTCCGGCCATCGACCGTCATGCCGATTTCATCATCTATCCGCTTCCGCCGCGTCCTGCGCGATAAGGCAGGACGCAATTGCGGCATGATGGCGTCATGAACCGCTCCGGGGCTTGCCCCCCGCCCGATCGGGCGAGGGGCTGGCCATCATGGGGGGCCTCTCACTGCCCGGAGAACATGGTTCGGGTGCGACCACCCACCCAGACCTGACCGCTCGCGTCCTGCGACACCTGGACCCGGCCCATGCGACCCAGCCGCGTGCCTTGCGCCGCCACGTAGGCACAGCGTGCCCGCCCGCTGGCGAACAGCCATTGCCCGACCGAGGCATTGAGGCTGCCGGTGACGGGGTCTTCGATCAGGGTGCCGTCCTGTCCCGAGAAGATCGCGCGCAGTTCGAACGCGGTCTCGCTTTCCGGGGCATGGGGGCCGACAAGGCCGATGTCGATCCGCTCCGGGTGGTGCCGGGCCGGTTCGACGGCGAGGACCGCTTCTGCCGAGGGCAGCAGGACGGCCAGCCAGCCCGGACCATTGTCGACCCACTGCGCGGCGGTGATCATCGCGCGGTCGATGCGCAGGACTTGCGCGGCGCGGACGATGTCCGCCTCGCTCGGCTCGCCCGCGCGGATCAGGGGCGGCGCGGCAAAAGCGAGGGTGTCGCTGCCCTGACGGATCTCGACCAGCCCCGCGCCGCATTCCTGCACGATCACGCCTGAGCGCCTGGGCACGCCGCCCGCTTCGAGCCAGGCATGGCAGGTGCCCAGCGTCGGGTGTCCCGCAAAGGGCAGTTCATGCGAGAGCGTGAAGATCCGCACCCGATAATCGGCCTCGCTGCGGGTTGGCGGCAGGAGAAAGGTGGTTTCCGACAGGTTCAGCCAGCGCGTGATGCGCTGCATCTCTTCGGTTGTCAGGTCTTCCGCCCCGGCGATCACGGCGAGCGGATTGCCGGTGAAGGGATCGGTGCCGAAAACATCGACGAGCTTGAAAGGGCGGTTCATGGCATGGTCTCCGGATCAGGTCTGGCTTTCAAAGGCCCTGGTCGGCAGCGGCCCGGTTCAGCAGCGGATCGTTGATGCGTGCGAGCGTCTTGATCATGCTCTCGTGCCAGCATGTCGAGGCCCGGACAGCCATTTTCACGTCGTGCAGGCTGGAATCGGGCGCACCGCACACCGCAAGCGCGGCGTCCCCGATCCGTGCCAGCGTCTTGCGCGCGGCCCGGATGGTGGCCGGATGCGTGTTCACGCCATGGAGCGTGATCGCATGGGTCTGGGCATCGGGCTTGTCCTGCGCGGCAGCCGGGGTGGCCAGCGCGACGCAAAGGGCGGCGGCCAGAGCCGCAGCGGGCGCGGGGGTGAGGGGGGTGCGGTACCTGAATGTCATCTATGCCTCCTGTGTGGCACCCAGTGCCCGAAAGGCTCTGGCCATCACAGGGACGGATCAGTACAATTCAGAAAAACCGTACCGATGGGAATCCCAGTACAGTGAGGTCATTATCGTGGCTGCGACAAACCTGACCCGTACCGAACAAGTCATGCAGTCGATCCGCGACCGGATCGACCGCCGCCTGTTGACGCCCGGCGCCAGCCTCCCCTCGGTGCGGGCGATGGCCGAGACGACCGGCTTCTCGAAGTCGACGGTGGTCGAGGCCTATGACCGGCTGGCCGCCGATGGGGTGATCCGCTCGCGTCCGGGCGCGGGCTTCTATGTATCGGCCCCGCTCTCGCCGCTTTCGCTCGACCGTATCGGCCCGCAGATCGAGCGGGAAGTCGACCCCTTGTGGATGCTGCGCCAGTCGCTGACCCATGGCAGCCATACCCTCAAGCCGGGCGGTGGCTGGCTGCCCGAGAGCTGGATGGCCGGGGCACAGATCCGCAAGGCCATGCGCGCGGCGGCCCGGAGCGACGCGGACAGTTCGCTGATCGGCTATTCCTCGCTGCTGGGGTCGGAGCGCATGCGCACCCTGCTGGCCCGTCGGCTGGAGGAACAGGGCGTGGGCGCCGCGCCCGGGCAGATCCTGCTGACCGAAAGCAGCACCCATGCCCTCGATCTGGTGAGCCGTTTCCTGCTCGAACCGGGCGACACGGTGCTGGTCGACGATCCGTGCTACTTCAATTTTCTGGCCCTGCTGCGGGCCCACCGGGCCAATGTCGTGGGCATTCCGATGACCCCGACCGGGCCTGACGTGGCGGCCTTCGCCGCGGCCCTGTCGGACCATCGCCCGCGTTTCTACCTCACGAATTCGGCCATCCACAATCCCACCGGGGCGACGCTTTCGGCAACGACCGCGCACCGGCTGCTCAAGCTGGCTGCCGAGCATGATCTGGTGATCGTCGAGGACGACATCTTCGCCGATTTCGAGCACACGCCCGCGCCGCGTCTGGCCGCTTTCGACGGGCTCGACCGGGTGATCCGGATCGGCAGCTTTTCCAAGTCGGTCACCGCCGCGATGCGCTGCGGGCATATCGCGGCGCGCCCGGACTGGATCGACTCGCTGGCCGACTTGCGCATCGCGACCGCGATGTCGGGCAATCCGCTCTCGGCCGAGGTCGTCCATGCGGTGCTGACCGATGGCGGCTATCGGCGGCATATCGAGGGGGTGCGAACCCGCCTTGCGCGCGCCCGGGCGCGGACGATGGCGCGCCTGCGCGATGTCGGCATCACCCCGTGGCTTGAACCGGCTGCGGGCCTGTTCGTCTGGGCGCGGTTGCCCGGCGGGCTCGATGCCGCCAGACTGGCCCGCGCGGCGCTGGCCGAAGGGATCGTGCTGGCACCGGGCAATGTGTTCAGCATGAACGGGATGTGGAGCGACTATCTCCGCTTCAATGTCACCTTGAGCGACGACGAGCGGATCACCGCCTTTCTGGCGCGCGCCTGCGCCTGACCGGCCCGCATCTGACCGGGGTACGGCGTCGGGCGTGCAGACGGCAAAAGGCCCGCGTATCCATGGGGACACGCGGGCCTTTTGGGGTGTGCGGATCAGCCGGGCTGACCGCCCGGGCGGGAGGGTGAGCCTCCCGGCCCGGTCAGGGCTTCATGTAGTCGTGCACGACCTTGCCGAGGCCGAGGGTCACGTCCGTCACGAAGTGGACGGCCGAGAGCACTTCGCGCACGGGCAGGCGGCTGACGTCGGCGCGGACATGGTCGAAGAGCTGGAGGCTCGCCGGACCAGACCATGCGCCCTTCACCACGTAGTCTTCGAGATGGTATTCGACCAGCTCGCAGATGCGCGGGGTGCCATCGACGTGGGGGATCGTCTTGAGCAGGAAGTTGGGCATTTCGAGCGCCTTGGCGATCGGCGCGTGATCGAGGATCTCGTGCTTGTAGCCCATGGTCATGTTCGCGCAGCGGATCGAACCGCAATCGAGCGTGCCGACCAGCACTTCGCCCTCGACGCGCAGGTTGGGCTTGGCCAGCTTCTTGGGGAAGCCCCAGATCTCGCGACCGCCCACGATGGGGGCTGCCGCATCGAGATACATCGCGTGGGTGTAGTTGCCCTCGCGCCCGTTGAAGCGCACCGGGATGACCTGGCCGGTTTCGGTATAGTCACCAAAGCCGACCGAGTCGGGCATGCGGATGAATTCATACTTCACCACCGGCTCGACGATTTCGAGCGGCTCGGGCACCACGGCGCGCAGCGCTTCCATGTCGGTGCGGTAGCTGATGATGACGAATTCGCGATCATAGAACCGGAACGGCCCACGCGGGTAGGACGGGCTGGTAAAGGGGATCGCGAAAGCGTTGTCTTTGACGTCTTCGATCTTCATGACAGATATCCTTGTGCGCCGCTCAGGCTGCCAGATCCATCTCGGGCACGTCGCCCTCGATGATCAGCTTGGCTGCGGTCGCTTCGACGATCTGCTCCACGGTCACGCCCGGCGCGCGTTCGAGCAGCACCAGCCCGGCATCGGTGGGCTTGATGACCGCCATGTCGGTGATGATGAGATCGACGCGGCGGTCGGCGGTGAGGGGCAGGGTGCACTTGGGCACGATCTTGGGCGCACCCTTGGCGGTGTGCTGCATGGCCACGATCACCCGGTTGGCGCAGGCCACCAGATCCATCGCGCCGCCCATGCCCGGCACCATCTTGCCCGGCACGATCCAGTTGGCCAGACGGCCTTCCTCGTCGACCTGAAGGCCGCCCAGCACCGTGGCGGCAAGGTGGCCACCGCGCACCAGACCGAACGAAAGCGTGCTGTCGATCGACATCGCGCCCGGCACGGCCCCGGCAAAGCCGCCGCCAGCATCGGTCAGCGAGGGGTCTTCCAGACCCGGCGCGGGCTTGGCGCCCAGACCCACCAGGCCGTTTTCGGAATGGAAGAAGATGCCGCTCTTGGGGGAAACATAGGTCGCCACCCCGGTCGGCAGGCCGATGCCGAGGTTGACGAAGCTGTCAGGTTCCAGTTCCTTGGCGGTACGGCGAAGAATGATTTCCTTGCTCATGGCTCAGGCCCTCGCGATCAGGTGGTCGATGACGATGCCGGGCGTGCGCACATCGTCGGGCGCAATCGCGCCCACCGGCACGATGACGCGGGCTTCGGCAAAGACGGTGTCGGCAGCCATGGCGATGGACGGATTGAAGTTCAGTTCGGTCATCGTGTAGGCAAGGTTGCCCACCATGTCGGCGCGGTCGGCATAGACGAAGCCGAAGTCGGCGCGCAGCGGCGGGGCATAGAGCCACTGCTCGCCACCGAGCGTCACCACATTGGTTTCGTCTGCAATGATCGTGCCCAGCCCGGTCTTGGTGAGCACGCCGCCCAGCCCGTGGCCCTTGGCACGGATCTGTTCGACCAGGGTGCCCTGCGGCACGAGGTCGACCTGCATGGTCTTCTCGATCAGGCCCTTCTGCGTATCGGGGTTGGTGCCGATATGCGAGGCAACCACGCGAGCCACCTGGCCCGAGGTGATCAGCGCGCCGATCCCTTCACCGGCAAAGCCGGTGTCGTTGGAGATGATGGTCAGGTTCTTCTTGCCCGAGGCCAGCAGGGCCGCAATCAGCCGCTGGGGGCGACCGGCGCGCAGGAAGCCGCCGATCATGATGGAAGCGCCATCGGGGATGCCGGCAACGGCCTCCTCGGGGGTAATGGGGGTCTTCATGGCAGTCTCGCTTTTCCGTTTCGGTGCTGCCCGCGCCCGGACAAGTCAGGGCGTGGGCAGCACAGGGGGAGGGGCAGCAAAAGGAAGAAGGCGCTTGTTCGGCGCCTTAGCCCAGCGCCGCTTCGATCTGCGGCACGGCCTGGAACAGGTCGGCGACCAGACCGAAGTCGGCCACCTGGAAGATCGGGGCGTCTTCGTCCTTGTTGACGGCCACGATCACCTTGCTGTCCTTCATGCCCGCAAGGTGCTGGATGGCGCCGGAAATACCGAAAGCCATGTAGAGCTCGGGGGCAACGATCTTGCCGGTCTGGCCGACCTGGAAATCGTTGGGAGCATAGCCGGCGTCGACAGCCGCGCGGCTGGCACCCACGGCTGCGCCCAGCTTGTCGGCCAGCGGCAGGAGCACTTCGTTGAACTTTTCGGCCGAACCGAGCGCACGACCGCCCGAAACGATGATCTTGGCCGAACCCAGTTCAGGGCGTTCGCTCTTGGCCAGTTCCTCGCGCACGAAGGTCGCACGGCCTTCGACAGCCGGGGCGGCGACGGCTTCGACCGGGGCGCCCGCGCCATCGGCGGGGGTGGCGGCAAAGGCGGCGGTGCGCACGGTGAAGATCTTCACAGGCTCGGGGTTCTTGACGACCTCGATGGCGTTGCCGGCATAGATCGGGTGCTCGAAGGTGTCGGGCCCGTCGATCTTGGTGACGTCGGAAACCTGCATCACGTCGAGCTTGGCGGCGATGCGGGGCAGCACGTTCTTGCCGGTCGAGCTGGCCGGGGCGACGATCGCCTCATAGCCCTGCGCGATCGAGAGGACGAGCGCGGCGACCGGCTCGGCCAGGCCATTGGCATAGGCCGGAGCATCGGCCAGCAGCACCTTGGTCACGCCCTGGAGCTTGGCGGCGGCATCGGCGGCGCCCTGCGCGCCCTGGCCCGCCACGAGGATGTCGACCTCGCCGCCCAGTGCGCGCGCGGCGGTCAGGGCCTTGGTCGTCGCATCGGCGACGGTCTGGTTGTCATGATCTGCGATGAGAAGGGTTTTCATGGATCTTGTCCCGAATGAAGCCTGGGGGCTGGGGTTTCGTCCGGGCGCCGGGGCGCTCGGTCGGCCTTGCCCGGGAGGGGGCGCTCAGAGAGCGCCGACGGCCTTGAGCTTGCTCACGAGTTCCTGTGCATCGGCCACCTTGATGCCGGCCTTGCGGGCGGCGGGCTCGCGCACTTCGACCACGGTCAGGCGCGGGGCGATATCGACGCCATAGGCCGCGGCGGGCTTGGTATCGACAGGCTTCTTCTTGGCCTTCATGATGTTGGGCAGCGAGGGATAGCGCGGCTCGTTGAGGCGCAGGTCGGTGGTGACCAGCGCGGGCAGCGACAGGCTCAGGGTCTGGTGACCGCCATCGACTTCGCGGGTGACGACCAGCGCGCCGCCGTCGAGTTCGACCTGCGAGGCGAACGTGGCCTGCGGCCAGTCGAGCAGGGCCGCCAGCATCTGGCCGGTCTGGTTGCTGTCATCGTCGATGGCCTGCTTGCCGGTCAGCACGAGGTCGGGCTTTTCTTCCTCGACGACCTTGGCCAGCAGCTTGGCAATGGTGAGGGGCTCCACGCGGCCTTCGGCCTCGATCAGGATGCCGCGATCCGCGCCGATGGCCAGCGCCGAACGGATGGCATCGGCAGCCTTGGCCACGCCGATCGAAACGACCACGACTTCGGCAGCCTTGCCCGCTTCCTTGAGGCGGACGGCTTCCTCGACGGCGATTTCGCAGAAGGGATTGATGGAAAGCTTGATGTTGGCAAGGTCGACGCCGGTGCGGTCAGCCTTGACGCGGGGCTTCGCGTTGGAATCGATCGCCAGCTTGACCGGAACGAGAATTTTCATCGAAACTGTCTCTCAGCAGTGTTGCGCCGGACCGCAGTCAGGGGGGAGAGGGCGTGCAGCCCGGCGCAACAGGGGGAAGGCTTAGAACTCGGCGGAAGCGACCGCCATCAGCGGGGCCGAGCCAGCCTTGATCTGGACCGCAAGGGCATGAGCCTGGGGCAGGATGCGCGTGGCAAAGAAGTGCGCCACGGCCAGCTTGCGGGTCTCATGCGGGGTGGCCGCATCGCCCTTGGCCACAACGGCCAGACCCATGCGGACCCACAGCCAACCGAAGGTGACCAGCGCGAACATGCGCAGGTAGTCGGTTGCGGCGCTGTTCTGTTCGAGGCCGTTGGCGCCTTCACCGGTGGTGAGCCAGGCGGTCACGTCTTCGAGCGTGGCAAGAGCCGCAGCAACCGCCTTGGTGGTTTCGGCCAGAGCCGGCACCTTGGCGCCTTCGGCCAGCGTGGCCGAAATGTCGCCGAAGAAGCCGCGCACGGTGGCGCCGCCTTCGAGCGAGAGCTTGCGGACCACGAGATCCTGCGCCTGGATGCCGTTGGTGCCTTCGTAGATCTGCGCGATGCGGGCATCACGCACGAACTGTTCCTGGCCCCATTCCTTGATGTAGCCGTGGCCACCCAGAACCTGCTGGCCCAGCACGGTCGCTTCGAACCCGAAGTCGGTGAAGGCCGCCTTGATGACCGGGGTCAGCAGCGCGACAAGACCGGTCGACTGCTTGCGCACCTCGGCGTCGGTCGACTTCGATTCCTTGTCCATCTCCAGCGCGGTGAAGATGGTCAGCGCACGGGCGGCTTCCACGAACGAAAGCATCGTCAGGAGCATCTTGCGCACGTCGGGGTGCTCGATGATCATGCCCGATTCCTTGGCACCGGGGGCGCGACCCTGCTTGCGCTCCTTGGCGTAGGTCGAAGCCGTCTGGTACGACGAGTCGGCCAGACCCAGGCCCTGCACACCCACGAACAGGCGTTCGGCGTTCATCATCGTGAACATGCCGTTGAGGCCGCGGTTGACCTCGCCGACCAGCCAGCCCTTGCAGTCGTCATAGTTCATGACGCAGGTCGGCTGGGCGTGGATGCCCATCTTGTGTTCGAGCGAACCGACGTTGACCGAGTTGCGCTCACCGAGCGAACCGTCTTCGTTCACCAGGAACTTGGGGCACAGGAACAGGCTGATGCCCTTGGTGCCGGCAGGCGCGTCGGGCAGGCGGGCGAGAACGAGGTGGATGACGTTCTCGGCCATGTCGTGGTCGCCCGAAGAGATGAAGATCTTCGAGCCCGACACGGTGTACGAGCCATCGCCGTTCGGCTTGGCCGTGGTCTTGAGCAGGCCGAGGTCCGAACCGGCGGTGCCTTCGGTCAGGCCCATGGCCCCGGTCCACTGGCCCGAGATCATCTTGGGCAGGTAGGTGTCCTTCAGCTCCTGGCTGGCGTGGGCCTCGATGGCTTCACAGGCACCACGGGTCAGGCCCGGGAACAGGCCGAACGACAGGTTCGAGGCCGAGAGCATCTCGTCCACGAGGATCTGCACCGTGCGGGGCAGGCCCTGGCCTTCGAATTCGGTCGGGGCCGACAGGCTCGACCAGCCGCCATCGACGAACGCCTTGAAGGCTTCCTTGAAGCCCTTGGGGGTGAAGACCTTGCCATCGACCAGACGGCTGCCTTCTTCATCGCCGCTCTGGTTGATCGGACGCAGCACGCCCGCGCAGAACTTGCCGGCTTCTTCCAGAATGCTCTCGACCAGATCGGCCGACACGTCTTCGTAGCCGGGAAGGCCGGTCAGGATCTTTTCAGCCTGGAACACGTCCTTCAGCAGGAAACCCATGTCTTCGACGGGGGGAGTATAATCGGGCATTGAACGCTCCTTGTTTTTGCCGCGCCTTTTCGTGCGGCGCAGAAATCAGTTGCGAAGGGGCTTGCCGGTGCGCAGCATCGCATCGATGCGGGCCTGGCTCGCAGGGGTGAGGGCAAGGGCGACAAAGGCGCCCAGTGCGCGCTCCGTCACGGCTGCCTCGGGCAGGGTTGCCGGGCCGGCCAGCACTTGCGCGATGGCTTCGCCGATCACCGCATCGTGCGGCGCCAGCGTGGCGGCCAGGCTGGCTGCTTCGGCCTGAACCACGGCGGCATCGGGCAGGGTCACCGTGGCGCGCGCAGGCGTGGTGAAGCCGGGCACCATCGCCAGGGCACGGGCCTTGGCATCGGCGATCAGGCGATCGCGGTTCATGGTGATGCCGTCGCTTTCGCGCAGGAAGCCCTTGGCCTTGGCGTCGAACGCGCTGGTCGAGGTCTGGGCGGGCAGCACGGTGTGCAGCGCGGCAAGGGCGGTCTTGGCCGCATCGCCATCGCGTTCCTGAAGGCGCACGAGAAGCTGGGTCAGACCAGCCCAGCCCGGCAGCAGGCCCACGCGCGGTTCGACCAGGCCGATGCCGATTTCGGCATGGGCGACCACGGCATGGCAATGGAGCAGGACTTCGCAGCCACCGCCCAGCGCCGCGCCAAAGCCCGCACCCACGACCGGGATGGTGGCATCGCGCACGGTGTTGAACGCGGACAGACCAGCCTGGATGAAGGCGGCAAGGCCTTCTTCGTCACCGGCCTGGGCCATGCGCAGAACCCCGGCAAGGTCGGCGCCAGCGCTGAACACGGGGCCTTCGTTGCCGATGACCAGCGCCTTGAAGCGGGTCTGGGCGAACGTCACCAGCTGGCCGACCGAAGCGATCAGGTCAGCGCTGAAGCTGTTCATCTTGCTGTGGAATTCGAGCAGGCCAACGCCATCGCCAATGTCCCAAAGGCTGGCGGCGGAGGTGGCTTCGACGGGCTTTCCGGCCAGACGCAGCGCAGCGATCGAGATCACGCCCGCCGGGGTCGGGATCGGCGCATAGTCGATGGTGCCCGCGGCAGGAACCAGCACTTCGCTGCGGCCTTCGTGCACGCGGTAGAAACCGCCCTTGGCCGCTGCGGCAGCCAGCAGCGGGGGCACCGGTGCGCCGCTCTCTTCGAGGGTCTTGGCAAACCAGTCGGCGCCGATCCGGTCGATCAGTTCGAACGGACCGAACTTCCAGCCATAGCCCAGACGCATCGCTTCATCGACGAGGTCGGGACGGTCGGCGATCTCGGGCACCAGCGCGGCGGCATAGGCCAGCGTGCGCGACAGCACGGCCCAGGCATAGCGACCGCCGGGCGCGGGATGGGCGAGCAGCGCGCGCGCATCACCCTTGGCGTCGGTCAGGCTCTGGCAGGCGGCAGGCGCGGTGGGGCGGAATTCGCCCGAAACCAGATCGAGCGTTTCGCTGGTCTTGCGGTCCTTCGAGCGGCGATAGAAACCGCCGCCGCCCTTGCGGCCGGTCAGGCCACGGGCCAGCATGTCGGTCAGCAGCGGCGGTTCGGCCGGGGTGACCTGCACGGCATCGGTGGCGGGCAGGGTGTGCTGGAGCGAGCGGATCAGGTTGGGCATCAGATCGTTGCCGATCAGGTCGTAGAGCCCGAAGATGCCGGTCTTGGGGAAGCCGAACACCTTGCCGATGGTCGCGTCGGCCACTTCGACGGGGATGCCCGCCTTGATCGCCTCGTCAAGACCCACGGCCAGCCAGTAGCAGCCGATGCGGTTGCCGATGAAACCGGGGGTATCCTTGCAGGGCACCACGCCCTTGCCCAGCCGCTCGTCGCAGAAATCGCGGATCGTGGCGGTGGTCGAAGCCAGCGTGCGCGGACCGCTCACCAGTTCGAGCAGGCGCATGTGGCGCGGCGGGTTGAAGAAGTGGGCGATCAGGAAGTTGCCTGCAAACGCGTCGGAGAACGGCGAGAGCAGGTCGTGAAGCGGAATGGTCGAGGTGTTCGAGGACACGATGGCCGTGGGCTTGCGCACCTTGTCGATGGCAGAGAACAGCGCATGCTTGATGTCCAGCCGTTCGGCCACGGCTTCGATGATCCAGTCGCAATCGGCCAGCAGGCCGATGTCCGCACCGGTCGAACCGGTGGTGATGCGCTGGGCAAATTCGGGCATCATGAACCCGCCAGCCTTCAGCTGGCGCTCCACCCCGCCCTTGGCAACCGCTGCATCCAGATCGAGCAGCACAACTTCGAGGCCCGCATTGGCCAGATGGGCAGCAATGCCCGAACCCATCGTACCCGCACCGATAACCGCGGCTTTACGAATAATGACGTCACTCACGTTGACGATCCTTTCCTGGGGGGAACTTTACATATTCGGATAGTTGGGGCCGCCGCCGCCTTCAGGCGGTACCCAGGTGATGTTCTGGGCCGGGTCCTTGATGTCGCAGGTCTTGCAGTGGACGCAGTTCTGCGAATTGATCACGAAGCGGGGGCTGCTCTTGGTTGCCTCGTCGTCGTAGACGACCTCGTAGACGCCCGCCGGGCAATAGAGCCGGGCCGGTTCGCCAAAGACGGGCAGGTTCATTTCGATCGGAACCGCCGGGTTGGCCAGCCGCAGGTGGCAGGGCTGATCCTCGGCATGGTTGGTGCTCGAAAGGAAGACCGAGGAAAGACGGTCGAACGTCAGCACGCCATCGGGCTTGGGATAGGTGATGGGCGTGACTTGCGCGATCGGGGTCAGGCAGGCGCTGTCGGGCTTGCCATGGGCGAGCGTGCCGAACGGCGACTTGCCCAGCAACTGGTTGCACCACATGTCGGCGCCGCCCAGCATGATGCCCAGCGGCATCCCGTACTTGGCCCAGAGCGGCTTGACGTTGCGTACCGGCTTGAGATCCTGGCCGATCGCCGAGGTGCGCCAGCCTTCCTCATAGGCGAGGGGTTCGCTGCGCGGCTTGCCGCTGGCCAGTTCGGCCACCACCGCATCGGCGGCCTGGATCCCCGAGAGGATCGCGTTGTGCGACCCCTTGATACGCGGCACATTGACGAAACCGGCCGAGCAGCCGAGCAGCGCGCCGCCCGGGAAGGTAAGCCGGGGCACCGACTGCCATCCGCCTTCAGTCAGCGCGCGCGCGCCATAGGCGATGCGCTTGCCGCCCGCGAAGGTGTCGCGGATCGCCGGGTGCGTCTTGAAGCGCTGGAATTCCTCGAACGGCGAGAGCGTCGGGTTGGAATAGTTGAGGTGGACGACAAAGCCGACCGCAACCAGATTCTCGTCGAAGTGATAGAGGAACGAACCGCCCCCGGTGCTCCGGTCGAGTGGCCAGCCGAAGCTGTGCTGGACGAGGCCTTCCTGAAAACGGGCCGGGTCGATCTGCCACAGTTCCTTGATGCCGATGCCGAACTTCTGGAAGTCCGATCCTTCATCAAGGTCGAAGTGGGCAATGGCCTGCTTGCTGAGCGAGCCGCGCGCGCCTTCGGCAAGAAGTGTATAGGTTGCGCGCAGTTCCATGCCGCGCACAAAATCGGCGCGCGGAACGCCGTTCCGGTCGATACCCATGTCGCCCGTGGCCACGCCCACGACCTTGCCGTCTTCAAGCAGCAATTCCGAAGCGGCAAATCCGGGGAAGATTTCGACGCCGAGTTCTTCGGCGCGGGCTGCCAGGAAGCGGGTGACATTGCCCAGCGAGCCGATGAAATTGCCATGGTTGTCGAGCAATTTCGGCATCATCGCGGCAGGAAGGCCATGGGAGCCGGTCTGGGTGAGATAGAGGAACCGGTCTTCCTTTACGCGGGTGTGCAAAGGACAGTCCGGGTGGTTGCGCCAGTCGGGCAGCAGGCTGTCGAGACCGATCGGATCGACCACCACGCCCGAGAGGATATGGGCGCCGACTTCCGAGCCCTTTTCCACGACCACGACCGAAACGTCGCGATTGTCACGGGCAGCGGCCTGGCGGATGCGGATCGCGGCGGCAAGCCCGGCAGGGCCTGCACCCACGATCACGACATCGAATTCCATCGTTTCGCGTTGAGGAAGTGACTCGCTCATTTGTTCTTACCTGTTTGTGGCGAGGAATGGTGAGTTGTGGCGAGGAATTGGGGGGTGACAGGCCCTCCGAAGGGCTGGGCTGCAATGAAATCGATTGTCACCAAGGCGCGGAAGCCATCCAGGTTCCGACGTCGGGAGGCGGCCATTCCGTGGCGCCGCCAATTTCCGTCATCCTGGTAATAAGATGATGGTTTCATTGTGTTATTCTCTTTAGTTCGGTAAGGGGCTGACTAGGCCTCCCTCCGTTCTCCACGGGGCGTCGCTAGTCCTTTGCCCTGGGGCAGGCAATTGCCTTGACATTACAAGACTTATACATATTCCGAACAAATGGCTCCCCTAGTCGAAGCGCTCCAGTGGTTCATTCGCGTGGCCGAATGTGGTTCCTTTTCCGCCGTCGCGCGCGAGGCGATGACCAGTCAGGTCATGGTCGGGCGAAGGATCAGCATGCTGGAAGCCCATTTCCATGTCGTGCTGCTGCGCCGCTCGACCAGAGGCCTTGCCCTGACCGAGGATGGCGTTGCCTTCCTCAGCCATGCCCGCCGCATCGTGCGCGAGTTCGAGGCGATGGAGGCCGATCTTCACAGCAGCGAACGCGGCTATGCCGGGCATGTGCGTGTTGGCACGACCAACACTTTCGGCTGCCATCTGGCCCGCAAGCTGCCTGAATTCCATCTCCACCATCCGGGTATCACCGTCGAGATGCTGCTGGGCGATGGCTTCGTCCATCTGGTCGAGGACGGGTTGGACCTTGCGATGCGCACGGGGCAGGTGAACGAGACCACTGTGGTGGCCAAGCATCTGGGTGATGTACCACGCTACATGGTTGCTTCCCCGTCCTATCTCGAACGGTGCGGTACACCGCAATCTGTCGAAGACCTTCAGTTCCACGATTGTGCGCTGTTCAGCTATGGCACCACGCGGCAGGTCTGGACGATCAATGGCGAGCCAGTGCGGGTCTCGGGCTCCTCGCGCACCAACAGCACTCTGGCCCTGCAAGAAGTCGTCCGCAATGGCGGGGGTATCAGCCTGTTCGCCTATTTCCAGGTCGAGGACGACATCCGTACAGGCCGTCTGGTGCGCGTCCTGCCCGAGGCCGAGGTCGAGCCGGTGCCCTTCTACGTGACCTACCCGGCCCGCCAGACCCTGCCCGCCCGCACGCGCATGGTGATGAACTGGATCATCAGCGAGGCCGAATCGCTGATCGGCAAGGCCCGCCGCTGATCCTCCGTAGAACCGGGCAGGCGCAGTCCTTGGGCCATGCCGCTCTATATAGTCGCGGTATTGAAGGCCGCAGCCCGCTTCGGCCAGCAGAGCCAGATGTACGGGTGAAGAAGAGTAGGGCGGTCAGGCCGCCTTCGAGGATGTCCCGGCGGGCAGCGGGTGATAGGCTTGTTCGAGCGGCCTGTTCCCGCGCAGCGCCCCGGCGGAACGGAAAGGCGCCCCGTCGAGCACGCCCGAAGCCAGCATCAGGGCCTTGGTGTCCCCGCGCTGGCTGCCGACCGCGAGCACCGGGCGCGACGATCCGCCGCGTGCGGCCAGCGTCCAGATGCCGAGGGCGACCACCAGCACAACGGCAAGTCCGATCAGCCAGACCGACAG
>DQVI01000023.1 GCA_015661825.1 Novosphingobium capsulatum
GGCCAGCGCGACCGGCTATCAGGGCGCGGCCAGCGCGACCGGCTATCAGGGCGCGGCCAGCGCGACCGGCTATCAGGGCGCGGCCAGCGCGACCGGCTATCAGGGCCGCGCCTCCGGAAAGACCGGAAATGCCCTGTTCGCAGTCGAGCGTGAGCCATATCCATCCTACAAGATCATGTCGGTAGCCTGCGGTATCGTGGGGCAGGACGGCATCGAGCCTGATCGCTGGTACGCATGTCGCGATGGTAAGCTGGTCGAGGTGGCGGAATGACCCGCATCCATACCCCGATCCCGTCCATGCGCTCGTGCCGCACCGGCACCGCGCACCCTCCACTCTACGCCGTTCCCAGCATGGCAGAGTGGGCCGCCCAACACCATGTGCCGCGCCGCCACTGGCTGGCCCGCATCCTCTCCACGCGCGCCTCGCAGGCCTCTCCCTGTGCGCTCAACCGCGTCCCAGCCATCGAGGCTGGTCGGGATGCCAACCGGGAGGACCGGTCGTGAATGCTCATACCAAGATCGAATCTACCAAGCCGACTGGCCTTGCCCTGCTGCGAGAGCCGTTCCCGGCAAACCTCATTTCAAAGCTGCCGAAGCCGTACAAGAAGGATGCGCAGAAGGGCCGCTGTGGCGAATGCGGTGGATGGCATGGGCTACCTGCCGCGCACCTCGACTATGTCGGCCACGCCGCACTGACTGATCGCCTCCTCGATGCTGACCCGGAATGGAACTGGGAGCCGATGGCTCACAACCAGGACGGAAGCCCGGCATTCGACCAGGCCGGTGGCCTCTGGATCAAGCTCACCGTCTGCGGCCAGACCCGGCTTGGCTATGGTCATGCTGATGGCAAGCGTGGCGGCGACGCGATCAAGGAGGTGATCGGCGATGCCCTGCGCAATGCCGCTATGCGCTTTGGCGCGGCCCTCGACCTCTGGCACAAGGGTGACCTTCATGCCGACGAGAGCGAAGATGGCACGCAGGCATCGCAGGGCGACCAGCATAAGGCCGAGAAGCCCAAGAATGCCGCCAGCAACAAGTCTGCGAGTGGCATGCCCGATCATGCCTTCGCCAAGTTGCAGCAGCTCCTGGCAGCTACCAGCACCACGCCTGACATCCTCTGCGGTCACTACAAGGTCGATCATATTGGCCAGCTCACCGAGGCCCAGTTCAACGATGCTGTGCAGGTGATGGAGAACCAGCTCGCAGAAAAGGCAAAGCGCCAGAGCGATGAGCGCGCCAGTCGTGAGCAGCGGAACCGCAAGAACGAATTCGCCGGGGCTGATCTGGGCGACACCAACTTCTGAAAGGCAATCCAATGACCACGATCTACAAGGGCTCGCGTGGCCCTGTCGAAATTGCCACCATGAACGGAAAACATGCCGCGACCGCTGCTGCCAAACTGCGCCGCGAAGCGCCGGAGCGCGTGGCCGAGATCGAAGCGCTCGAAGCGCACGCCGCCCGCATGGCCGTCGAACACGCGCCCGCATCGATCGGCGACAACGGCGGCCCGCCGCTTGAAGAGCCAGCCAAGCTCTCGGGCCGCAATGCGGTCGAGGTCCATGTTGGCGATCTGCTCACCGAGGCCAGCAATTGGGCCGATGGGGTTCCGCTGGAATCTCAGGAGCAGGCTGACCAGGTGGCCAAACTGGTGCGCATGCTTGAGCAGGCTGGCAGGCAGGTCGATGCTACCGCCGACGAAGAGAAGCGCCCGCACAACGACGCGCTGACCGAGATTGGCAACTGGCGCAATGCCTGGATGGCCAAGGGGCTCAAGCGGACGCCCGATGGCAAGATCACCACCGCGCTCGCCGCGCTGGGCCGGCTGTCGACCGGATGGCTGGTAAAGCTCGACAACGAGCGCAAGGCCCGTGAGGCCAAGGCCGCCAAGGAAGCCGCCGCCGCTGCTGCCGCTGCGCTCGCTGCCCGGCAGGAAGCCGAGGCGACCACTGACCTCGCCGTCGTCGAGGACGCGCAGGACAAGATGACCGAGGCCATGTCGCTGATCAAGCAGGCCCAGAGCATCGGCAAGGCAAAGGTCAAGGTCGGGGGAGGGGAGGGCTTTCGCGCGCAGACTCTGCGCTCGACCTGGTCGGCGATCCCCACCGGCGAAGAAGGCGCATGGCCTGCGGCGCTCAAGGCACTTCTGCCTGATGAAGCCTTTGCGGCCGACCTGCGTGAACTGATCCAGCGCCACGCGAACCGCCTGGCGCAGACCGAGGCCGGGCGGGGCAAGGGGCTGTCTGGCTTCACTTTCCACGAAGAACGAAAGGCAGCCTGATGGCCAGCGTCAACAAGGTGATCCTGATCGGCAATCTCGGGGCCGATCCTGAGGTCAAGTCCTTCCAGAACGGTGGCCGCATCGCGAACCTGCGCATCGCCACGTCCGAAGCGTGGAAGGACCGCCAGACCGGCGAGCGCAAGGAGCGCACCGAGTGGCATAGCGTGTCGATCCAGTCGGAGGGCCTTGTCGGCGTGGCCGAGCGCTACCTGCGCAAGGGGAGCAAGATCTACATCGAAGGCCAGCTGCGCACCCGCAAGTGGCAGGACCAGAGCGGGCAGGATCACTACAGCACCGAGATCGTGCTGAGCGGCCCGCGCGCGCAGCTGGTCATGCTCGACGGTGCCCAAGACAATCAGGGCGGTAGCCAGCGTGGCAGCGGGCAGGGCTGGGGCGATCAGCGGGATGAGCGCCAAGGCGCCGCGCGCGGTGGCTGGGGTAACCAAGGCGGGAATTTCGCCGATGATTGCCTCGACGACGAGATTCCCTTCTGATGCTGCCCGCCCGCCTCCCCAAGAAGCCAAAGCGCGACAGCCGATGGCGTTCGCAAGCGCACCTGGCGTTTGTCCGGTCGCACCATTGCAGCGTGGCCGGATGCACCGGCATGCCGATTGAGGCCGCTCATGTCCGCCTCGGCTCAGGTGCCGGTATGGGCCAGAAGCCTGACGACTGGCATGCTGTCAGCCTTTGCCGCGACCATCACGCTCGCCAGCACGAGGTTGGAGAGCGCACGTTCTGGGCTGGCATCGATGTCGAGGCCCTGATCGACGCCTTCTGCCGCGCCAGCCCGCGCGCTGCCGAAATTCGCCGTACCCGCAATGAAAGGTCTGCCGCATGAGCACCGCCGACCGCCCGCCGCTGCTGTTCAAGTCTCACTTGGGCATGCTTCGCCCCGCCAATCGCGCGGCCGAGGAAGCCATGCGCGAGATCAAGGGCACCGTCCGCTGCGAAATCAAAGGTGGCATCGCCAACCAGCGGCGTCGCAGCCTGTATTGGGCGGTCGCGCATCTGGTCGTGCCGCTGCTGAACGATCTGCACGGCATGACGCTGGACGAGCAGGATCTCCACGATATCACCCGCGCCAAACTGCGCATGTGCGATGAGTTACGGCTACCCAGCGGGGAGGTTCACCGCAAGCTGTGGTCCACCAGCAACCGTGCGATGAACGAGGCTGAACGGGCTGCCTTCACCGACAAGGCGCTGGCGCTTTGGTCGACATGGTGTGGCGTGGACGTGATGACCTTGCGCGCCGAAGCGGAAAGGCTGGCGGCATGAGCTGGTCCCCGCAACAGGAGCAGGCGATTGCTGCCGTGCGCGCCTGGCTAGCCGATCCGAGCGGCGCGCAGGTGTTCCGCATGTTTGGATATGCCGGTACCGGCAAAACCACGCTGGCGAAGGAGCTGGCGGGCGAGGTCAAGGGTGCCGTCCTTTACGCAACCTTCACCGGCAAGGCCGCGCTCGTGCTGCGCAAGAAGGGCTGCGAGGGCGCATCGACGATCCACTCTCTGATCTACCGGGTGGAGGTGGACGACCGGACTGGTGAAGCCGACTTCATCCTCGACCGCGATTGCGCGCTGGCGAATGCGGCTTTGCTCATCGTCGACGAGGTGTCGATGGTGGGTGAGGATCTCGCCAAGGATCTGCTCAGCTTTGGCCGTCGCATTCTGGTCTTGGGCGACCCTGCACAGCTACCGCCGGTCAAGGACGAAGGGTTCTTCATCAAGGCTGATCCCGACATCATGCTGACCGAGGTGCACCGGCAGGCGCGCGATAACCCGATCATCCGCATGAGCATGGACATCCGGGCCGGAAAGCCGCTGGCAGCGGGCGCCTATGGCGACAGCCTGGTGATCGGCCAACGCCAAATTGACCGCGACGAGCTGGCCCAGCGCGTTCTCGGCGCCGACCAGCTGCTATGCGGCCTGAACCGGACTCGCACGAACTACAATGCCCGCATTCGCCAGTTGAAGGGCCTGCACGGCCGCAATCAGCATTGGCATCCGGCAGCGGGCGATCGGCTGATCTGCCTGCGCAACAACAGCGACAAGCATCTGTTCAACGGCGGACTGTGGGATGCCGAAGACGTGACTGATCTGGGCGGCAAGCTGTCAGTGATCGCGCGATCGCTCGACGAGAAGCGCGACCCGGTCGAGGTCACTGTCTTCGAGCAGTTCTTCAACGGGTCCGAGAAGGACATCCCGTGGCAGGAAAAGCGCGGGACGCATGAGTTCACGTTCGGATGGGCGATCACCGTGCACAAGTCTCAGGGCAGCCAATGGTCGAATGTCATCGTGTTCGACGAGAGCGGCGCCTTCCGAGAAGCGCGCCGCAACCACCTCTACACCGCCGTCACCCGCGCTGCCGAGCGCGTCACGGTGATCGTGTGAATCACGGAGCCACCATGACCACCGCCACCCTACTGCGCCTGACCGATCCGGCTGCTGCCGAGGCGACCATGGCCGTCATCGTCAACCGCCACCTTGAGATGAAGCGCACCATCACCGCAGACGACACGCTCGCTGACTTGGGCATCATCTGCGAGGCGCACCTGATCAGCATCCAGTGCGACGTGGAGGAGCAGTTGGTCGGCGATGAGCTGCCCCATGGCGCCGTGCGCGCCGACATGACGCTGGCTGATCTGGTGGCGCTGGTCGAGAGCACGCTGGGGAGGGCGGCATGACTATGACTTATGGCAGCATCTGCTCGGGCATTGAGGCGGCCAGCGTGGCTTGGCACGCGCTCGGATGGCGCCCGGCCTTCTTTTCCGAGATTGAGGCCTTTCCCTGCGCCGTTCTGGCGCACCGCTTCCCCGCCGTGCCCTGCCATGGCGACTTCACCACCATCGGGGCCGATCAATATGGACCAATTGACCTTCTTGTCGGAGGAACCCCCTGCCAGTCGTTCAGCATCGCAGGCCTTAGAGGCGGACTGGACGACAGCCGTGGCAACCTCGCGCTTGAATTTCTGCGCCTTGCTGATCGCAAGCGCCCCCGATGGCTGGTCTGGGAGAACGTCCCCGGCGTCCTGTCGTCGAACGGAGGACGGGACTTTGGTTCCATCCTCGGGGGCATGGTCGAACTCGGGTATGGCGTCGCCTACCGAGTCCTGGACGCTCAGCACTTTGGAGTTCCACAGCGGCGCCGTCGCGTCTTCGTTGTCGGATATCTTGGAGACTGGCGCCGTGCCGCAGCAGTTCTTTTTGAGCGCCACAGCCTGTCGGGGCATTCTGCGCCGCGCCGCCAAGCGCGGTCGGCAGTTGCCGCCCTCACTGCAAACGGCGTTGGAACATGCGGCGTAGATGACAATCAAGGACAGGCCGGGCACCTGATCCCCGATATCGTAGGCCAAGCAATGAGCGCAAAGTGGGCCAAGGGCACGGCAGGGCCGGCAGGGGACGAGCACCACAATCTGATACCGGTAGCGTTCCCTGCTGAAATGTCCGGCACGCAATGCGCCTCTGCCGTAGATCGATCTCCCGCGCTGTCTGTCACGCACACGATGGCTGTGGCCTACCCGCTCCAAGAAGTCGGCAAGCGTACTGGCGTGAGCACTGATGACCATCGCGCAGGTATCGGAATCGGCGGTGAGGCTGATCCCATGTTTACGCTGCAAGCCGGTGCACAGCATGGTGTTGGTACTGCCCATGCCGTCCGCCGCCTGACGCCCACGGAATGCGAGCGCTTGCAAGGCTTCCCCGATGGCTGGACCGACGTTCCCCATCGAGGAAAGCCTGCCGCCGACGGCCCACGCTACAAGGCGCTGGGTAACAGCATGGCCGTGCCCTGTATGCTTTGGCTGGGCCAGCGCATCCAACAGGTCGAAAATCTTGCCAGGGAGACGGCCTATGCCGCGTAGTCCCGACGAAGTGCGCAAGGCGAAACGCGAGTTCATGGCCCGCAAGCGCGCCGAAGATCCCGATGGCGCGCGCGCCTACAGCCGGAACTATCACCAGCGCAATCGAGAAAAGCAACTCGACAAGATGCGCAGCTACTACGCCCGCCGCTTTTTTTGGGGACGGGCCATGAAGTTGCGTGGTGCGGGGAAAGCTTCGACCGCAGATTTGGCGCGGCTTTGGAAGTTGCAGCGCGGTCAATGCGCCATGACCGGGCGCCGTCTCACGCGAGACACAGCCCATCTTGATCACATCGTTGCGAAGGCACGTGGGGGGACAGATGCGATCGGCAATCTTCGTTGGGTTTGCACAGAGGCCAACCTCGCCAAGCGCGAATTGAGCGACGCTGAGTTTCTGGCGCTGTGCTCTGACGTCATGGCTTGGATCGGAAACCGTATCGCGATGGTCGAGGCCATCACGGATGCGGCGCGAAAAGTCGTCGCATGAGCTTGGCCATGTGCCTGGAACGCCTGCGCAGCGAGACCTTTCCGGGCCTCGCCGACGCGATTGCGGAGCAGTGGGGGGCTTTGCTGCTCAACCCTGCCCAGCCCGATTTTTTCGAGAGGTTCGCGGCATGACGATCTTGGCTTTCCTTTCCTCGAAATCTCCCAGCGAGCAGGTGTGGTGGGACTTGAACAAGTCGCGTTCTTTCTTGCGCGAGCGATTGGATTGGAGTTTTGGCATACAGAAAAAGCTCCGGTTTAAGGGGCTGTCCAATCCCGCTGCCTGCGGTTTTGCAAGGCGGCCTTGGAGGGCTCCCCGCTCGATGGCGCCTTCTGTCACGGGTTTCCTCGTGCGGGATTTCCGGAGAGGGCTGTCCGCATGACCTGGCCCTTCGGCACCCTGCGCCCACTGTCCTATGGCGCAATCATCGCGGACCCTCCCTGGTACTTCCGCAACTACAGCGCCAAGGGCGAGGTGAAAAACCCGGTGGCCCATTACGACTGCATGGGGACCGCCGACATTGCCGCGCTGCCGGTTCACCAGCTGGCCGGGCCGGACTGCGCGCTGTTCATGTGGGCAACCGCGCCGATGCTGCCGGATGCCATCCATCTGATGCAGGCATGGGGCTTCACGTTCAAGTCGGCCGGCGCCTGGGCGAAGCAATCGAGCACGGGCGAGCGCTGGGCATTCGGCACCGGCTATTGCTTCCGCTCGGCCGCCGAGTTCTACCTGCTCGGCACGATCGGCAAGCCCAAGGTCAGGTCGCGATCGATCAGGAACCTGATCGTTGCTCCGGTGCGCGAGCATAGCCGTAAGCCTGACGCCTTGCACGCCGACGTCGAAGCGCTTTACCATGGCCCCTATGCCGAGCTGTTCGCGCGCCAAGCGCGGTCCGGGTGGGAAGCATGGGGTAACCAGACCGATCTTTTTCCAAAGGAAGCAGCATGACCCAGCTTCTGACTGAGGCTGAGGCCGCCCGACGCCTGCTTATCAGCCTGTCGAGCCTGCGCGAGATCCGCAGGCGCGGCGGCATCCGCTATGTTGCCGTCTCGACCCGTCGAATCGCCTATCGACCCGAGGACTGCGACGATTATGTTCAGGCACATGTGCGGATCGAGCCGTCGCGGATGAACGAGAAGCCCAAGGGGAGGCAGAAGTCTGTCAGCGGGGCGCGGCCCGAGGCCAATGTCGTGCCGTTTAGCCAGCGAAAGAGGCAAGTGCGGTGACCATCTACCGGCCCAAGGGCAAGCCCTTCTACCACTACGACTTCCAGATGAAGGGCATCCGTTATCACGGATCGACGCACTGCGTGTCGAAGCGCGACGCGGAGCGTTACGAGCGCGACCTGCGCACCGAGATTGCATCGGGCCGCCGGGAGAAGCCGACGATCACCCTCGACCTAGGGGCGGGGCTCTATTGGGACGACAAGGGCCAATTCGAAGCGAACGGCGCGACCACCGAATACCAACTGGGCAACTTGGTGCGGCTGATCGGGGGGACAACCTTGGCCCACGACATCGACGATTTGACCGTCAGCCGGTTCGTTGCTGTGCGCCGATCAGAGCGCAAGCGCCGCGGCGTGCGCAAGGTCCGGCGCGTGAAGAAGGGTGAGCAACCTTCGCCACCGCCGCCCCTCGTGTCGAATGCGACCGTGAACCGCGAGGTTGAGTTGCTCAAACGGCTGATCCGGTTCCTGTCCGGCCGCTATCGAATCGGCGAGATCGACTGGAAAAAGCACAAGCTGGCGGAGAAGCAGGAGCGCATTCGCGAGGCATCGCCCGAGGAGGAAGATGCCCTGTTTGCCCGCCTGCGTGCGGAAGATGCGGACCTTGCCGACCTGGTTGAGTTTTCCTTGCTCTCAGGCCAGCGCAAGAACGCGATCGTGACGCTGCTATGGTCGAAGATCGACCTCAAGCGCGGTACTGCCTCGGTCCACACCAAGGGCGACATCTGGCACACCTTCCCGCTGACCCAGCGCATGAAGGAGATCATCGCCAACCGCCCCAAGAAGGACAGTGGCGGCTTCGTGTTCAGCTATGTCTGCAAGCGGCCACGCCCTGAGAAGCCGGGTAAGCCTCAACGCCTGGCCGGTCACCGCTACCCCTACAGCAAACAGGGCTGGGACCGGACTTGGCGGCGCATGCTCAAGGAGGCAGGGATCACCGATTTCCGCTTCCACGACCTGCGCCATACCAGCGCCACGCGCCTTGTACGATCAAGCGGAAACCTCAAGGCAGCGCAGAAGCTGCTCGGCCATGCGCGCATCGAGACGACGGCCCGATATGCCCATGTGACGGGCGACGATCTGCTCGAAATTATGGAAAATGCACACCACTCCCGACATAGTCCCGACCAAGGGCAATTGGGTGAGGTGGAAAATCTAGCGAAACCAACGCTTAGGCGGGTAAAGTGAAGGCTGCTCCCAAAGCAGATGCGCTACCAGGCTGCGCTACTCCCCGACACGGCCTTGCCCTTAGGTCTGCGCAGGGAGGCGTGCAAGAACAAACTTGGCGTGAGGCGCCTCAGGCGGCCACGCTGAAGCGGGTGGCGTAGCGCTGCGAGATCTGTTCGACCGGCAGGACCACGCAGACATCGACCGTGTTGAATGCATGGTCGATGAAGGCGCCGTCGCCAAACAGGGCGCCGCACCGCAAATAGCCTTTGACCAGTGGCGGCAGGCGCAGCATCGCGCGGCGTTCGTCGTAGCTGCCCCGTGCGAGACGTTCGAGCGTGACCGCCTGATCGGGCCCGAGTTCCCCGCGCAGGCGGGGGCGGCGTTCGGCGGGGGCCAGGCAGGTGTGGGCCAGCAGCGAGAGAGCCTGCGCATGGGCGTCGGGGTCGGTGCCGGGAAACGAGGCGCAGCCGAACATCAGGCCGATGCCGTGGCTGGCGATGTAATCGGCAATCCCGCGCCAGAGCAGCGAGATCGTCGCGCTCGTGCGCCAGGCCGGGCGCACGCAGGAGCGGCCCAGTTCGAGCAGTTCGCCACCCGGTCGGCTGCCGGGCGCCATCAGCGGGGAAAGATCGAATTCGCCGGCGCTGTAGAAGCCTCCGGCCCGGTGTGCGACGCTTTCGCGCAGCAGGCGATAGGTGCCCACCACGCCGCCTTCGGCCAGATGGGTGCCCGGCTCGTCGGCGTCGATGACCAGCAGGTGGTCGCACAGGGCGTCATAGGGGTCGGTGTCGAGGGTGTGCAGCACGTCGTGCGCCTGAGCGCCCATCTCGGCGAAGAAGACATCCCAGCGCAGGGCCTGGACGGCGGCCAGATCCCTGTCGTCACGCGCCAGCCGCACTGTCAGGCGGCGTTGTTCCCTTGGCATCGTGCCTGCGTGTGTCATGCGTGTGTCGCCTCCGTTCGGACGGCTCTAGCGCATCACGATGACACCGGTTTTGCACAACGATGATGGTTGCGGGTCAGTTCGCCGCCACCTGTCGCCGTGTTGTCGCATGAAGGGAGGGGGAAGGGGTGGTAGGCCCGGCAGGATTTGAACCCGCGACCTAGCCGTTATGAGCGGCCAGCTCTAACCGCTGAGCTACGGGCCCCCTTCGGGACAAGCCGTTAGTGGAGGGGGGCGTGCTTGGCAAGCCGGCACGAAGGCAATTCGTGGGGGATCGTTTTTGGGGGCAGGCTCTTAGAGCCCGACCCAAAAGTCCTTCGGGTCGGTTTGGCGGGTCTTTTGCCCCACCACGGCGTCGGCTGTTCGCCACGATGCTTCCAGCATCGCTGGGCTCGCAGCCTTCTTGTGGTGACCCAAAATCCCTCGCCAAACCTCCGCCGCCCGACTTTTGGGTCGGGCTCTTATATCTGTGCGGCCTGCATGATCTGGGCAACCCCGGCCGGGCGTACCCCGCGCCGGGCCAGATGGGCAAAGACCGTGCGCCACCAGCCGTAAAGCTGGTCGAGCTGGTCGTCGTCGCGGACATAGGGCGTGTTGCCGGGGCGCAGCGAGGGGCTGTGAAACGAGAAGACCAGCACCGGCAGGCCATCGCCGAGCGCGAGGTCGATCCCGGCGATGGCTTCGGCTGCGCTGACCCCTTCGGGGGTGAGCGGCACGCGGTTCATCAGGCCCAGCCGCGCGAGCACCCCGCGCAGGCGCGGCACCCGCCACAGACGCGGGAACAGCCAGGGCCCGGCCCGCCGGAGCAGGCCCGAAAAGACCGTGGTCAGCGGCAGTTCCATCAACCCGCCGCGCCGGTCGACCCACCAGGGGTGCGCCGGCAACCCGGTGAAATCCGGGCCGCCCTGGCTGGAATAGTCGAAATGGGCGCGCACCGAGGTGTCGATGGCGATCGAGGCCTGGCCCAGGATGGCCGCCGTATGCGGCCCCACGCCATAGCGTCCGGCGCGGTAGATCAGCGGGGCGGTGCCGTTGAAGGCGCGCGAAATGGTGTCGCGCAGCTTGACCAGCTTGGCCTCTTCGAGCGCGGGTTCCAGATTGCCGGCAAAGCTGTTGGACACGGTGAGGTCTTCGGCATGGGGCGGGTTGACCCACGGGTGAAGCTGGACGCCGATCTCGGCCCGACCATCGGCCACGGCCTGGCCCAGGGCGGCGCTGATGCCCGGATCGCTGGCGATCGGATAATCGATCAGATAGACCGGGGTGACCCCGAAGCCTTCGCAGAACTGCTGGAACTTGGCGAGGCGGGGCACATGGCTGAGACCATGGCCGGTGCGCTCGAACGGCTTGCTCCAGTCGAATTCCTCTTCGGTATCGACCGTGACGACAAAGCGAGGGCCAAACCCCGCCGCGAAGCGCACATGGGCCTCGGGGGCGGGGGGGCTGGCAATTGCGGCGCGCGTGACGGGGGCGAGGCCTTCCCTCGGTGCGAGCACTGCGCTCAACTCGCCTGACGCGGAGCGGATGTGTGTGGGCCCTCCAGGCTGCTCCCGCCCCATCCGGCATCGATGGCGCGGGCGCGCGGAAGGTCGATCAGCAGGCGGGCCGCCTCGCGGCGCATCTGCCCGCCCATGGCGCGCACTTCGGCCATGGCGAGGCGCAGGGCAAAGCCGTTGCCCATCATGCCGCCCGGCCCCAGCCCGGCGCCGGCGCTCGCATTGGGGCCGCCGCGATAGCTGTCGAGCGCGAACAGGGCGGCGTCTTCGCGCATGGCGAGGGCGGCGGGCAGCGGCAGGTCGAGCCGGATCGGGCGCGCAGGGTCGGCCTCGGGCGCGAGGGTGATCGACAGCCTTTCGCCCGGCGCGGCGGTGCTGGCGATCACCGCGAGCAGGCGCCAGATGGTGTGTTCCAGTTCGCCGGGCGCCACGGCCACCGGGGCGCCGCCTGCCGGGGCCTCCCAGCGCAAGCGCACCTCGCGCGGGCCGATCACCGGATCGAGCTGGACGATCAGGCGGGTGAGCAACGCGGCCAGATCGGTCGACAGGCTGTCATCGGCATTGCCCGCACCTGATGATGAAGCTGCCGCATGGCCAGCCGGCGCGCTTTCGAGGCGGGCGAGCCGTTCGAGATCCTCGAACCCGGCGAGCATGCGCGCGGCATCGGCGGCGATGCTGGCGGCAAGGCTGCGATACTGGTGGGGGGCCGCGCCGAAGACCTGCTGCTGGATCATCTCGGCAAACCCCTGGATCGCGTTGATCGGGGTGCGCAACTCGTGAAGGGTCTGGCGCAGGCGGTCGGCGCCCTGATGCCCGGCAGGTTGCTCCGGGCCGGCCTGCTCAGGGGTGGGCTGCTGCGGTGTGGGTGAGGCTTCTTCGCCGCTGGCGGTTTGGGCCAAAGCCTCTGGCGGGGGGCGGCGCAGGCGGCCGCGATAGCCCGCAAAGGCCCCGCTCATGCGCGAGAACAGCGGCGTCGCGTCGAGTTGCCAGAAGCCTTCGATGGCGGGCGCGCCATCGAAGCGGACGATCCCGTTTTCGATGGGCTGGCGGGCGGCGAAGGCCCGCAGGCTCGGCGCGTCGGCCATGGCCGGGCAAGAGGCGCTCCCGTCACCCACTTTGGTCTCGCCCGCTTCGGCGCCGCTGAACCGGGCGGGCAGGTGCGGCGCGGGGAACGGGCGGTGGCCCACCAGCATCGGCGCGAAATCGGCATCGGCGGCCACGATCGTGCCTTGCGGATCGAAGGCCAGATCAATGGCGAGCGGGGGCGGCGTATCGTCGGCAGACGGGCCAGAGGCGGAGTCCACGGACAAGCGCGGCGCGGGCGCAGAGCCAGAGGTTGTGGTCGTGGCCGGGGAAGCTTGCGCGGCCTGCCGTTCTTCGCGGTCGCGCCGGAAGGCCTCGATCCGCCGCACGATGGCGCCGATCCCTTCGATGGGGGCGGAAACCGGGCTGGCCGGTTCGGAAAGCGTGTCCGGGGCGAGGTCTTCTGCCTCCTCTGCCGTTTCTTCGGGCAGTTTGGCGGCGGGCATGGGCTCCGGGGCCTGTTCGGCGACGGCGCCCGTTTCTACAGGGACTTCAGGCCCGGTGAGCGCGAAATCGTCGATCCCGAGCTGTTCGAGCAGCCGTTCGACCGCCGGGCCCAGATCGCGGCGATGGCGCAGGAACCCGCGCGCCTGAATCGGCAGGCGGGGGATCAGGTCGAGCCAACTGGCCTCGTCGAGCCGGGCGCCGCGAATGCTGGCGAGGGCCACGCGGGGGCCCTGCGCGGCAAAATGGGCGACAAGGCGCGGGTGCGCCAGATGGGTGGCGGCCAGCAATGCGGCGGCGGCTTCCGCGCCCGACAGCGAGGCGGCAGGGCCGGCCTGCGCGGGTCTGGCGCCTTCCTGCGGCGTGGCGATGGCTTCGAACAGGGTGTCGAGCCGGGCCAGGGCCTCGTCATGGCGGGCGTTCCAGCCCTGCTCGGGAACCCGGCCCAGAAGATCGACCAGTTGGCGGAATTGCACGCGCAGACCCGCCGGGCCCGCCGCGCGGGTGCGCAGGACCGTTTCCAGCCGGTCGTCGAAAATCATCGACGGAGCCGCAGGCGCCGCGCTGGAGCTGGCCAGGCTGGAACCGGCCAGACTGGAACCGGAGGAGGGGTCAAAGTCGGCAGGCATTGCTGTCGGGCCGGGGTATCCTGTTGCACGGTCTGTCGACATGAGGCATCGCCCGCCGCGAGGCAAGCCGGTTCCAGACCATAATCGGGTTCATAACGCCGGTTATTACCGACCGTGTGCTAATAAAGTGTGGCCAAGCCACAGGGCTGTGGCCTTGATGCGTTGCATTGCACGACAATTGCGATATGAGCTAATAAAATTAGCAACGCCGCTTTTGCGGCAGGTACAATCTTGCGAGCCGAGTGGTTCACGAACACGAACATGGCAACATTGGACGGAATTGACCGGCGTCTCCTCTCCGAGCTTCAGGACGAGGGACGGGTAACCAACGTGGAATTGGCGCAGCGCGTGGGGCTGACAGCGCCCCCATGTCTGCGCCGTGTGCGCGCGCTGGAGGAAGCGGGCGTCATTCGCGGCTATCACGCGGATCTCGACCCGGCCAAGCTGGGTTTCGCGATCACGGTCTTCGCGCTGGTCAGCCTCAAGAGCCAGGCGGAGGAAGCGCTGCGCCAGTTCGAGGAGCACATGCGCGAACTGCCCGAAGTGCGCGAATGCCACATGCTCAACGGCGAGATCGACTTCATCCTCAAGATCGTCAGCCGCGACCTGCAAAGTTTCCAGGAATTCCTGACCAGCAGGCTCACCCCGGTCCCCAACGTGGCCAGCGTGAAGACCTCGCTCACCATCCGCACCGCCAAGCAGGTGCCGGGTGTTCCCTTTACTGACTGAGGGGCCCTTTGCCGACTGAGGGGCTTTCATCGGCTGGGGAGCGTGGGCTGCTGCCCTCGCTCCCGGCCCCTTTCCCGCTCAGCGTTCGGCTTTTGCCTGTTCGTGGTGGCGGATCACTTCCTCGATGATGAAGCGCAGGAACTTCTCCGAGAATTCGGGGTCGAGCGCGGCGTCTTCGGCCAGCTTGCGCAGGCGGGCGATCTGGCGCTCCTCGCGGCCCGGATCGCTGGCGGGAAGCTGCTTTTCGGCCTTGTAGGCGCCCACGGCCTGGGTGATGCGGAAGCGTTCGGCCAGAATGTGGATCATGGCCGCATCGATATTGTCGATGCTCTGGCGATAGCTGGCCAGAACCGGGTCGGGGCCTGCACTTGCTGCTGCGGCCAGCGTGTCGTCGGGCTTGCCCGCATATGCGCTCATGGGTTTCTCGTGCCTTGCTGTGGATCGTGATGGTATGGAGGGCGATCAATCGACCGCTCAAATGACGGTCTTGTCGCTACCGCGCAACTTGCGACTTGCCAAGCCGTGCCCCAAGCGCCAAGCGGGCAGCGATGACTGCACCCCTCCATACGCTCCCCCGCAAGGTCGAACCCTCGTTGGCGCCGCTCATGGCGCTGGTGGCCGATGGCATGAACAGCGTGAACGCCGTGATCCTCGACAGGATGCAATCGCGTATTCCGCTGATCCCGGCGCTGGCCGGGCATCTTGTCGCCGGGGGCGGCAAGCGCATGCGCCCGATGCTCACGCTCGCGGGGGCCGCGCTGATCGGGTACGAGGGGGATCGTCACTACAAGCTGGCCGCCGCGGTCGAATTCATCCACACCGCGACCCTGCTGCATGACGACGTGGTCGATGGCTCGGACATGCGCCGGGGCAAGAAGGCGGCCAATATCATCTATGGCAACCCGGCCACCGTGCTGGTTGGCGATTTCCTCTTCTCGCGCAGCTTCGAGCTGATGACGGAAGACGGCGAAATTCAGGTTTTGCGCATCCTTTCAAATGCTTCGGCGGTGATTGCGGAGGGCGAGGTGGACCAGCTGGTCGCCCAGCGCCAGGTCGAGACGAGCGAGGAACGCTATCTCTCGATCATCAACGCCAAGACCGCCGCGCTCTTTGCCGCAGCCTGCCGGATCGCCGCCGTCGTGGCCGAGCGCTCGGAAGCCGACGAACTGGCGCTCGATGCCTATGGCCGCTATCTGGGCATTGCCTTCCAGTTGGCCGACGACGCCATCGACTATGATTCCGACGCTTCGGAAATGGGCAAGGATCAGGGCGACGATTTCCGCGAGGGCAAGATGACCCTGCCGGTGATTCTGGCCTATGCGCGCGGTTCGGAAGACGAGCGGGCCTTCTGGCGCGAGGCCATTGCGGGCAACCGCAACAGCGACGAAGACCTTGCCACGGCCATCGCCCTGATTCGCAAGCACGATGCCGTGCAGGCCACCCGCGAACGCGCGCGTGACTATGCCCAGCGCGCCATCGACGCGATCGCCCGCTTCCCCGACAGCGATGCCAAGGCAGCCATGTGCGAAGCCGCCGAATTCGCGGTGGCCCGCCGCTTCTGATCAGGGTCGCTTCTGATCGGACCCGCTTCTGATCGAAGCCGTTCCTGACCGGAGGCCTTTCTGACCGGAGTTGGGGGCCGGGCTCCTCTAGTCGGGAAGCCGGGCCATGACGGTCTCCAGCGAGGGTTCGGCAAGCGGCGCACCGACTAGCAGGGTCAGCCCCAGAGCACCGGCCAGCGCAAGGGCGAGCATCACCGCGACGACCCGCCGTTTCTGCAAGGGGGCGTGCGGGGCGGCCGGTTCGGGCTGCGCATTGGGCGGTGGGGGCGGCCAGGGGTCTTTGAGATCGAGAAACATGGCATCCTCTCGGGTGTGGTGGCCTTCGTCGTTGCGGGTGCGAGGGCCAGGCGCCGGGTTTACCATGAAAGGGGGCCCGTGCGCAGCAGCTTTGAGGGTAAAACCGGCCCGTTTATGCTCTTTTAAAGCGAGCCGGGGATTGTCCCGAGGGCGGCAGGCTTTCGGGCACGCGCGGGTGTTTCTGCTCCACTCTCGCCAAGCCCGCCCCCGCGCGATAAGGGCTGGCGGGTGACCGATCTTCCCATTCATGCCGTCCTGCCCGAGCTGCTCGCGGCCCTCGCCAGCGGGCCCAATGCCGTGCTGATCGCGCCGCCGGGCGCGGGCAAGACCACCGCGCTTGCGCCCGCCCTGCTCGACCAGCCCTGGTGCACGGGCACGGTCATCGTCCTGTCGCCCCGCCGCGTGGCCGCACGCGCGGCGGCCGAGCGCATGGCCCAGACCCTGAACGAGGAGCCGGGCGAGACCATCGGCTATGTCACCCGCCTCGACACCAAACGGTCTGGCCGTACCCGCGTCGTGGTGATGACCGAGGCGATTTTCGTCGCGACGATCCTGTCCGATCCCGAGCTTTCCGGGGTCAGCGCGGTGCTGTTCGACGAAGCTCACGAGCGCCATCTCGACTCCGATCTCGGCCTTGCCCTCGCGCTCGAAGCGCAAGGGGTCCTGCGCGAGGATCTGCGCGTGGTGGTCATGTCGGCCACGCTCGATGGCGCGCGTTTTTCCGCGCTGATGCCCGGCGCCCGCGTGATCGAGAGCGAGGGCAAGGCCCATCCGCTCGAAATCCGCTGGCTGGGGGCCAGCCCGCAGCTCCGCACCGATCAGGCCATGGCCAATGCCGTGGTCCAGGCCTGGCAGGAGCAGACCGGCGACATCCTCGGCTTCCTGCCCGGCGTGCGCGATATCGAGCGCACCGCCGATCTTCTCGCCCAGCGGCTGCCTTCCGCGCTGATCCTGCCGCTGCACGGGCAGGTCGAGCCTGCGGGCCAGCGCGCGGCAATCCGGCGCGATGCGCAAGGGCGCCGCCGGATCGTGCTGGCCACGGCCATTGCCGAAACCTCGCTGACGCTCGACGGCGTTTGCGTGGTGGTCGATGCGGGGCTTTCACGCCGGGCCGAGTTCGACAAGGTGGCCGGCGTTACCCGCCTCGTCACCACGCGCGCCAGTCAGGCC
>DQVI01000110.1 GCA_015661825.1 Novosphingobium capsulatum
CGCCCCCCACCCAGACGGGCCCCGACCGCAGCGAACTGCCCCCCATCGGCACGCTCACCGCGCTCAAGCTCCCGCAAGTCGAGCGCGCCACGCTGTCCAACGGGATCAGGGTCATCTTCGCGCGCCGCGCGGCGGTGCCAGTCGTTTCGGTCCAGATTGCCTTCGATGCGGGCTTTGCCGCCGATCCGCGCTCGGCGCTGGGCACCCAGGCCATGCTGCTCAAGATGATGGACGAGGGCACCACCAGCCTCGATTCGGTGGCCTTCGCCCGCGCCCGCGAGCGTCTGGGCGCCAGCATCACCAACGCCGCCCTGCCCGACAGCACGGCCTTCCAGCTCGACGCCATGGTCCCCAACCTGCCCGGCTCGCTCGCGCTGCTCTCCGACTATATCCGCAAGCCCGCGCTCAAGGATGCCGATCTGGAGCGCGTGCGCGCCCAGCAACTGGCCGCCATCGACGCCGAGCTGCGCGATCCCTCGGCCATGGCCACGCGCGTGCTCTATCCCGCACTCTATGGCGACAAGCACCCCTACGGCACCCCGCCGACCGGCACGGGCGACCCGGCGGTGGTCAAGCGGCTGACCCGCGCCGACCTCGCCACATTCCACGATGCCTGGCTGCGCCCGTCCAAGGCGACGATCTTCGTGGTCGGCGATACCACGCTCGCCGCGGTCAAGCCCCTGCTCGAACGCAGCTTCGGCACATGGGCCGAACCGGCCAGCCCCGCCCCGGTCAAGTCGCTGGCCGCCGCCATTCCGGCACCGCGCCCGCGCATCCTGCTGATCGACCGCCCCGCCTCGCCCCAGTCGATGATCATGGCCGGCGAGGTGCTCGATGCCACCGGGCGCGACGATCTCGTGCCGCTGCGCAGCGCCAACGAGGTTCTGGGCGGCAGCTTCCTCTCGCGCCTCAACATGGACCTGCGCGAGGCCAAGGGCTGGTCCTATGGCGTGGGCAGCGCGGTGAGCGAGCGCGTCGGCCCGGTGATCTACCGCGTGGTCGCCCCGGTCCAGACCGACCAGACCGGCCCCTCGATCGCCGCCCTGCGCACCGATCTGGCCGCGTTCCTCAAGGACAAGGGCGTCGCCCCCGACGAACTGGCCTGGGCCACGCAAGGCGCCGCACGCGAACTGCCCGGCGCCTTCGAAACCTCGGCAGCGGTGCTTGGCGGGCTGGTCAAGAACGCCCAGTTCCAGCGTCCCGACGACTATTACACCCGCCTCGCGATCCGCTACCCCACCCTGACCGCCGCCGACCTCGACAAGGCCGCCCGCGCCGCCATCGACCCGGCCAAACTCACCTGGGTCGTCGTGGGCGACGCCGCCAAGGTCAAACCGCAACTCGAAACGCTCGGCCTCCCGGTCGAAGTCACGACCGTTACGGGCAAATAATGCAGCGTCCGCCATTTTGGCGACAATTCGGTTTCCAAGCGTAACACATTGCTTCTACCGCCCTGATCGAGCCTGTTCATTCCCGGACCGGCTCGATCAGGGACATTTGCAGGATGATTTCGAGGAAGACTGTCGTTGCCATGGCCTGTCTGGCCGCCATGGCGGGAAGCCAGGCCCATGCCGCGCCGCTGACGATCGACCAGATCATCATACTGACGCAGACCGGCATTGGCGATGAAGCCGTGATCGCCAAGATCCGGAACACCGACACCCACATGGACCTGTCGGTCGACCAGATGCTCGAACTCAAGAAAAAGGGTGTCAGCAGCCCGGTTCTGGCCGCCCTGCTCGATACCGGAGCCCATGCCCCGACCGCGCCGCAGTTCTCCCTCACCTCCGCCGATCCGGCCGTGCCCCATCCTGCGGGCGTCTACATCCTCGATAGCGCGCATGCCCAGATGACCCGCATCGACCCCACCGCCACCAGCCAGTCGAAAACCGGCGGCATCTTCGGCTATGCCCTGACCGGGGGGCTCGCCTCGGCCAGCATCAAGGCCTCGATCCAGAACGCCTCGGCCCGCATCCATTCGGCCAATCCCCGCCCCACGTTCTATTTCTTCTTCTACGAATCCAACCCCCAGGCCGCAGCGGCCTCGTCCTCCTGGGCCTCGGGCACGGCGGCTGTCGTCACCTCTCCCAACGAGTTCTCGCTCGTGAGGCTGACCGCCAAGAGCGGGCGCCGTGAAGCGCGCGTGGGCAGCATCAACATTGCCGGGGCCAAGACCGGCGTGATGGACAAGGACCGCATTCCCTTCGACTATCAGCTTGTCCGCCCCGGCGTGTACAAGATCGTGCCGACCGCCGATCTGGCCCCCGGCGAATACGGCTTCCTGTTCGCCCTCAACGGCAACGGCGCAGGCGGCGCACTCAACGCACGCATCTTCGATTTCTCGATCTGATCGGCTGATACCATCAGCATACGATCCATCACGAAAAAAGCCTCTCCCTGATCAGGGAGAGGCTTTTTTCACAGCCTGAACGGCCAGCCACCAGAACGTGGTCTGTCAGCCCAGCTTGGTCTTCAGCACCTGGTTGACCAGTTGCGGATTGCCCTTGCCGGCCATGGCCTTCATCGTCTGGCCCACAAAGAAGCCGAACAGGGCTTCCTTGCCGCCGCGATACTGTTCGACCTTGTCGGCATTGGCGGCCAGCACGGCGTCGACCGCCGCTTCGATGGCGCCGGTGTCGGTCGTCTGCTTGAGGCCTTCGCGCTCGACGATGGCCGCAGCGCCCTCGCCGGTTTCCAGCATCTTTTCGAGCACCTGCTTGGCGATCGAGCCCGAGATCGTGCCGTCGCCGACAAGGGCGAGAAGTTCGGCGGCGCTTTCGCAGGTCACCGGGCTGTCTTCGAGGCCCTTGCCCAGCTTGTTGAGCGCGCCAAACAGCTCGCTCGTCAGCCAGTTGGCAGCCTGCTTGGCCACCGCCGCTTCGTCCTTGCCCTGCTTGGCGGCGCTCGCCGCGATCAGGGTTTCGAACCAGCGCGCCGTGTCGACATCGGCGGTCAGCACGCCCGCGTTATAAGCCGAGAGACCCAGAACCTCGGTGTAGCGCGAACGCTTGGCGTCGGGCAGTTCGGGCAGGCTCGCCAGACATTCCGCGAGGAAATCCTCGTCGAGTTCGAGCGGCAGCAGATCGGGATCGGGGAAGTAGCGATAGTCGTGCGCGTCTTCCTTGCTGCGCATCGAGCGGGTCGTGCCGGTGCCCGGATCGAACAGGCGGGTTTCCTGCACGATCTTGCCGCCCGCTTCGAGCACGTCGACCTGACGGCTCGCCTCGTGTTCGATGGCGGCCATCACGAAGCGCACCGAGTTGACGTTCTTGGTTTCGGTGCGGGTGCCCAGCGGCTCGCCCGCGCGGCGCACCGAGACGTTGACGTCGGCGCGCATCGAGCCCTGGTCCATGTTGCCGTCGCACGAGCCGACATAGCGCAGGATCTGGCGCAGCTTGGTGAGGTAGGCCCCGGCCTCGGCGGGCGAGGCCATGTCCGGGCGGCTGACGATTTCCATCAGCGCCACGCCCGAGCGGTTGAGGTCGACATAGGACATCGTCGGGTGCTGGTCGTGCATCAGCTTGCCCGCGTCCTGCTCGACGTGGATCCGCTCGACGCCGATCACCTTGGTGCCCGCATCGGGGTTCTTGTCGTCGAGCACGATCTCGATCGAACCTTCGCCCACCAGCGGGTGGTAGAGCTGGCTGATCTGGTAGCCCTGCGGCAAGTCGGCATAGAAGTAGTTCTTGCGGTCGAACCGCGACCACGCGTTGATCTGCGCGCCGATGGCCATGCCGGTGCGCACCGCCTGACGGATGCACTCGCGGTTGGGCACGGGCAACATGCCGGGCATGGCCGCGTCGATCAGGCTGACCTGGGTGTTGGGCTCGGCACCAAAGGCGGTGGCCGAACCGGAAAAAAGCTTGGCGTTGGAGGTGACCTGGGCGTGAACCTCAAGCCCGATCACCACTTCCCATTCGCCCGTGGCGCCCTGGATACGATAGCTGCTCATCTTACCACCACTTACCCGGCTTTGCCGAAAACTGTGCGCGCTGTTCCAGCGCGAGGCTCGCGTTCAACACGCCCTGCTCGTCGAGCGGGCGGCCGATCACATGAAGGCCCAGCGGAAGACCATCCGAAGACAGCCCGGCGGGAACCGACATGCACGGCAGGCCCGCAAGGCTGGCCGGAACCGAGAACACGTCGTTCAGGTACATTTCCACCGGGTCGGTGCTCTTCTGCCCGAGGGCGAAAGGCGCCGTGGGCGCGGTGGGGGTGAGGATCACGTCCACCTCCTCGAAGGCCTTCATGAAGTCCTGCGAGATCAGCGCGCGGACCTTCTGGGCCTGGGTGTAGTAGGCGTCGTAGAAGCCTGCCGAGAGGACATAGGTGCCGATCATGATGCGGCGCTTGACCTCGTCGCCGAAACCGGCGGCGCGGGTGGCGGCATACATCTCCTGAAGGTTCGCGCCTTCGGGCAGTTCGCGCAGGCCATAGCGCACGCCGTCATAGCGCGCGAGGTTCGACGAAGCCTCGGCCGGGGCGATGATGTAGTAGGTCGCCAGCGCATACTTGGTGTGCGGCAGCGAGATGTCGACCACGTCCGCGCCCGCATCCTTGAGCCAGGCGATGCCCTGGTCCCAGCTCTTCGCCACGTCGGCATCAAGGCCATCGACGCGATATTCGCGCGGAATGCCCACCTTCTTGCCGCGCAGGTCCGCGCTCAGGCCCGCTTCCCAGGCCGGGACCGGCAGGTCGAGGCTGGTCGAATCCTTGGGATCGAAACCGGCCATGGTTTCGAGCATGATCGCACAGTCGCGCACGTCGCGCGCCATCGGCCCGGCCTGGTCGAGCGACGAGGCAAAGGCCACGATGCCCCAGCGCGAGCAGCGGCCATAAGTCGGCTTGATGCCCGAAATGCCGGTGAAGGCGGCAGGCTGGCGGATCGAACCGCCGGTGTCGGTGCCGGTCGCCGCCGGGGCGATCCGCGCGGCCACCGCCGCCGAAGAGCCGC
>DQVI01000074.1 GCA_015661825.1 Novosphingobium capsulatum
CATCACGCACGACGCGCTTGTGCAGGCGCAGGGGGCATCGTATTTAACCGCTGGACTCTCGTTATGATCGAGGGACTGACGGGGGGCAGGTCACGAGGATCACCCCCAGTTATACCACGCCGGGGGCACGATCCGCTGATACCACTCACCTTAATTTCGGATCGGGCTCTCACACTCTGACACTGCCGCTATCAGGATGCTGGCGGATTTTTCCCATGAAGTATCAGGGCGTTGTACTGTAATACGCGCGTTCAGGACATCTCCTATCCAGAGGCGTAAACAGGCTAATAACGTGGGCGTGTCTGCTTTAGCTGGGAAAAAATTCACACCCGCTCCGGCATGAGGATGAAAGATGGCCAGATCGCGCGCTAAGACAGGCTTGCCGTGGCTCAAAGTTTCGATCAGTGGTAAACCAAAGCCCTCTGCATGAGAGGCGATGATTCCGCCGCTGCATTTTTCGTATAGATCATGCAGTTCGACATCATCCACATCGTCAAACCAGAAGAGGCGGCGGCCATGCTCCGGGTGATGAAGAATGGCTTCGCGCAACTCATTGACCTGCCATCCCATTTTTCCAACTAGTACGAGTTTTTCATTCGCGCCTTCCTGCCAGAGATGATTAAAGGCTGCTAGAACGTCGGCATGGCCTTTGCGTGGCTCGAGTGTCCCAACCATCAAGAAGAACGGGAAGTTGCGGTCGAAGCTAGCCAACCGGAGAGAGGGCTTGCTCGAAGCCAAGGGCGCATCGGTAATCTTGTGCCCCATTGGCAGGACTACGGTGCGATAATCCGTGGTCAAAGCAAACTCGTGATCGAGATTGCGTTTCAAATCTTGTTCTGTCTGTAAAGAATTACACAGGAAGCCATCAGCAGTATCAGCCAGAATGCCGAGCCAAGCTCGGTAGCGGATGACTGTGTTTCGCGAAAACCATTCGGGCTTTTCCTGCGGCAGAAGATCGTGGACGAGGAACCACAATGCTCCCCCGCCACGCCGGAAGGCCGCCAGTTGCCTGCGGTGATTGCGCACGGCGTCGAGTGAATAATCCAACCCGATGAAGACGTCTCCAGGCCCACCTTCCATGGGAACAAAATCAACGACTTCGGCAGGGGCTGGCCAAGATATGAGATGATAGCAGCGGCGGCGGGTTGCAGCGACGAAATGCACTTCCCATTCAGGACCGGCTTTTTCGATCAAGGCCAAGGCCAGTGCCCGCACAACGCGCTGAATACCGGTGCCAGCGTCATGCTTGCTGATCACGGACAGATCGATGAACAAGCGCCGCTGTGAGGCTGCCTTTGCTTTCATAAAACTGGTCTGGGGTTTGGTGGAACGTCGCCTGCGCCGGACACGTGCGCGGCGCAGGTTTCGGTTCCCCAAGGCCTGTTCGAGGCGATAAGGCAGAAGGTCGAGAAAGGGCTGTAAGAAGGCCATAGGATGAGAAGAGGGAGGCTCTTTAGTGGCTGTTCTGAACGGTTTGCGTCGCAGCGGTCACAGTCATCAACGGGGTGAAAAGCTGGCTGATGAGTTGCATGATCTTGCTGGTCTGGTTGGCAGCGGCATTGCCAATATAGAGCACGTCACGATCCTTCATGGAGAAGCGTTGGGACAAGAAGAAGGCGCCGGCTGTCATCATATTGATATGATAGACTGTTGGCACATCGTTGCCTTGCTCGTCATGAGCATAGCGAAAAACAAAGATTGCTGCCGGATCGCCCAGATTGGGATTGACGCCACCGGCCTTGGCGACGGCTTCTGCCAAAGTGAGCGAGGAGCGGGTGAAGGGCAACTGTTCTGCCTTGCCGCTGGCTCCAAGCACGGAAAACGTGCGCGGTTCATCGACCAGCATGAGCCGATCTCCAGGGTAGGCGCGTATGTCAAGGGCAGGGCTGGCAACGAGATCGTCCATGCGAATGTCGAAACTCGCATTATGTCTAGTTACCCGCAATGTGAGGTCATGGGCGTTTCCACGGTAGCCACCAGCCAGGGCGATGACGTCGGACAAGGTCTCGCGATTGGTTTGGAGCACCAGACGCCCTGGCTTGGCTACTTCGCCGCTCATGATGATGGAATTGGTGATAACCTGCCCCATCGTGACACTGACCTGAGGGTTCTGGGAGAAACGGCGCAGGGATTGCCGTATCATCGTTTCGACTTCGGTGATCGTATGTCCCAGAACGTGCAGTCGTCCGCCATATGGGATGAAGATGTCGCCGTTGTCGTTTACCCGGCTAGGGGGCAAGTTCTGCGCCCGCACACCAGGATCGGTGGTCAGGGCGCTCGATTGCCCAATACCCGAGGCTCCGCCCGAGCCTGCAAAGAGCGCGACTCCAGCTTCATAGATGCTGATGTTCAGGATATCGCCCGGGCCAACCATGTCGGTGGGCGGCGGTGCGAGGGTCGAAGGCATGAACGGAGCGGGAAGGGGGGCGGGGGGGATATCTGCAACCGAGGCGATGTCCACGAGCTTTATCGGCAGATTAGCCTCCGTCAAAACCGACTTTTCTATTTGCCTGCGCGTAGGGCCGCTTGTGGGCAGTGTGGCACACCCCGCAAGGCTTGCAAGCAGGGTGATGGAAGCGAGCGTCTTGACCTGCATCGGGGATTAACCAGCTTTCAGTTATTGCGTCCCACTGCCTTTAGAGTCTGATTCAAAATTCGCCAATCTGCGAAATTTGTGGGGTGATGCTCCTTTGCGCAGATTTCTGAACGTGTGGCAAAGTCTTGCGTCTGACAACATGTTCGCCTAGCTGCTAAGGGGGAAGGGGCGCGGCATGGCTGCGCTGCCGGCCTTTTTGGGGTGCAGTGAAGAGTTCTATGAACGTCGAACATTCGTTATCGGTTGACGCATCGCCGCATAATCGGCGTTCTGCCTTCGTCGCATGGTTGAAAAAACGCCGATGGTTTGTGATTTTTGTGATCCTGCCTTCGTTTTTTGCTGCAGTTTATTACGGCCTGTTCGCGTCCGATATTTATGTCTCGGAAGCGCGGTTCGTGATCAAAAGCCCCGATCAGAAGCGCCCTCAGATATCTTCTCTGGCAAATATCATTCAAACGACAGGGCTTTCTGCCGGACAGGAGCAGACGAACGAGGTCCTCGATTACGTCCGTTCGCGCAATGCGCTTCAGTCGCTGGTACGCGATGCGGGCATCCGCAAACGCTTTTCCTCGCCGAATGCAGATACCTTCTCCCGCTTTCCACAGCCCTTGATGCACGACACATTTGAGGATCTGTTCAAGTATTATGGCAAGATGGTTGATGCTCGGCTGGATAGCGAGACCGGTGCTGCGGTGCTGACGGTAAAGGCATTCACGCCGCAAGATGCTTATCAGATCAATCAAAGTCTGCTCAATCTCAGCGAAGCGCTGGTCAATCGCCTGAATGAACGGGCTGAAGGCCGGGGTATCATTGAGGCGCAAAAGCAGGTGGATTTGGCACTTGCAAGAGTCAGAAAGGCCCGTGTCGACCTGGCGGGGTATCGTAACTCTGTTGATCTGATCGATCCGGCCAAGCAGGCTACCGGAGTGATCGAGATTGCCAATGCGATGGTGGGGCAGCGTGCTGCATTGCAAGCGCAATTGGAGACGATGCAGCATCTTACGCCGGCAAACCCTTCGATTCCTGCCTTGCGGAACCGCATCGCAGCACTGTCGGCACAAATTGCAGCTCAGAATGGGCAAGTAGTCGGTTCGGGTTCGGGCATTGCATCGAAGATGGGGGGGTATGAAAATCTGCTGGCTGAGCAGGAGTTCGCAACGCAAAATTTGAATGTAGCCAATGCTGCGTTGGTCCAGGCCCGAAGCGATGCTGTGCACCAGAAGTTCTACCTCGAGCGTGTCGTGGACCCCGATATGCCTGACATGCCATTGCTTCCGCATCGCTTGCTGTCCATCATCACTGTAATTGCTGCAGCGATTTGCCTCTATTTTATCGGATGGATGCTGATTGTGGGCATTCTTGAACACGCTCCGGATGATTGAGGTGCCTATCATGAGCCTTCGTAAATTCCGGGAAGGGTGGCGTATCCAAGGACGCGTGATTCACGCTCTTATGATCCGCGAACTGCACACACGCTATGGCCGTGAGAACATAGGGTTCTTGTGGATCATGGTTGAGCCCATGCTCTTCGCAGGTCTGGTTGCTATTCTGTGGCGGGTGACAAGGGGGTCTGAAGAACACGGGGTAGGCATCGTGGCGTTCACCGTCACGGGATATCTGCCTGTCGTGTTGTTTCGCCATGCGGTATCGCGTTGTGTCGCTCTGTTCGTGGCGAACAGTAGTCTGATGTATCATCAACAGATCAAGATTCTTGACTTCATTCTGGTGCGTGTCATCATCGAGTTGCTGGGTTCTATGATGGCGTATTTTTTCATTGCCGCCATACTTATCGGGTTTGGGCAATTCCCTGTTCCCTATGATATTGGGTTGATGCTTGGAGGATGGGGGCTCTACGCGTTCTTCACATTTTCACTTTGTCTGATTATTGCGCCGCTGTCTGAAATGTCAGAGTTGGTGGAAAAGCTAATCCCCGTTACAACCTATATCATGCTGCCTTTCTCGGGGCTTTTTACGATGGCTTCGTGGTTGGCACCCAAGGCGCGCGAATATCTCCTCTGGTCACCTTTTGTTAATGCAATGGAAATGATGCGTAAGGGCGTGTTTGGAGATCGGGTTACCGCTTATTATGACATCTGGAATCCAATTGTGTGTTCGGTCGTGTTGAGTGCCATCGGGCTTGCGCTATGCCGCCATGTCCGCAAGACGATAGCTGTCGAATGATTGTTTGCACCGACGTCCACAAGACGTACAAATTGGGTTCGGGGCGCAAGCACGTTCTGAACGGCGTAAACCTGGTGGTTGAACGCGGAGACCGTATTGCTCTTTTGGGCAGGAATGGCGCGGGGAAAAGCACGTTCATAAAATTGCTGGGCGGCGTTGAAATGCCGACTTCAGGCAAGATCAAGCGACATATGTCGTTGTCTTGGCCGCTTGGTTTTGCGGGTGGTTTCCAAGGCAGCCTGACCGGCTATGACAATGCACGTTTTATCGCACGTATTTATGATCGCGACTACAAGGAGATGCGTGCATTTGTAGAGGATTTTACCGAACTTGGTCGCCAATTGGCGATGCCCGTAAAGACGTATTCTTCGGGAATGCGTGCACGCCTTGCCTTTGCTTTATCTTTGGCGATCGAGTTTGATTGTTATCTTATTGATGAGATAATCCTTGTTGGAGATCAGAATTTCCAGCGAAAATGTCATTATGAATTGTTTGAAAAGCGTGCCAATAGGTCAATGATCTTGGCATCTCATAGCACTGATATTGTGCGCGAGTATTGCAATCGAGCAGTTATAATTGATAAGGGTTACGCGACATCCTACGAAGATGTTAATGTTGCTGTTGATGTATACAGCAACCTATGATGAAATTCACTTCAGAGTCCAGCAATTCAATGCCTTGTTAAAAATTGCAATTATAGGCTGATGAAGGCTGGCGATTAGCGCGTTGCACACGTTGCCACCGGTTTCGAATGAAATCCAGCCCGTATTCGCAAGGAGTTCGGCCTCCCTGCCAGCCCAGCCTCCATCAAGCCATTTGATCGGGCCTGTGCCGGAGAGCAGAATCGTATGGTTTGGGGGTAATATAACTCGCTCTGCAACAGGTACAGAACCTTCGATTGTGTCGAGGCCTAGGTTGCTGTCCAGAATCGCGGCTGTGGCATTTCCTGCGCCAGGATGCCAAACGATTGGCGTTGCGGAGGTGCTAAGGTCGTTTCCGATGAAGACCCCCGTATTGAGGGCGGACGTGGAGATGGCCAAACCTGTTGCCAGGCGTCCCGCCCTGTTGTGGTCGCAGCTTCCGATGGTACTGTTGCGCACCGCAGTCGCCATTGCCTCTCCGGACACGATAATGCCCGCACCTTGTCCTTCGCCATCGCTGCAGATTGTGCTGGCATCAAATGTCACCTTCTGCCCAGCTTTTACTTCGATGCCTGACTGATCGTGCGCCATGTAGGTTCGGTGCCCGGTGAAGTGGATGCCCAGAATGTTATGACTGGACGCGCTATCCTGTATCACGATGCTGGTGCTGTCGGCGTTGCTTGCCCATGTGCCGGTAAAGTTAAGGCCCCATATTGCAGCGCTTGGGGCCTGTGTATCGATCACGAGATCATGATCGGCGTCGGTATCCCCTAAGACCGTGTTGGAAAAGTAGAGCCAGGTTACCATCTGGTTGGAGCTTGGGTATATATGTGTGCCGATAGCGCATCCAAACTGGGTGTTGTTATGAATCAGGGCGCCTCCACTATCGGCGATGAGCGTACCTATTCCGAGCCGTTTTTGACAGACCAGCGAATTGCCTTCTACGCGAGTGTCGACGGTGTTCGCCTTCATGGATTCCTGACCAATGGCGATGCCCACGGCTGAAATGATAGGAGCAGGCACGATGGTATTGTGTCGCAGGATCACATCGGCATTTTGATTGGCGCCGTCAGCTCCAATGCCGGATACGGCGATTCCGGTGGCCTGGTTATAGATATGATTGTCGGCGATGATGACCGAATTGGCTTTGCCGATAATGCGGATGGCGCTACCGCTGCGCATCGGCACATTGGCATCGATGCAAAGGTTGTAAACGCGCGCCGCCGCACCTTTAAGGATCAGGACATCCTGGCGTGCATTGTTGCTGCGCAAGCCTGAGGTACAGGATTGTTGATAGATACCCTGGCCTCCACCCGTTCCGATCAGGGTGATTGCGCCCGCACTCACAAGCGGTGCACTGATCAGGTACAGGCCCTTTCCCAAATCCACAATGCCACCTTGATGGTTGTCGATCCAGCTTTGCAGGCAGATCGTGTCATCGTGCCTTCCGTCTCCTACGCAACCGGGCAGGATCCCGTTTTGTACCTTGGCCCCTGTTTCAATATCCCTTGCATTGATGCTGGGTTGGGGATTGGAGGGAGGGGGGGCAGCCGAGGCCTTGGATATCTGATGGCTGCTCAACAGCATGCAAAAAAAAAGAAAACTGCGTTTCGTCATAGGCTAATCGTAGATTGCCGGGACCTTATGGGCAAGACTGTAATGGAGGGGGCGATTTAGGGTTTGCTTCGGTCAAATTGTGACGGAAAAATTGGCCTATTTACTAATATAAATATTTTTCTATATTTTACTTTTAGGCTTGGTTTTGATAATTTTTCATTTAATATTTAAACCAGCCTGTTGTGATTCACGCCGTTCTGCGAGAGATGGAGTGAACGATGGCATGGACTGGTATTGCTCGACGAGAGCATAGCCGAAAGGAATTGCGCTATTCCAGCGACATGACTGATCCGGATTGGGCGTTGGTAGCACCTTCATCCTTGGGGCCAAGCGGGGCGGCCGATGCCGGACAACGGACATGCGCGAAGCCCTGAACGCCTTGCTCTATATTACGGCGAGCGGTTGCGCTTGGTGGCTTCTGCCCGAATGTTTTCGTCGGTCGTTACAGTTCAGTGCTATTTCTATACTTGGCGCACGCGGGCCTGCTCTAGGCAATGAACGCGGTGCTGGTCATGACCTGCGTGAGATCGGAGGGCGCGAGGCAAGCCCAAGTGACGGTGTGATCGATAGCCAGTCGGCCCCCCCCGAAAAACTGCGGGCTGAGGGCTGTATGGCGTGATTCTATGGCTTCCGCAATGCGGTCCGGCCAAAGGGCGGTGTGCCCCGCATTGTCGCCGCCGGCATGTGGGGCCGCGACGAAGTCGAAACCCTGCGCAAGCTCCATGGATGGAACCAGCCGATCCATCGAGGTCCGTAGCCGGATCGAGAAACCGGGGCTCACCATCCTCTCCTGCGCCTTCACCTCGCCATCATGCCGGAAGCAGACAGTTCTTCGAGGTGTCCAACTCCCTGCTCACTTCTGCCAAAGTAGTGCTAGCCCTTCACCACCGCATCAATGGCCAGGAGTTTGGTCCAGAGGGCTTCGAACTGGGCGAGGGGGAGGGCGTTGGGGCCGTCGGACAGGGCCTGGTCGGGGTCGGGGTGGGTTTCCATGAAGACGCCCGCGATGCCCGCGGCGACGGCGGCGCGGGCGAGCAGGGGGACGTATTCGCGCTGGCCGCCCGAGCGTTCGCCAAGGCCGCCGGGTTGCTGGACGGAATGGGTTGCATCGAAGACCACCGGGCAGCCGGTCTCGGCCATGATCGCCAGGCCGCGCATGTCGGAAACCAGCGTGTTGTAGCCGAACGAGGTGCCCCGTTCGCACAGCAGGAAGGCATCGGGATCGTGGCCGGCGGCCTGCGCGGCGTTGCGTGCCTTGGCGACGACCTGCTTCATGTCGGCCGGGGCCATGAATTGGGCCTTCTTGATGTTCACCGGCTTGCCCGTGGCGGCAACGGCGGCGATGAAATCGGTCTGCCGGGCGAGGAAGGCGGGCGTCTGGAGGACATCGACCACTTGCGCGACGGCTTCGGCCTGGCTTGCCTCGTGCACGTCGGTCAGCACGGGCAGGCCCGTTTCGGCGCGGACCATTTCGAGGATGCGCAGGCCTTCATCCATGCCAAGGCCGCGAAACGACTTGTCCGAGCTGCGGTTGGCCTTGTCGAAGGAACTTTTGAAGATCAGCGTTATCCCAAGGCGGCGGGCGATCTGCCCCAGGGTTTCGGCAACAGAGAGGGTGAGGGCCTCGCTCTCGATGACGCAGGGCCCGGCAATCGCGAAGAGCCGGGACGTGGGGGTGATCGTGTGGCCGCAAAGGATCATGGAAAAACCTGATGAGATCGTGGAACCAAATGGGCAATCGCGAATTGTTAAACGCTTGGGTGACAAGCGGTGAACGCGTTCGGTCCGGCTGATCACTCGGGCGGATCGGTCCGGCGCTGTTCTCTTGGCGGTGAAGCGGTCGTGTGGCAACCTTTTCCAGGTTTCGGGCTTTTCCCGGTTTCGGGAAGGCGGCGGTCGGGTCGCACCGGGATGGTAGCAAATTGTCTTGCAAGTTCTTGCATGGGATAACAGTGGAGCCTGAATGAAAAGCGTTTCCCCCCAGACGCGGCATTCCCTGTCGGCGCTCAAGACCCTTGATATCGAACTCGATGCCCTGGCGGCGCTGCGGCTTTCGCTCGAGACGACGGACCTTGGGCGCGAGGTTGATCGCGCGATCGAGGCTCTGGCTAATACGCGCGGGCGCGTGATTGTGACCGGCATGGGCAAGAGCGGGCATATCGCGCGCAAGATCGCCGCGACGATGCGTTCGACGGGCACTTCGGCGCTCTATCTCCATCCTGGCGAGGCCAGCCATGGCGATCTGGGCGTGATCACCAAGCAGGATGTCGTGCTGGCGATCACCTGGTCGGGCGAGACGGCTGAGCTGGGTGACATCCTCCACTACTGCAATCACTATGGCGTGACGCTGATTGTCGCCACTTCGCACCCTGACAGCACGGCGGGCCGCGCGGCGGATATCTGCCTGTCGATGCCCCCCGTGCGCGAGGCTTGTCCGAACGAACTGGCGCCCACATCGTCGACGACGCTGCAACTGGTGCTGGGCGATGCGCTCGCGGTGGCGCTGATCGAGGCCCGCGGGTTTTCGCCCTCGGACTTCCGCGTGTTCCATCCCGGTGGCAAGCTGGGCGCGCAATTGACCACCGTGGGCGAAATCATGGGGCTGGGCGAGGCGATCCCGCGGGTGGAGGCCACGTCTTCGCTCAGCGCGGCGACGCTGGAGATGAGCCGCAAGCGCTATGGCTGCACGGCTGTCGTCGATGGAGAGGATCGCCTGCTGGGCGCCTTTACCGATGGCGACTTGCGCCGCTGCATCGCGGTGCACGACCTCAACGATGCGGTCGGCGCGCATATGTCGTCCAACCCGATCACGGTCGAGCCTGAAACGCTCGCCTCCGATGCCTTGCGGGTGCTCAACGAAAACGCGGTCTCTGTGCTGTTCGTCGAACAGGACGGCAAGCTGGCAGGCATCGTCCACATGCACGACATCGTGCGCGCCGGAGTGGTCTGAAAGACAGGCTGTCATGCCCGGCCTGGCCAGAGGCACTGCCCTGTCCAAAGCTAATGGGGTGCAGGGGCGATGGCCCCTGCGGTATCCTTGTTCTTCCATAGGTCCATACCCATGCCCCCTGACCTGATCGTTGTTCCCGCGCGCTATGGCTCGACCCGGTTGCCGGGCAAGCCACTGCTGCCAATTGCCGGGCGCAGCTTGCTCGAACGGGTCGTGGCCGTGGCGCGGGTGGCAGCCGCTCAGGCGGGAAACTGCGCGGTGGTCGTGGCGACCGACGACGCCAGGATTGCCGATCATGCGCAGGCCATCGGCGCGCAGGCGGTGATGACGCCCGAGAGCTGCAATTCGGGCTCGTCGCGGGCCTGTGCGGCGGCGCTGGCGCAGGCCGATAAGCCGGGGCTGGTCATCAACCTTCAGGGCGATGCACCGTTCGTGCCGCCTGCGGTGGTGGCCGGGCTGATCGCGGTCTTGCGCGAAGGGCAGGCCGATGTGGCGACCCCGGTCTATCCGCTCGACTGGGCAAGGCTCGATGCCTTGCGCGCGCACAAGAAGGCCGCGCCGTTCAGCGGGACGACCTGCCTGCGCGCGGAAGATGGCCGGGCGCTGTGGTTTTCCAAGGTGATCGTGCCTGCGCTGCGCGACGAGGACGCCTTGCGCAAGGCCGGGCCGCTTTCGCCGGTGTGGCAGCACCTGGGGCTCTATGGCTATCGGATGGAGGCGCTCGAATGGTTCGGCGCTGCGCCGATGGGCCGGTATGAGGCGCTCGAAGGGCTTGAACAGTTACGCTTTCTTGAGGCCGGGCGCGCGATCGCCACGCTGCCCATCGATCCGCCGAGCCACGCGATGAGCGGGATCGATACCCCCGCCGATCTCGCGCTGGCCGAAGCGACCATTGCCCGGCTAGGCGATCCGTTCCCGGCCTGATAGGCGCTGGGCTGATGTTTGTGATCGTGCGCCATGGCAATACCTTTGAAAGCGGCGAGCCGCCGCGCCGGATCGGTGCGCGCACCGATCTTCCGCTGACCGCGAAAGGGCGCGCGCAGGGCGCGGCGCTGGGCGCGCATTTTGCCGCGCGGGGCTGGGCCTTTGCGCGGGTTCTCGTCTCGCCCTTGCGGCGCACGCGCGAGACGGCGCAGGCGATTGCCGATCACCTGCCCGGAACGCCCGCAGCCCAGCCTTGCGACTGGCTGCGCGAGATCGACCACGGGCCCGACGAGAACGCCACCGAGGAGGCCGTGCTGGCCCGGATCGGCGCGCAGGCGCTGGCCGACTGGGACGAGCGGGGGCTGCCCCCGTCCGGGTGGGAGGTCGATGCGCCCGCGCGGTTGGCCGGGTGGCAGGCGCTGTTCGAGGAGCCTCGCGGGGACGACGGGCCGGTTTTGCTGGTGACCAGCAATGGTGCGGCGCGGTTTGCGTTGCTGGCGGCGGGGCTGGAGGCGCAGGCGGGGATGAAGCTGCCGACGGGCGGGTTTGGCGTGATCGTGCCGGAACCGGGTGGCTTGCGGCTGGCCTGCTGGGGGGAGCGGCCCTGATGGCGGCGTTCGAGCCCTTGTTGCGCGCGCCGCCGTTTCCCTGGGCGGATGCCGGGGTGAACGGGCCACAAGGGCCTGTGTCAGGCGAGGCTTTGGCGCCCGAGGCGGTTTTCGCGGCGATCCGCGAGGCGCGCATCGGCGGGCGGTTCTGGGCCGATCCGGCAGGGCTGGCGCGAGCGCCCGAGCGGGTCGAGCGGGGGGAGACGGGCGAGCGGGTCTGCGTCGAGGGGCAGTGGCTGGGGGATGTCGATCCCTGGTCGGTCCTGCCCGGCGCGGGGCTGTTGCGGGCGCATGGCGACGATGAATGGGTGGTCCTTGCGCGGGTGGCGGGGGTGCCGGTGGAGGTTCTCTCTCCCGGACGGTTTGGCCTGCCCGGCGAAGACGGGGCGGCGCTCGATGCGCGGGTGGCCGGGGCGTTGGGGCGGGCGACATGGCGCGATCCGTTTACCGGCGAGCAGACGGGGCTTTTGCAAACGATTGCCCTGCTGGGTCTCTGGCGCACGACGCTCGATGCCAACCGGTCGATTGCCGTGGCTTGTGGCATGGCCTGGTGGAAGCGGCCCGAAATCGCGCGGTTTCTCTGGCATCCGGGGCGGCCTCTGGCCTTTGCGCGGCGGCCTGCACGCGCCTTGGCCATCGCGCGCAAGGCGGGGGGAAGCCTCGCGGTCTGGCCCTCGCGGGTGTCGCTGCAATTGATTGCGGAAGCCGACGCAGCGGGGGTGCCGCTCGTGCGCGTGGAGGACGGGTTTGTCCGTTCGGTCGGGCTCGGGGTCGATCTCGTGCCGCCCTCTTCGGTCGTGGTCGATGCCAGCGGCATCCATTTCGATCCGCGCGGGGCCAGTGATCTGGAAACGCTGCTGGCCCATGGGGACATGCCCGCAAGCCTGCTGGCGCGGGCGGCGGCCTTGCGCGCGGCCATCGTGGCGGCGGGAATCAGCAAATATGCCGCCGATACCGGGGCCACCGTGCCTGAGCGCAGGGCGGGCAAGCGGCTCGTGCTGGTGCCGGGGCAGGTGGAAGACGACATGTCGGTGCGCGCCGGGGGCGGAGGGCTGACCTCCAACCTCGAACTGGTGCGCCGCGCCCGCGCGCTCGAACCCGAGGCGGAAATCTGGTTCCGGCCCCATCCCGATGTCGATGCCGGGCACCGCAAGGGCAAAGTTCCCGATGTGGCGATCCTCGCCCATGCCGACCGGATCGTGCGCGGTGGGGGCATGGCGCCGCTGCTCGATGCGGTCGATGCGGTGCATGTGCTCACCTCGCTGACCGGGTTCGAGGCGCTGATGCGCGGGCGCGAGGTGGTCTGCCATGGCACCCCGTTCTACGCAGGGTGGGGCCTCACGCGCGACCTTGGCCCGGTGCCTGCGCGGCGGGGGCGCATGCTGTCGCTCGATGCGCTCGTGGCCGGGGTGCTGATCTGCTATCCGCGCTATCTCGACCCGGTGACGGGCCTTCCCTGCCCGCCCGAAGTGCTGATTGCGCGCATGGTTGGTGCGCGGAGCGACGCGGCCTCGATCAACCGCCTTGCCTGGGTGGCGCCGCTGCGCCGCTGGCAGGGCAAGCTGATGAAACTGTTCCGATGACCGTCATTCTCGATATCTCCCGCCTGATCTCGCGGATTCGCCATGCCACGCCTTCGGGGGTGGACCGGGTCGAAATGGCCTATGCGCGCGGGCTGCTGGCCCGCTATGGCGACGCTCTGGCCTTTGCTGCGGTCCATCCGCTGGGCGGCTATGGCCGGGTGCCGCGCGCGGCGGCGCTGGCCTATCTCGACGAGCTGGAACGCCGCTGGGCGAGCCACGAGGATGCGCCTGCGCGGCGCTCGCTGCTCTCGGTCCTGCCGCAACTGCTGGCGCTCTGGCCCACGCGCAAGGGGATTGGGGAGGGGATCGGGAATGGAGCTGCCATCTATGTTCAGGCCTCGCCCCATCACCTGACCAAGGGGGCGCTCGTCCGCCGCATCCTCGCGCGCGAAAACGCGCGGTTCCTGTGCCTCGTCCACGATCTGATCCCCATCGAATTTCCCGAATATGCGCGGCCTTCGGGTGCGGCGCTCCACCGGTTGCGGATGGAGGCCGTGGCATCGGCCTGCGAGGCAAGCGGGGGGGGCGCCATCGTCAATTCGGCGGCGACGGGCCGGGCGCTGGCGCCCTGGCTGACGCCGGGAACGCCGGTTCATGTCGCCCTGCTCGGCACCGAGGAACTGCCCCCGGCCGAGCCCAAACCGGGCGCGGACGGGCGCCCCTATTTCGTCTGTCTGGGCACGATCGAGCCGCGCAAGAACCACCTGCTGCTGCTCCATCTCTGGCGCCATTTGGCCGAGACTTTGCCCGCGCACGAGGTTCCGCGTCTGGTCGTGATCGGGCGGCGGGGCTGGGAGAACGAGCAGATCGTCGACATGCTCGAACGCTGCCCGGCGCTGGTCGGCCATGTCGAGGAACTGAACGGCTGCCCCGATGTGCGTCTTTCGGCGCTGCTGCGCGGCGCACGCGCGCTGCTGATGCCCTCGTTCGCCGAAGGCTATGGCATGCCCGTGGCCGAGGCGCTGTCGGTGGGAACCCCCGTCCTGTCGAGCGACCTGCCCGCCTTGCGCGAGGTGGGCGAGGACGTGCCCGACTATCTCGACCCGCTTGACGGGCCGGGCTGGCGCGCGGCGATCCTCGACCATGCCACGCGCGGGCCGCTCCATCGGGCGCAACTGGCCCGCCTGCCGGGCTGGCACAACCCGAGCTGGGCCGAGCACATCGCCATCGTTGCCGGGGCTATCGAGGATATGCGCAAGGCCTGAGCCGATGGGGCGGGCTCTCAGGTCGGTTGCGGGGTTCCGGCCTTGCGGGCCCCAGATTCGCGGACTTTGGCTTCGCGGACCTTGGCTTCGCGGTCGATCGCCTTGCGGATGTCGGTCACGAAGCGCGAATGGCGCACCGCGCCCAGGAAGATAGTCTGGATCAGGTTGCCCATGAAGCGGCATGGGCGCTTGATCTGGATGAGCAGGATGTACCGGTCGTCCTCGCTCTCGTTCCAGACTTCGTGGTTGAACATGTCGTCGAACAGGAACGATTTGCCGTCTTCCCAGTGGAGGACGTGAAGAGTCTCGCCTTCCTCAAGGTGCATGCGCGCCTTTTCGGTGTCGCGCGGCGCGCGCAGGGCGAGGTGATAGGTCAGCATGCCCTTGGTCATGCCCCAGTGGCGCGGGATGTGGCCGCCGGCTTCCATGACCGAGAAATTGGCGGTGACGAGGCCGGGGACTTTCTCGATCAGCGCGGCGGTGATCGGCGCGCGGGCGGCGTTGCCTGCCATGCGATAGCCATAGCCTTTGAGGAAGAATGTGCGCCAGCGGCGGTCGGCGGCGATGCGGCCATGGTCGAACGAGATATCGCCCAGCGAGGGGATGTCCCGGCCCGGTTGCAGCGCCAGCGCCTCGTCGCGGATGGCTTCCCAGTGGCGCTCAAGCTCGGCGATCCAGGGGAAGAAGGCCTTGTCCTGCACCGCCGCATCGGGGATCAGCGAATTGCGCATGATCACCGCATCGATCTTCGGGCGCAGTTCCTTGCCGATCTGGAACAGCGACTTGTTGATGAAGGGGACTTTCCAGCCCCGCGCATTGACCGTCTTCTGCCAGCTCACGTGTCTACTCGTTCGTTTCTTCCTGCTTGAGCGAAACGATCCGCGTGGCGAACACGCGGTCCCAGAACAGCGCCGAGATCGCATAGTTGGCGTGTTCGTTGATGTGGTGGTGGCGCATGTGGTGGCGCTTGAACATCAGCCCCACAGGCCCGCGCATCGGCCATTGATGGCAGGCGAAATGCAGGCTGTCGTACATCACGTAGCCCATCATGAAGCCCAGGAACGGCCAGGTGCCCATCGGCCCCATCGTCGTCACGCAGGCCAGCCAGATCAGCCCGCCCACCGGCAGGCTCACCGAAAACGGCATCAGCCCGCGCAAGGGGTCGTTGGGGCTTTCATGGTGGTTGCCGTGCATCAGGTAGACGAGCCACCGGGCCGGCGGAATGTTCGTTTCCCAGTGGAACAGGAAACGGTGCATCGCATATTCGAACAGCGTCCAGAAGGCCAGGCCCAGCACGACGGAGCCCAGGACGGTCCATCCGAAATGGATCATTTCCTGTCCCCCGTGCAGGGCGGGGGCGCCGGTGTAAGTCCATCCCGTCCACGCGATCAGCGGCAAAAGAACACTCCAAACCGCCGCGAAGACACGCGGGGAAAGCAGGGTAAGCTTTTCCAGGAGTTCATTTTTGAACAGCCTGATGCGTTGCGTATCGGAAGCCGGTTGTTGCATTGGCATCACTTCGGACAGGAGTGAGCCGTTTCTGTCAAGCCGAAAAGACCCTGACGGAAAGGCCCGTTTGAACAGGCGCGATGAAATGTGCCCCATGAGACCCGAACCCTGCATGAATAAGCCCTGTGCCGCGTATGTGCCGAGAGTGTGTCAAGTGTGCCGGGTCATCCTTGCCGAAGCGAGGAGAGACTCATGGGGAAAATCCCGTGGCGATGTTTCGATCCCGTGTCCGGAAAATAATCGCCCGCTGCAAGCATGTAGCTGATTGTGTCAAAGTGGACGCAAGAGGCAGGCCGCGCCCGAAGGGCTTTATTCCATGCCGGAGGCGGGCCCCGGCACTGGCCCCAGCACGGCATCTAGCACGGCATGGTGCAGCCCCGCCGGGCTCAGGTCCACCCGGCGGTTTTCGCCCGTGATGGCCTGCCCGTCGGCGCCGATCCGCAGCATGACGTAGGGCGTGTGGCGGCGGCCTTGCGCCCCTTCGGGCGGGGGCACACTCGCGCCCGGAATGCTCGGGCGATGGTCGCCGAAGAAGACCAGCAAGGCCGGACGGCGCAGCGCGGCCAGCCCCTCGCGCAAGGCGGCCAGCATCGCGTCGCCATGGCGGACCAGCCGCATGTAGCCTTCGACCAGATCGGGCTTGCCCCCGCCACGGGCATCGGGTGCCCAGGGACCGTGGTTCTCGATGGTGACGGCATACAGCAGGCCGGGCAGCAGATCGGGGCCGGGCGTGCGGGCGGCCAGATCGAGGATCACTTCGGTCATCGCCGCATCGGTCACGTAACGGCCTTCGCCGGGCCCCGGCGGGGTGAAGTGTTCCTCGCCGACCAGTTCGGCAAAGCCGCCTGCGGGCATGATCGCGTCGCGCCCGTAAAAGCGCATGTCGTGCGGGTGGACGAACCGCGCGTGCCAGCCGGGCAGCCGCGCGGGCAGGGCATAGCTGGCCTCGCCCAGCGCGGTGAGGAACGGGTCGTAGCGGCGAAAGCCGAGCGCTTCCTCCTCGCGCCCGAACAGCACGCCATATTCGGTGCGCATGGTATAGGCGCCAAAACCGCTGACTTCGAGGTTGCCCCACTGGAAGGCTGCCGCGCGGGCGGCTTCGAGAGCGGGCAGGGCTTCGCCGCGGGCGCCGAACAAGTCGCGCGGATCGGCAAAGCTCTCGCACTGGATCACGACGACAAGCTCGGGCGGCGTGGCGGGCGCCGCACGCGGGGGAAGCGGGCAGGGGGCCGGGTCGGCCTCGTCCTGCCAGCGCCACCAATAGAGCAGGATCGTCGGGATCAGGCCCAGCGCGCGCACATCCCCGGCCGCATCGGGCACCCGCGCGAGGGAGCAGGCCGCCGACCGGCTCCACCCCTGCGCCAGCCTGAGCGCCGCGAGCCCGCCTGCCAGCAGGGCCAGACCGGCCAGATGGGCGGCAGGATCGGCACGGGACAGCCAGGCAATCGCCCCGACCAGCGCCAGCGCGGCCAGCCCCACCGCCACCCGCTGCCAGACCCGCACCGCCGACAGATAGAACTGGGGATGGCGGAACAGCGCGCCCACCAGTGCCAGATCGGAGAACAGCAGCGGTTCGCCCAGCATCGCATGCTTGGCATTGGAAGCGACCGCGAACAGGCCCTGCAAGGCCAGCGTCAGGGCCATGGCTACTGCGCCATTGCCGGTCAGCGCGAGAAACCCGCCATAGAGCGCGCTGGCCATCGCGGCGAGCAGCGCCAGTCCGGGCAGGCTACGCAGCATGGGCAGGCGGCGCACCATGGGCAGCATCGGAAAACGGCGCGCGCGCGGACGGATCAGCGCGTCGATCAGCCAGACCCCTGCCCATGCGCCCAGCAGGGTGGCCGTTCCTGTCGATCCGTTGAAAGTCACCGTGACGTTGCAGCCTTGTCTGTGGGCAGGGTTTGTGGGCGGGGCTTGTGGGCAGGGGGGCCTGGTCCGATAGTGCCCGGCTCAATAACGGGGCGGCTCGTGCTTGTCATCTCGCAGCGCTCTTGCCCGTGCGGGCCTGCCCGACTAACGCCCTGAAACACCGTCCAACGCGTGGGAGCGCGCCTTTCTTTGTCGATGTCCGAACCGTCCCCCCAGCTTGCTGGCCAACCCGCCATCCTTTCCGGCCCACGCACCGTTCTGCTTCTGCAAGGCCTGATGGGGCCGTTGTTCCGCCGTCTGGGGCAGGAACTGCTGAACGACGGGCACAAGGTCTACAAGGTCAACTTCAACGGGGGGGACCGCGCGTTCTGGCGCCTGCCGGGCGGGATCGAGTATCGCGGCACGCTGGCGCAGTGGCCCGCCTTCTTCGCGCGCCTTCTGGCCGAGAAGGGGATCACCGACGTGGTGCTGTTCGGCGATTGCCGCGATCATCATGCGCCCGCGATTCGCCTGTGCCGTGAGGCTGGCGTGCCGGTCCATGTCTTCGATGAAGGCTATATCCGCCCCGACTGGGTGACGCTCGAACTGGGCGGGGTCAATGGCCACTCGTCGTTGCCGCGCGATCCGGAATGGTTCCGGCAGACCGCCGCCGCGCTGCCCCCGGTGCCGCCCCATGCGCAAGTGCCCTCCTCGTTCCGCCGCCGCGCGCTCGAAGGCCTTGCCTACAACGCCGCCGACGTGCTCACCCGCTGGCGCTATCCGGGCTGGAGCAACCACCGCCCGTGGCATCCGGTGGTCGAGGGGCTGGGCTGGTGGCGCAAGCTGCGCGCGCGCAAGGCGCGCGAGGCGGCCGCAGGCGCCTTGCTCGAACGCCTCACGCGCGAGGATGCGCGCTATTTCATCTTCCCGCTCCAGCTCGATTCCGACGCGCAGATCCGCCTGCATTCGCCCTTTGCCGGGATGCTGCCCGCGATCCATCTGGTGATCGCCTCGTTTGCCGCCCATGCCCCGGCGGGCACGCGGCTGGTGGTCAAGGAGCACCCGCTCGACAACGGCGTGCGCAACTGGGAACAGGAAGTGGCCGACCTTGCCGCGCGGTTTGGCGTGGCCGACCGGGTCGATTACCTCGCCATGGGCGACATCGTGCCGGTCACGCGCGGCAGTCTGGGCATGGTCACGGTCAACAGCACGAGCGGCACGTTCGCGCTGGCCGCCGGGGTGCCGGTGGTCGTGCTGGGCCATGCGGTCTACGACGTGCCCGATCTCACCTGCCAGGACGGCATCGACGCCTTCTGGGGCAACCCGGTCCCCCCGGATGCAGACACCTTCGCCGCCTTCCGCCGTGTGCTGATCGAACGGTGCCTGATTCCGGGCGGGTTCTTCAGCCAGGAAGCCCTCGACAAGGTCGTCCGCCATGCCGTCGCCCGCCTCGAAGGGCGCCCGCTCGTCCCTGAATGAGCGGGAAAATCAGGCGCGCGGGGGCATGCGGCGATAGCCGAGGGCTTCGGCCACATGGACCCGGCCGACCTGATCGGCACCGGCAAGATCGGCCACGGTCCGGGCCACGCGCAGGATGCGGGTATAGCCGCGCGCGGACAGGCGCATCGCCTCGGCGGCCTTGAGCAGCAATTGCTGGCCCGGCGCGTCGGGCGTGGCGTGGCGGTCGAGCAGGTCGCCGTCGAGTTCGGCATTGTTGCGCCGCCCGGTGCCTTCGAGCCGGTTGGTCTGGCGCAGGCGTGCGGCGGCAACGCGGGCGGCCACTTCATCCGAGCCTTCGGCGGGCGGCGGCAGGGCAAGGTCGGCGGCGGAAACCGGGTCTACCTCGACATGAAGGTCGATCCGGTCGAGCAGGGGGCCGGAAATGCGCGACTGGTAGTCGGCGGCGCATTTGGGCGCGCGGCTGCACCCCAGCGCCGGATCGCCCAGATGGCCGCAGCGGCACGGGTTCATCGCCGCGATCAGCTGGACCCGCGCGGGGAACGTCACATGGGCATTGGCCCGCGCGACGGTCACTTCGCCGGTTTCGAGCGGCTGGCGCAGCGAATCTAGCGCGCCGCGCTGGAATTCGGGCAGTTCGTCGAGGAACAGCACCCCCAGATGCGCGAGGCTCACCTCGCCGGGGCGCACGCGCAGGCCCCCGCCGGTGAGCGCGGCCATCGAGGCCGAATGGTGCGGGCTGCGATAGGGGCGCGCGCGGCTGATCTGCCCGTCTTCCAGCATCCCGGCGACCGAGGCCACCAGCGAGGCTTCGAGCGCCTCGCTCGGCGTGAGGTCGGGCAGGATGCCCGGCAGGCACGAGGCCATCAGCGACTTGCCCGCGCCGGGCGGGCCGACCAGCAGCATGGATAGAACCTCAAGACCTCTTGCGAGAAGGAATGAGGCGATGCACATAGGCACCATGCCGAAAGTCTATAGTTACACACGATTTTCCACCCCTGAACAGGCAGCCGGTGACAGTCTCCGCAGGCAAACCGAGGCCGCCCAAAGGTGGGCTGCCAGCCGAGGCTTGGAGTTAGACACGCGCCTGTCCCTGTCAGACCTTGGGGTCTCGGCCTATCGGGGAACCAACGCGGGGGAGGATCAAGGTTTAGGCGGGTTCATCTTTGCCTGTCGGCAGGGGCTAATTGAGGCGGGGTCTTTCCTGCTGGTGGAGAGCCTAGACCGCATAAGCCGTATGTCGCCCCGTAGGGCGCAAAGGCTGCTGGACGACATAGTGGACTGTGGGGTGACTATCGTCAGCCTGAGCGATGGTCAGGAGTATTCCGCCGAGCGCTTGGACAATGACCCTATGGCGCTGATGGTCGCCCTGATGGTGGCTTGGCGGGCGCATGAAGAATCCAAGGTGAAGGGTCGCCGCGTAGCCGCCGCGTGGGAGGAGAAGCGCCGCAAGGTCAGGGCAGGGGAGGCCGTGAAGCTGACCGAGCGCGCCCCTGCATGGCTGCGGTGGGACGGCCAAGGGTGGGCGGTGGATGAGGCCAAGGCCGCGACTGTGAGGCGGGTCTATGCCTTGGCGCTGGCTGGGCATGGGGAGCATAAGATCGCGGTGATCCTCAATGAGGAGGGTGTCCCTGTTCTGGGGCGTGGGAAGATGTGGCATAGGTCGAGCGTGGCAAAGCTGCTGCGCAATGCCGCTGTCATAGGTCGCCTAGTTCCGGGCCGGATTGAGTTCCATGAAGGGAAGCGCCAGCGTGTCCTAGAGGAGGCCATAGAAGGGGCCTTCCCGTCGATCATATCCCCGGAGGACTGGGGAGCCGTTAGGGCGCTCAAGGATGGAACCACCAGCCGCCCACGGGGGCGACATGGGGCCAGCCCGATACAGTCCTTCTTTGCTGGCCTTGCGAGATGTCCTGACTGTGGCGCGGCCATGACAAGGGTGATGAAGGGCAGGAGCGCTAGAGGCGGTCGCCCCAAACTGGTTTGCACCAAGGCCAAGGCAGGACGGGAAAAGCATTACGTGACCGTTCCTCAGGCTGATGTTGAGGCGGCTCTGCTGCGCGGCTGGCCCAATCTAATGGAACAAGCCCCGGCTGGGGAGCGTTCGCCTGAGTTAGACAAGCAGGTCAGGGACTTAGAGGGAGCCGTGGATTCGGTGGTGTCATCCCTAGAGAACCTGACCGCGCTTCTGTCGCGCAACCCGTCCGCCACCCTCGCCGCACAGATACGCAAGACCGAGGAAAGTCTGCGGGTCTACCAAGAGGAACTGACAGCGGCCCGTGATCGGCAATCGCTGGCAGACGCTGGGGTGATCCATGCCCGCCTGTCGCAGCTACAGGACGCGCTAGAGCCAGCCGAGGAAGGGGAGGCGGTGGACCCTGCCAAGGTCAACGCCGCGCTGCGCACCTTGTTCTCTGGGGTGACCATTGACCACCGACATGGGGCGCTCTTGTTCCACTGGCGACAGGGCGGGGAGCCGTGCCACATTACCTATTCAGGGGCGGCCTATGCTGGGGAGGATTGATTCCTGAGCCTTGCTGAGCAGGTCGAGAAGCTGCCCCGCTGTGACCTGCCAGCCGGACAGGAGGCGCGCTCTGGGCCCACATTTCCCAAGTAAGGCGCTGATTTCGCTGTCCTGACCATTATATTTCCTATATAAAACATGGTGTTGAAGGCTGCGAGGGGCGCGTTTCATGGATCACCCAGAGGGTGCGGGCTTGCAACGGGCAGATCGGGTGGATTTCGACCCTCGCGTGCGGCTGGAATTTCGCGGCACGCAGCTCAGTTCCGACGGCGGCCTTCTGGTGATGCGCGAGCTTGATGACGCGCTCGGGTTGTCCGATTTGGCGTCAGCGGCGCTGCGCGATACTCGCTCTGGCAAGAACACGGTCCATCGGCTCGACGGCCTGTTCCGGCAATCAGTCTTTGGGCGGCTGGCCGGATACGAGGATGTCAACGACGCCAACCGTCTCGCCTGCGATCCGGTCATGCGCCAAGTTGTCGGCGGCAGAGCGGTCGATGCACAAGCGGCCTCGGCATCGCAGATGGGACGGTTCGAGACCGAGACGCTGGCTCTGGCCGGGAACCGTGCCGCGCTGGCCGACCTGAACGGGCAATGGATCGACCGGTTCCATGACCGTAACGGGCTGAAGTACATCGTTCTGGACATGGACAGCTCGGTCAGCCCGACCCATGGCGACCAGGAAGGGTCCGCCTGGAATGGCCATTTCGACTGTAGCTGCTATCACCCCAACTTTCTGTTCAACCAGTTCGGGATGCTGGAACGCTGCGCCCTGCGCCATGGCAACGTCCACAGCGCCGATGGCTGGCGTGATGTTCTCGACCCCGTCATTGCGCGCTACGCGGAGCGCGACCTTGGTGGCAGGTTCTTCCGGGCCGATGCTGCCTACGCGATCCCGGCGATCTATGAGCGATTGGAAGAAGCGCGGTTCTTCTACGCCATCCGGCTGCCCGCAAACGCGGTCCTCAAGGACAAGATCGCGCATCGGCTAACGCGCCCTGTCGGGCGGCCGTCACTGACCAAGGTCAAGCGGTTCTTCGAGGAATTCGAGTATCAGGCGGCGTCCTGGGACAAGGAACGCCGGGTGATCGCCAAGATCGAATGGCATCCGGGCGAACTGTTCCCGCGTGTCGGCTTCATCGTCACCAACCTGCCGATGGAGCCGGACTGGGTGGTGCGGTTCTACAACCAGCGCGGCACCGCCGAGCAGCACATCAAAGAGGGCAAATACGCCTTTCGCTGGACGCGGCTGTCGTGCCGGAAGTTCCGCGACAATGAGGTGCGGCTGCAACTGCACGCCCTGGCGTACAACCTGGCCACCTTCTTGCGCTGCATCGAGCTGCCCGAGGCCATGGCCGACTGGTCGTTGACCAGCCTGCAACTGAAGCTGATCAAGATCGGGGCACGTGTGGTCCGTCACGCCCGCACCATCACCTTCCAGCTGGCCGAGGTCGCTGTCACCGGCACGATGGTACGCGCCATCCTCGCCGCTATCCGCCGATTGCGAGCGCCACCGCTATGCGCATGATCGCGATCCACGCTCAAACTGAACGAAAGCGGCTGGACAGATCTGTCCGCTGCGCTGAAAAACGCCGCCCCTGGGCAAGGAAACAGCGGCTTCGCGGTCTGATCCGTCCAGATCCAGCAGTCTGCGCGACCGCAGGTGCCGCTTGCGGCAGAAAATCCTTGTCTAGCGCTCGGATACAGGCGATCTTCACCTCAAACGCCACGCCACTTGGGGAATGCAGGGTAACTCCTGCGCCCGTGGGACGGGTTCTTCGAAGCCGCGGCGTCGACCAACCTCGTACGGGGGAAGAGCGCTGGTCCGTCCGGCTGGATGCATGCCCCCGAGATGAATCGGAGAAGCATCCCGTGCAGTATATTTACCTCATCATTGCAATCGTCGGTGAAGTGGCAGGCACGTCTTTCCTCAAGCAGAGCGAGGGCTTCACAAAGCCCGTTCCCTCGCTGGCGACGGCTGCGGGCTACATCGTCGCCTTCTATTTTCTTTCCCTGGCGCTCCGCTCCATTCCCACCGGCATCGCCTACGCCATTTGGTCGGCGGTGGGCGTCGTGCTCATCACGGCGGTTGCATGGCTGTTCCATGGCCAGAAACTCGACACTCCCGCTATTGTCGGCATGGGCTTCATCGTGACCGGAGTGATCATCATGAACGGATTCTCCTCCTCCGTTGCGCATTGAGGCAAGGCCGGTTTCACCCTGGTCGAGATTGCGGCTGGCCATACTCCCTTCTTGTGCAGACTAACGCCGTTAGTAGAGCGTAGCGCCGGAGCGACCCGGAGGGACTGATGAAATCGTTGAGGATAGCCCTGGTGGCGTCAGCATGCCTGGTCGCCGCTACTGCAAGCGCGCTGGGGAGTCCTGAGCGGGACCAACGAAAGTTTCGTTGGTTGTCGCTGATACTCCGTTCGACAGAGTTTCAAGTTAGGCCTCACTCGGAGTGAGGGTTTGCCTGTCAGGACTCGCCAGAGACTCACTGGGCGGCGATATGGCTTGCCCGCTGGGTATGTGGTCAGCCGACAGGAGCGGCGCTCTATGGGCTTCCTAGGGCGTTTATGGGCCGCCATCCCCGAACGGATCGGGGGTAAGAGGCAGGTCATCAGATGACCTATCTTAGTCCGCCTAAGGGTGGCCCATGCTTTCAGGGGTCGCACCTGCGCCAGCCTATCCCTGATCCCGCGCTTTGCCTGCGTCCCCCATGCCGCCCGACAGTCTGGCGCTGGGTTTGCCCGTCAGGACTCGCCAGAGACTCACTGGGCGGCGATGCAGGCTGTCCGCTGGGTATGAGCCATCCGCCCCTGTCGGCGCTCTATGGGCTTTCTGGGGCGTTTCTGGGCGCGGTGGGCGGGGCGCTGAGGTGGGCGCTTGGTGGCCCCGGAATGCTTCGCTGGAAAATGACGATAAATCAGTATGATGGAATTGATCGAACCTTTAGGAGGAAGGGGGGCGGTCAGTCCCTCTTTAAGTCAACCTATAGATTAACCTTCAGTTACCTACAGGTTCCCTTCTGGTGGACCTGCTGGCAGGCCCTAGGTGCATCCTCCTCAATCGACATCCCCTGATCCTTCCCTGTCATGGATGCTGACAGGCCAGCCGATAGGTGGGGATGGGGGGACCGATGGTGGCTTATGGGTTTCCTCATCCATCCACCCTCTACCCAGTCCCCCGCCCTTGTGTTGACTCGGGAGGGGGGAGGATGGGGGGATGGTGTCGATGCTGGGCCACTGAGGGGGCCTTGCCTGCATTACTCAGAAGCATAAGCCGGACATGGGCTGACCTGTCGGCTGGCCGATGGTTTCAGGTGTCGCGCGACATTCAGGGTGAGAAAGCGCGACAAACAAGATGAGAATCCTGCGTTCCGGGATTGGCGAAGGGCGTAGCCCGTAGCCGA
>DQVI01000213.1 GCA_015661825.1 Novosphingobium capsulatum
AGGCCCTCGCCACCAAGGCCGCGCCCAAGCGCGCGGCGGAACCTGCACGCAGCGCGCGCACGGAACGCCCCGCCGCGAAGGCACCGGCCAATTCCGCAGCCCGCCAGCGCGCCGCCGATACGGCAGGCAAGCAGCGCATGGCCGGCTTCGACGCGCTCGACGACAACAACCTCGATGCGGCCGCCACCCGTTTCCAGCGCGCGCTGGCCACCAACCGCAACGACGGCGATGCGCTGGGCGGGCTGGGCATCGTGCGCCTGCGGCAGAGCCGCTTTGCCGAAGCCCGCGACCTGCTCGAACAGGCCTCGCGCCAGCCCAATCCCGCGCGCTGGGCCCAGGCGCTGGGCACGGCCCGGTTCTATGCCGGCATGGAAGAGGCCCGCGCCCTGCTCGCCCGTGGCCAGACCGCCCAGGCCCAGTCCGCCGCCGAGGCGCTCGCCCGTTCGGGCTTTTCCCAGCCTGCCCCCGCCTTCGAACTGCTGGCCGACATCTACGAGCGGCAGGGCCGCTATGCCGATGCCGCCGATTTCTATCGGCAGGCCAGCGAACTGGGCGGCTCGCAGAGCGACCAGCGCCTGCAAAGCCGCGCCGCCCGTGGCCGCGCGATGGCCGCCGCCGCGCGCGGCGACGACGTGACCGCCGAACAGGAATTTCAGGGCGGGCTGACCCTCGATCCCAACGATCCGTGGATCCGCTACGAATTTGCGCGGTTCCTGATCCGCCATGGCCGCAGCGTCGAGGCCGAATCGCTGATCGCCTCGCTCTCGCGGTCGGGCGATCCCGACGGCCTCTATGCCGCCGCGCTGATCAATGCCGACCTGAACCGCAATGCCGCAGCCGAATCGCTGATCGACCGCATCCCCGACAGCCAGCGCACCCCCGCGATGCGCAATTTCGTGCTGGGCGTGAAGACCGATGCGGCCATCGAACGGGCCAAGGCCATGGCCGCCGCAGGCCAGCGGACTCAGGCCGTCTCGGCGCTGCGCCAACTGGGCGGGCTCAAGACCCTGCCCGCCGCGCGCCGTGCCGCCATTGCCAGCGCCCTCTACGATCTGGGCGATGGCGCAGGTGCCAGCCAGTTCGCGCAAGCGGCGATGAGCGGCGATATCGCCGATCTGGAAGGCTATGACGCGGTCGTGCGCGTGCTGGCCAAGACCGGGCGCGACGATCTGGCCCGTGCCGCGCTGCAACGCGCGTCGAGCCTGGGCAACACCTCGCCCGAAGGCCAGCGCACGCTTGCGCGCATGGCCGCCGGGCTTTCGGTCAACCAGGCCGACCGCCTGCGCCTTGCCGGCCAGTTCGCCCAGGCTTTCGACGTGCTGCGCGCGGCCTGGAGCGCGGCGCCCGACAATCTCGAAGTGATCAGCGCGCTGGCCCGGCTCTATCAATCGGGCGGAATGTCGGCACGGGCCGCGCAGACCTACCAGATCGTGCTCACGCGCGACGGACGCAACCGCGACGCCCTGCTCGGCCTCGCCCAGACCGCGCAGGCCGCAGGCGACCGCGCCTTGTCGGAAAGCGCGCAACAACAGGCGCTCGCCGCCTTCCCCCAGGATTATCAGGTCCGCATGACGCTGGCCCAGGTGGCCCAGTCGCGCGGAGACCGCAGCGGCGCGGTGCGTCTGCTCAAGGAAGCACGCGCGCTCTATTCCCGCCAATCGGGCAGCAACGGCATCGATGCCTTTGGCGGCAATCCCTTCTCGGGCGACCCGACGGGCATGGGCACAGGCAATCCGTTCCGCGACCGGGCCGTGGCCCAGCCGCAACCGGTGCTCAATCCTTTTTCACTGGGCAACGGCACGCGCCTTCCGACCGCCAACGCACCTGTCGCACAACCCCAAGCCATGCCTTTCGGCTACGGGGCACAGGGCAGCTACGGCGCGCCCGGCTATAACACCCCGGCATATGGTACACCGGGCTACGGCGCTCCGGCCTATGGTACGCAAGCCTATGGTACACAAACCTACGCCGCCCCGGCCTATGGAACCGCTCCTGCGCCTTATGGAGCGACCGGTACCGGAAATAGCCAGTATGGCAGCACCCAACAATATGGGAATACTCCGTACGGGGCCGCACCGGGTACCGCCGCGCCCGCAACAAGGCAGGCCTCGCGCCCGCAGCCTATGGCCTATGCGACCGACAATGCCCTGAACACAGGCGGCTTTGCGAACATTGGCGCTGCTGACACGGACGCCTTGGCCCCGGCGCCGCGCGCCGCGCTGGCCAATGCCCCGGTTCCCGCTTTCGGTCGCGAACCGGCCGCCTCCTTTACCCGGACCGCCTACGACACCCCGGCCCAGCCGCAGGATGGCTATTCCCAGGGGGGGTATACCCAGGCCGACTATCCCCAGAACGGCCCGCAGCAGAACGCGTACCCGCAGGCCCCCTATCCCCAGCCGGCCTATCCTCAGCCGGCATACCCTCAGCCTGCCTATCCTCAGGCCGCCTACCCCCAGGGCAACTATCCGCAAAACGGCTATCCCCAGGGCGCCTATCCACAGGGCACCTATGCCCAGAACGCGCAGCCCTATCCCGCGCAACAGCCCTACAACGGCCAACCGCAATACGGGGCTGCCCAGCCATTTCCTAGCCAACCGTTCGCGCCATCGCCTTTCGATGCGAACGGGGGTGCCCCCCAGATGGCCGAAAGTCCGGTCGACCCGGTCATGGCCAGCATCGAAAACGACATCGCCAAGCTCACCGCGCAAAGCGGGCCGCGTGTCGACCTCTCGACCTCCTACCGCGAGCGTCAGGGCGAAACCGGGCTTTCGCAACTGCGCGACATGCGCGGCACCGCCGAAATCTCGACCGGCCTGTTTGGCGGACGTGTCCATGCCCGCGCCGAAGCGGTGGTCATCGATGCGGGCCGTCCGACCGGATCGGCCCTCGCCCGCTTTGGCACCAACGCCACGCCCGAGGCGCAAGGCATCGTCAACAAGCAGCCTTCGTTGCTGAAACAGGCCGAAACCCAGCACAAGTCGGGCGTCGCGGTGAGCGCGGGCTATGACGACCAGACCCTCCATGTCGACGTGGGCAGCACGCCGATCAACATGGGCCGCACGACCGTCTCGTTCCACGCCGGGGTCACCCCCTCGCTGGGTGGCGGGGTTCAGGCCCAGGCCTGGGTCGAGCGCCGCCCGGTGACCGACAGCATCATCTCTTTCGCGGGCACGCGCGATCCGGTCTCGGGGCTGACCTGGGGGCAGGTGATGCGTCTGGGCGGGGGCGGCGGCCTGTCGATCGACCGCAACGGCAGCGGGGCCTATGGCAGCGTGGCCTACAACACCTATCGCGGCACCCGCGTGGCCCACAACAGCGGGATCGAGGCCAATGTCGGGGGCTACCTGCGGGTGATGCAGACCGAACACTCGCACCTGAGCACCGGCATCAACGTCAACTATCAGGCCTACGACAACCCGCAGAACTACTTCACCTATGGCCATGGCGGGTACTTCAGCCCGCAAAGCTTCCTGTCGGTCAGCTTCCCGGTCCGCTACGAACTGGACAAGGGCAAGCTCACGGTCAAGGCCGCAGCCACCCCCGGCTACCAGAGCTACAATCAGGACGAGGTCGCCCTCTATCCGATCGATGCGAACCGCCAGTCCACGCTCGACGGGCTCAAGGCCATCAACAGCGATGTGCGCGCCCGCTACGACAGCCTGAGCAAGACCGGCTTCGCCCTCTCGGCCGAAGGGTCGCTCTACTATCAGGTCAGTCCGTCCACCCGCATCGGGGGCGAGGCCAGCTACAACACGTTTGGCAGCTATGACGAAATCCGCTCGACCATCGGCATTCGCCAGAGTCTGGGAGCAAGCAAATGATGTTCGATGATCCGATTGCGCCCCGCCCGTCCGGCTCGCTGCGTTTCAGCACGCAGGCAGGGGGCCTGAACGGTTCGGGGAACGGTTCGGCAAGTGCTTCGGGCGGCCCAACCGATGCCGCCACGGGGGCCAGCTTTCTGGTCGCCATGATCGCCCGCGAACTGGCCAGCGCGGCCACCCCGGACCAGCACCACGGCTTCTTCACCGCTGTCGGGCGCCGGATCGCGGCGGTCGTCGCACTCGGCGATGTGGAAGACCTGGGCACGATGACCACGCGCATCAACGCGCTGTGGGCGGCGCTCGGCTGGGGCAGCGCGGTGGTCACGGTCGAGGACAGCGCGATCCTCGTGCGCCACGACGGCCTCTATCCCGAAAGCGATGCCCAGATGGCCGATCCCTGGCGCACGCTGCTGCCGCCCTTGATGGAAGGCACCTACGACACCTGGTTCCGCATGATGGGCAGTGGGCAGAGCCTGACCACGACCGCCCACTGGAAGGGGCATACGCTCGAAATCCGGCATGGGCGATAACGTGAAAATCGATTCTACAGTGAACTCTGCGGTGAAAGAGGCAACACACAGGCAAGACACCGACCGTCCCGATGGCACATCCATCGACCGGCGCGGGTTCGGGTTCGGCATTCTGGTCGCCCTCACGGCGGCCTGCGCGCCCTCGCGACAGAGCAAGGCCATGGTCAACACCGGCGAGTGGGACACGTTCAAGGCCCGCTTCCTCGATCCCTCGGGCCGCGTGGTCGATCCCCAGAACGGCGGGATCAGCCACAGCGAAGGCCAGGGATACGGCATGCTGCTCGCCCTGCGCGCGGATGATCGCGAGGCGTTTTCGGCCATGGCCAACTGGGCCAACGAGACCCTGATGCGCAGCGACGTGGCGCTCCACGCCTGGAAGTACGATCCCAACAGCCCCGAACGCGTTCCCGATCACAACAACGCCACCGATGGCGACATCCTGATCGCATGGGCACTGGGCCGCGCGGGCCAGCGCTGGGGCAGCAATGCCTGGCGCGCACGCTCTGCGGCCATTCGCGCCGCGATCCGCCGCCGTCTGGTGGTCGAACGCTTCGGCTACAAGCTGCTGCTGCCCGGCCTCGATGGCTTCGTCGACAACAGCCGGGGGGCCAATGGCCCGGTCATCGTCAATCCGTCGTACTTCATCTGGCCCGCCTTCCGCACTTTTGCCGAGTGGGACAACGGCGATTTCTGGAGTGCGCTTGGCGACGACAGCGCCATGGTCGTCTCGCAGGCCCGCTTCGGCCCGTTCGGCCTGCCTGCCGACTGGGTGGAAGTATCCGGCCCCGGCCAGTTCGCGCCCGCCCCCGGACACGATCCGCGCTTCGGCTTCGACGCCATCCGCGTGCCGCTCTATGCCATGGCAGGCAACCGCACGAGCCTGGCCCAGCCGGTCGCCGCGTTCTGGCGCCAGTGCCTCGCCGAAGGCCAGCCGATCCCCGCCTGGATCGACCTGACCAATGGCCAGCGCGCGCCTTATGCGGTCTCCAATGGCGGCGCGGCGATCGCCGCGCGCCTGATCGGCAGCGCCCCACCGCTGGGGCTGGCCAACGACTATTACGGCGCCGCCCTCCAGATGCTGGTGTCAGCTCTATTCTAATCTTAAAGCCGCCATCGGGTCTTTGCCATAGCGTTGTAAGGGGCGGCATAAGGGCTTGCCAAGTGCGTTCGGCCAGCCCACCTTCAACAGGATGACAGAAGAAGAAATCAACCGCGCTCTCGTCAATCGCAAGTTCTACAAGGCCGAGCAGGAAGCCGGCTTCGCCGAGAACCATCCGGGCGGCACGCCCCAGCAGCTGGACCCGGCCTATCGGCTGGCCTTCCGCGACACCGACTTCCTCCTGCGCGAGGAATTGCGCCCGGTGCGCTTCCAGCTCGAACTGCTCAAGGCCGAGATGCTGCTGGAGGAAGCCGATATCGGCTCGACTCTGGTCATCTATGGCTCGGCCCGCATCCCCTCGCCCGAACACGCGCAGGCCGCGCTCGATGCGGCGACCACCCCCGAGCGCAAGGCCGTCGTCGAGCGGCTGGTGGCCAAGTCAAAGTATTACGACGAAGCGCGTGAACTTGCGCGGCTCGCCTCGGCCTGCGGCGTGGTCGAGGAAGGCAAGCGCCAGTTCGTGGTCTGCTCGGGCGGCGGCCCCTCGATCATGGAAGCGGCCAATCGCGGCGCGGTCGATGTCGGCGCCGATACCGTCGGGCTCAACATCGTGCTGCCCCACGAACAGTCGCCCAACCCTTATGTGACGCCCCACCTCTCGTTCCAGTTCCACTATTTCGCGCTGCGCAAGATGCACTTCCTGATGCGCGCGCGCGCCGTGGCGGTGTTCCCCGGCGGCTTTGGCACGTTCGACGAATTCTTCGAGCTGCTCACCCTGATCCAGACCGGCAAGATGAAGCCTATCCCCGTGCTGCTGTTCGGGGGGGACTACTGGAACAGGGTCATCAACTTCCGCGCCATCGCCGAGGAAGGGGTGATCAACTTCGAGGATCTCAACCTGTTCAAGCCGGTCGAGACCGCACAGGAAGCCTGGGACGAGATCGTGCGGTTCTACGATCTGGATGTCTGCGAGGCCTGAGAGCCCGACCCAAAAGTCGGGCGGCGGAGGTTTGGCGAGGGATTTTGGGTCACCACAAGAAGGCTGAGAGCCCAGCGATGCTGGAGGCATCGTG
>DQVI01000246.1 GCA_015661825.1 Novosphingobium capsulatum
CCCAGCAGGGCCACCCGCATACCGGCCAACGGCCCGTCCGGGGCCGGTTCGGGCGCGCGCGGCCTCGCCTTGGGCGGGGTGGCCAGCCAGGCTTCGAGCGGTGTTCCGGTGTGCTCGATCGCCCGGAGGATCACCTGCCCTGCCGCGCGGGCATCGCTCAGCGCATCGTGGTGGCGATGGGAAAGCCCCAGAAAATCGGCCAGGACATTGAGCCTGTGGCTCGTCAGATCGGGCCAGGCCCGCTTGGCCACGCGCACGCTGTCGAGCCAGCGCGCGGCGATCGGCGCGCAGCCTGTCCGGGTACAGGCCGCCGCCAGCGCGCCCTTGTCGAAGCTGGAGTGCGCGACCACCACGCGCCCGGCCAGATGGGCTTCGAGCCGGGCGTGGACTTGCGCGAAATCGGGCGCTCCGGCGACATCGCGCGCCGTGATCCCGTGAATGCCGATATTGAAGGCCGAGAACGTATCACGCGGATCGACCAGCGTTTCATAGGCGAAGACTTCGCCCCCGTCCCTGTAGCCGACAATGCCGACCTGACAGATGCTGCTGACCCGTTCGCAGGCCGTCTCGACATCGATGACGACAAAATCGGGATCGGGATAGTCTGGCGAGGTACGCATGGTCGAAATGGGCGCAGGAGCGTTCATCGCCCTTTTCTAGGCGGCGCGGGCAAATTCCACAACGGCGCGGTTGCCCTCCATGCGGCAGGCTCAAGGGCGCTGAAGAGCTGGTGCAAAAATGCCGCAATCCGCACCTTGTGCGCAACGAAACAGAAAATCATTCTCAACAAGACTTGCTAGTGCGAGCGACTCGCATTAATCGGCAACGGCAGGAGGCAGACGGGGCGCGGCGCAATCCGCCGGAGCAACTGCTTCTGACAGAACAACACAGGCTCGAAGGAATTCACGTTGAGGACCACTTCCAACCGCTCTGACGACCGCCTCGATGCCCGGACGGGAGCTTCGCGCTTCCTCGCGCTCGGCTGCGTCAGCCTGATTGCGGTGGGCACCCCCGCCCTGGCCCAGGAAAGTACATCGACTGCTGCAGGGGAACCCAAGGTTCTGGGCAGTGTCACCGTCACCGACACCGCCGTTACCGAAGGCAGCTACAAGACCGACAAGGCCTCCTCGCCCAAGTATACCGCCCCGCTGCTCGACACCCCGCGCTCGGTCTCGGTGATCCCCTCGCAGGTTCTGGCCGACACGGCCACGGCCTCGCTCACCGATGCCCTGCGCCTCGTCCCCGGCATCACGCTGGGCGCGGGCGAAGGCGGCAGCCCGCAGGGCGACCGTCCCTATATCCGTGGCACCGACGCGCAGAATTCGATGTACCTCGACGGCGTGCGCGACATCGGCGCGGCCAGCCGCGAAGTCTTCGCGGTCGACCAGATCGAGGTCGTCAAGGGCTCCGACAGCACGATGGGCGGGCGCGGCAACGTGGGCGGCGCGATCAACATGGTCTCCAAGCTGCCCGTCGAAGGCCGCTTCGCCGATCTTTCGGCGGCCACCGGCACCTCGCAGTACAAGCGCCTGACCGCCGATATCAACCAGCCCCTCGGCCACAACATCGGCCTGCGCATCGCCGCGATGTACCACGACCAGAACGTGGCCGGACGCGATGCCATCTGGCAGAGCCGCTGGGGCGTGGCGCCTTCGGTCAAGTTCGGCCTGACCGGCCCGAGCAGCCTGACGCTGGCCTACTATCACCTCGACACCAACGAACTGCCCGATTCCGGCATTCCCTATCAATACACCATCAACAATGCCCCTGCCGGCGTGACCGAGACCGGCCCCGTCAAGGTCCGCCGCGGCACGTTCTATGGCCTGGTCGACCGCGATTTCCGCCGGACCCATGCCAATACCGGGACCGCGACCGCCCAGCACGAGTTCGGCAATGGCCTGACCTTGCGCAACACGTTCCGCTATGGCGTGACCGACCAGAGCTACGTGCTCACCCAGCCCGACGACAGCAAGGGCAATGTCGCCAATGGCTATGTCTGGCGCCGTGCCAACACCCGCTACAGCGAGACGACCGGGCTGATCAACCAGACCGACCTGTTCGGCAGCTTTGCCATCGGCCACATCAAGAACACCTTCACCGTGACCGCCGAGATCAGCACCGAGAAGGTCAAGGTCGGTGCGTTCCAGTCCAACCCGAGCACCGGCACCGCGATTTCGACCGGCAGCGGCTATACCGGCAGCTTCCCCACCGGCGGCCTGTGCGGCACGGCCTCGATCGCGACTTACAACTGCACCACCGTGGGCGCGCCCAACCCCTATGATCCGTGGGTCAGCTATGCCTCTGACGGGTCTTCGACCGTCTCGCCGATCGGGCGCTCGCTGCCCCAGACCTGGACCCGTGCACGCACGATGACCAAGGCGATCTCGGTTCTCGACACGATCGACATCACCAAGAGCCTGCTGCTCAACGTCGGGGTTCGTTACGACCACTACATCACCCGCACCAGCGCCGGCCTTGCTGCCAGCGCCACCGACGAAAGCGGGCGCACCTGGGTGAGCCGCCGCGACGACATCGTGTCCTATCAGGCTGGCCTGACCTGGAAGCCCGCGCCCAACGGCAGCATCTACTTCTCGACCTCCAGCGCCGCCACCCCGCCGGGCTCCTACCTTGCCAACGGGCAGGAAACCAATGCGCTGGGCACCGACCAGAACGCCGCCGACGCGCTCAAGGTCGAACGCACCAAGTCCTATGAAGTGGGGACCAAGTGGAATGTCTTCGACGAAGGCCTTTCGCTCACCCTCGCCGCGTTCCGCACCGATACCAGCAATGCCCGCTCGATCGATGCCAACGGCCTTGTCAGCTTCATCGGCGAACGCCTGATCAAGGGGATCGAGTTCTCGTTCTCGGGCAATATCACCCCGCGCTGGAACGTCTTTGGCGGCTACACCTACATGGACTCGACCATCGTCGATGGCGGCTATACCGTCACTTCGGGCCTGACCGCGCCTTCGGTGAACACCGGCAAGCGCTTCCCCAACACGCCCGAACACAGCTTTACCGCGGCCACGACCTACAAGGTCACCGACCGCATCACGCTGGGCGGCAATGCGCAATACATGGGCAAGGTCTATGGCGGCTATTCCGACTTGCGCTCGGTGAGCAATGGCGCGGTGGTGATCAGCAAGACGCTGGCCCGCGAAGTCCCCGCCTACTGGCGCTTCGACGCCAACGCGCAGCTTCAGGTGACGCCGCGCTTCGCGCTTCAGGTGAACGTCAACAACGTCTTCAACAAGCGCTATTTCGACCGCGCCTTCACCACCCACTTCGTCAACCAGGCCGCAGGCCGCACCGCGATCATCACGGCCAACGTCAAGCTGTAAAGATCGCTTTTTCCGAAGAACAGCCGGCGCTGGAAAGGGGACCCTTTCCAGCGCCGGTCCTGTTTTGCGGTCTGTCGATTATTTTTGCGACTTGTCTCTTTCCCCCACGCGACGAAACGTCTAGTGGCCCGCACATCCCCGGGGGGCCGCTGATGCGCGGCTGAGAGGTGGTCAGCAGACCACGACCCGCTGAACCTGATCCGGTTGACACCGGCGTAGGGAGGGTCGACGGCTGCAATTCCGGCGTCCCTCCGTGTGGAGCGGACGAGACATGACGGCCTGTTTTTCCCCTTGTTTTCAGAATTTGGCACCCTCGTTTCAGCGCAGCGACCTGCGCCATGCCGCGCTCATCGGGGCCAGCCTGGCTGCCCTGCTGTCGATGCAGAATGCCCATGCCGCCGATGCAGCCGCCAATCCAGAGACCAGCGCAGGCAGCGCCGATTCGGCTGACCGCATCGAGGTGATCGGCCATCGCGATCCCGAAGGGCTGCTCCCCGACCAGAGCGCGCCGCAGGCGATCAGCGCGATCGGCAGTGATTTTCTGCGCAAGCAGGCGCCCACGCTCAATGCCTATCAGCTGGTGGCCATGCTGCCGGGCGCCAATGTGGCCTCCAGCGATCCCTATGGCCTTTCGGTCAGTTCGGGGATCACCCTGCGCGGGCTGGGACAGGACCAGATCGGCGTCCTGATGGAAGGCGCGCCGCAGAACGACATCGGCTATTTCTATGCCTATCCCTCGCAGTTCGCCGATACCGAGAATCTCCGGCAGATAACGCTGGCGCAAGGGTCTGCCGACATTGCCGCGCCGGTGGTTTCGGCGGCGGGCGGGGTCATCGCCCTCAGCCTGAGCGATCCGGCTGACAGGATGGGCGGGCTGGTCGATGCCTCGGTGGGGTCGTACAACGAGGCGCGCGGCTTCGTGCGCTTTGATACCGGCGAAATCGGCAAGACCGGGCTCAAGGCCTTCGTCTCCTTCTCCAACAACCGCGCCGACAACTGGCGCGGGGCCGGATTTGACCGCCGCCGCCATGTCGATGCCAAGATCCTCAAGGAATGGGGGCAAGGCAACCGCGCCGCGCTGGCGTTCTCGTACAACGATGCGATCACCTCGACGTATCCCAGCCCGTCGATGGCCAACTGGCAGGCCTCGGGGCGCAAGTTCAACTATGATGCGCGCTATACGCCGGGCAATACCAACTATTGGCGGCTCTATCGCGCGCCGTTCCGCAATTTCTATATCTCGGCGCCGGTCCACCTGCACCTGAATGACCGGCTCGATTTCGACACCACCGGCTATTTCCAGATCGGTTTCGGCAACTCGCCCTATGGCACGCAGCTGAGCACGACCGGCAACTATCTGGGCACCGAATTTCTGGCCGACCCGATCAGCCTGCCCGGCGCGGTCGACGGACAGGCGACAGTGCTGGGCAACTGGATGGCCAGCCAGATGCGCGTGGGCGATGTCGCCAGCCTGACCTTCAGGGCCGGAGCCCACAAGATCACCGCCGGGCTGTGGTTCGACTATGGCACCGACCGCGTGACCCAGAGCTATACCCCGCTCAAGGACAACGGCCATCCGCTCGAAGCCTGGGGCGACGAGGCCACCGCCATCCACACCGCCGACGGGCGCGTGCTGGCCTACGAGAACGAGCGCACGGTCACCGTGACCAAGGGCTTTTTCGTCGCCGACAGCGTGGCGCTCACCCACACGCTCACGCTCGACATCGGCTTCAAGGGCGTGGACGTGCTGCGCAACGGGCGCAATTACCTGCCCGGCCCGCAGGACGCCGTGCGCTCCGACATCTTTGCCGCCCTGCCCCGCGCCGCGCTGCACTGGCAGATCGACCAGCACCAGCAGGTCTTTGCCAATATCGTCACCAACTTCCGTGCGCCCAACGAATTTGCGCTGCTCAACAGCTACTACCTGGGCGAGACGGTCACCCAGGGGCGCGGCGACCTGCGCCCCGAACGCTCGCTTTCGCAGGAACTGGGCTATCGCTACATCGGGCCGAGCCTGTCGTTCTCGCTCACCGGGTTCCACTATCATTTCCGCAACCGGCAGGTCTCGACCATCGTCAACAGCGGCGGCGCGCTCGTCAATGCGACGGTTAATGGCGGCAGCCAGACGAGCTGGGGCGTCGACGGCGAGATCGACTATCGCCCGGCGCGCGGGATGAGCATCTATCTGTCGGGTGAGGCACTTCACACCCGCATCGACAGCGACCTGCCCGTGGGCGACGATTTCCTGCCCACGCGGGGCAAGCATGCCGTGGCCAGCCCCGGTTTCCAGTTCGCGCTGGGCACCACGTATGACCGGGGCCGCCTGTTCGGCAGCACCACGCTCAAGTATGTCGGCCACCAGTATGCCACGTTCATGAACGACGAGCGCATCAGGGGCTATGCCACGTTCGATCTTTCGGTGGGCGTCCATCTGGCCGGGCTGATCGACGACAAGACGATGGACTTGCGCCTGAACGCCATCAACCTCACCAACCCGCATGTCCTGTCGGGCGTGCAGTCGGTCAGCACCAATGCGCAGGATACCATCGGGCGCAATGGCTCGGTGATTTCGGGCGCGGCCCCACGCTATTACGTGGGCAGTGGCAGGGCCTTCGTCGCGACGCTCTCACGCGCTTTCTGAGCGCCATGACGCAGACCGGTCGCATGTCTGAGGGCCACATGGTGCATGGAATGGGCATGGCGCTCGAAGCGCCGGCCTGGCCTGCCATCACGCCTGCCGAAGCCGGGGCCGTGCTTGCCCGCTTCCCGGCCTCGGCAGGCCGCCCTTTCACCCTTGCCTGGCATTCACCCCGGCCCTTCTCGGCCGCCGTGCGGGTCGAGGTTCCCGAAGGCACCTTCTTCCTCAAGCGCCACCACGCCCGCCTGCGCAGCCCGGCCACCCTCGCCCCCGAACACGCGTTCATGGCCCATCTCCATGCCCGTGGCCTGCCCGTGCCTCTGGTGGAAACCACGCACGATGGCGCGAGCGTGCTGGCGCAGGGGGACTGGACCTACGAATTGCTGCGCCCCGTGCCCGGCGTGGACCTCTATCGCGACCGGCAATCGTGGACCCCGTTCCTCAAGGCATGCCATGCCCATGCCGCCGGGGCCGCACTGGCCCGGCTGCATCTGGCCGCCCGCGATTTCGACGCGCCCGCAAGGCCCGATTGCCCGCTGGTCGGCAGCTTCACGATCCTGCCCGCCGCCGATCCCATGGCAGCGGCGCGCGCTTATGTCGCCGCGCGTCCGGCGCTGGCGGGCTGGCTGGAAGACAAGGGATGGCAATCGCGCCTTTCGGCCCTTTTCACGACACTGGGCACGAGGATGGCGGAACCTCCGGCCATGCAAAGCCCGTTCCAGCGCCCCTTGTGGACCCACAACGACTGGCACCCGTCCAACCTGCTCTGGGCAGGAAACGACACAGTGGCCGGGATCATCGATTTCGGCCTCGCCACGCAAACGAGCGCGCTGCACGATCTGGCCACGGCCATTGAGCGCTGCGCGATCCCCTGGCTCGATCTGGCCTCCGCCGATCCGGCGACCTGCGCGCAGGCCGCGCTGGGCCTGATCGCGGGGTATCGCAGCCTTGTCCCGCTTTCCGGGCAGGATCTCGCGTGCGTGATCGCGCTGCTGCCGCTCGTTCACATCGAGTTTGCCCTGAGCGAAGTCGATTATTTCATCGGCATCCTGAACGACGAGGCGCAGGCCATGATCGCATGGGACGACTATCTTCTGGGGCATGCCCAGTGGTTCCTGTCGGACGCCGGGCGCGCCTTCCTCGGCGCCCTCGAACAGGGAGGGCAAGCCTGATGCCGGTTCTCGAAATCATCGCCGTCCCCGTCAGCATTCTGGGGGTCTGGCTGACGGCGCAGCGGCGGATGCTGTGCTGGCCGGCGAACCTGCTGGGCTGCATCCTCTACTTCAAGCTGTTCCTCGACGCGCGGCTCTATGCCGACATGGTGCTGCAAGTCCTGTTCGGGGCCAGCATCCTCTATGGCTGGGTGGCCTGGGCGCGCAGCAAGACACAGACAGGCAAAACCCGCAGTGGCATGGGCGAGAGCAAGACGGTCGAAGTCCGCCCGCTGCCTCCCGTTCATGCGCTGGGCTGGCTGGTGGCGGGCGCGCTGGGCGGGCTCGTCATCGGCTGGTTCACCAGCCATTACACCGACGCGGCGCTGCCATGGATGGATGCCATGCTCAGCAGTTTCAGCCTCGTCGCCCAGGTCTGGACCGCGCGCCGACAGGCCGCGAACTGGCTGCTGTGGATCGCGGTCGACGTGATCTACGTGGGCATGTTCCTCTACAAAGACTTGTGGCCGACAGCCGGGCTCTATGCGGCAATGGTCGTGCTGGCAGCGATCGGATATCGCCGCTGGCGCGCAGACCATGCCCGTTCAACACATATGCATCACGATCAGCAAGGGAATGCATGATGGGATTTTGCGACACGATCTGGGCTGAAGTGGCCCCCCTGCGCGAGGCGATCCTCGCCCATCCGTTCCTCACCGGGCTGGCCGACGGGACCCTGCCGGGCGAGACGTTCCGGCATTATATCGTGCAGGACAGCCTCTATCTGGCCGAATATGGCCGTTCTCTGGCGCTGGCGGCGGCACGCGCGCCCGATGCGGCGGCGCGGCTCGAATTTTCCGATGGCGCGAAAGTCGCCGTGGTGGTCGAGCAGGCGCTCCATCAGGCCTTCTTCAACCAGTTCGGCGTCAGCCCGGAGATGGCCGAAGCCACCGAGCCGACCCCGGCTTGCCTCGGCTATACCAGCTATATCGCCTCGCTGGCGGCCACGCGCAGCTACGAGGAACTGATCGCGGGCATCCTGCCGTGCTTCTGGGTCTATTGGGACGTGGGCTGCGCGATCAAGCCGCGCGCGACCACCCCCAACCCTTATGCCGCATGGATCGACAACTATGCCGATCCCGCGTTCGGCGAGGCGACCAAGAGGGTCTGTGCGCTGGTCGATGCGGCGGCGCAGGAAGCCTCTCCGGCGACCCGCGCCGCGATGGCCCGCGCATTCAAACAGGCCACCCGGTTCGAATGGATGTTCTGGGATTCGGCCTGGCGCCGCGAAAGCTGGCCGATCTGATCCCGTTCGGGGCGGCCCTCTTGCTTACACCGCCAGGCGCACCGCGCGCGGCACCCGTGTCAGCATGGCCGCCCCCACACAGGCCCCCACCCCGGCCAGCGCCATGATGAAGCCCAGTGGCCGGGGCGTGCCATCGGCAAAAAGGCCCACGAGCCCCGAACCGAACACCCCGCTGCCATACTGGAACGCGCCCACCAGCGCGGAGACGGCGCCCGCCTGTCCGGGGTAGTCGCTCAGCGCCCCGGCAATCGAATTGGCGACGATAAAACCCGTGCTGGCCACGAACAGGAACAGCGTGAAGAACAGCCCCCACAGGCCGCCCAGATCCCAATAGGCCGCCACCGCCGATCCCACGCCCGCCACGGCAGCCAGCGTCGTGCCCCAGAGCAGGAGCGTATCGCTGTCGTGGCGCGCAACCAGACGGGCGTTGATCGCGTTCGAGCCCATGATTCCGACGATCCCGACACCGAACAGCAACCCGTAGAGCTGGGGCGGAACGTGATGATAGGTGATATAGGCAAAGGGCGTTCCGGCGACATAGGCGAACATGCCGACGTAGAAGAAGCCGCCCGCCGCCGCATAGGCCATCAGCCGCGGCTCGCGCACCAGACGCGCATAATGGCCCAGCACATCGAGCAAGCGGCCATCATGGCGCTGCGCGACGGGCAAAGTCTCGGGCAGGGTGTAGAGCGCGGCGAGGTTGAACAGGCCAATGCCCACCTGCAACCAGAAGATCGCCCGCCAGCCCGCCATGGCCGCCACTTGTCCGCCCACGATCGGGCCGACCAGCGGCGCCACGGCCATGACCACCATCAGCGTCGAGAGCACCCGCGCCGCCTGAGGCCCGACGAAAAGGTCGCGCACCATGGCCCGCGCGATCACCACCCCGGCTGCCGCACCGAGCGCCTGCAACAGCCGCCATGCGACAATCGCCTGGGCGCTGCCCGCCAGCGCGCAGCCGGCAGAGCCAAACAGGAACAGGACGATACCGATGGCAATCGGGGCCCGGCGCCCATGACGGTCGCTGATCGGGCCCCACAGCAATTGCCCGAAAGCGAACCCGACGAGATAGCCGGTGATCGAATACTCGATCATGCCATTGCTGGCCCCCAGCGAGCGCGCCATGGCGGGCATGGCAGGCAGATAGACATCGGTCGAAATCGACGCAAAGCCCATCAGCATGCTGAGCACGCCCAGCACTTTCCATCCGACCGAAGGCTTTCCTTCGTCGTTCACTTGCATGGCAAATCCAGTCTCAAGCTTGGGTCGCAGCCCCCTAGCGCGTTCTCAAGCCGGGTGGAACCACCCGGTGCCGCAGAAAACACGCCAAAACAAAAACCTGAAGCGGTTGATCCGATACAACCGGATCAACCGCTTCAGCGCACGCACGAACCATCGCCCGGGCCTTTCAGGCGGGCGGCATCAGGGTCAGACGCCGCCACCGAGCGCACGGAACAGTTCGACCGCGTTGGTCTGCCGCTCCAGCCGGACCGAGACCAGATCCTGCCGGGCCGCATAGTAGGTCCGCTCGCTGTCCAGCGTGGTCAGGAACGGATCAACGCCTTCCTTGTAGCGGGCCTGGGCAATCGTCAGGGCGCTGTGGGCGGCCCCTTCGCGCTTCTGCTGGGCATCGAGCTGGGTGCCGATCGTCTCGCGACGGGCCAGCGCGTCGGCGGTCTCGCGAAACGCGGTCTGGATCGCCTTTTCATACGTCGCCACCATCGCGTCACGCGTGGCCTTGGCATAGCGCAAATTGTTGATGTTCTTGCCCATGTCAAAGATCGGCAACGTGGCCGAAGGCGATGCCGACCAGTTCAGGCTGCCATCGCGGAACAGGTTGGCAAAACCCATGCTCATCGTGCCGACCGCCGCCGTCAGCGAGATCTGCGGGAAGAAGGCCGCCCGCGCCGCGCCGATATTGGCATTGGCCGAACGCAGGTCATGCTCGGCCGAGGACACGTCGGGCCGCTTGAGCAGCACGCTCGATGCCAGCCCGCCGGGCAATTGCCCGATGGTTGCTTCGGTCGTGTCCAGCCCCTCGGGCAGCATCGCGTCGCCAACGGGCGTGCCGACCAGCAGGTCGAGTGCGTTGCGATCCTGCGCCACGGTCGTGGTCAGCCGCGCGATATCGGCGCGCGCCTGCTCGAAGCTGGTCCGGGCCTGTTGCAGGTCGAGATCCGAGGCCACGCCCATCTTCGCGCGGTCCTGCGTGATCTCCAGCGTCTGGGCGAAGGCCGCGTGGGTGTCGCGGGCGATGGCCAGTTGCTCGCGGTCCGCCGCAAGCTGGAGCCAGGCATTGGCCACTTCGGACACCAGCGAGACTTGTGCCGCCGCCCGGTTGTCGATGCTCGCGAAGTATTCCTCCTGCGCCGCCTGGGTCAGGTTGCGCACGCGGCCAAACAGGTCGATCTCCCAGGCCGAGACCCCCAGTTGCCCGCGATAGAGGTTGTAGCGGGTACTGTTGGCCGGACCGCCCGCAGAGCCTCCGCTGCCCCCGGTCAGGCCGCTCAACCCGCTGGGAACCTGGGCGATGTCGCCGCTGGCCCCGGCCGAAATGGTCGGGAACAGGTCGGCACCCTGCACTTTGTAGCGGGCGCGGGCCTGGGCGATATGGGCCACCGCAACGCGCAAGTCGCGGTTGTTTTCGAGCGAAAGGCCGATCACCGCACGCAGGCGCGCATCGGTGAAATAGTCCTTCCAGGCCATCGGCGCGGCGTCCGAAGCCTGGGCCTGAGCAATCTGGGCCGTATCCGCCCCCGCGCCCTGCCCGATGCCGGACGAGACCGAAGGCGCCACCGGCAGGTCGGGGCGAACGTAGTGCGGTGCCATGTTGCACCCGGCCAGCAACAGGCCGGGGGCAAGCAAAGCCAGCGTTTTGCTGTGCTTGATCATGGATCAGGATTCCTGAGCGACATGGCCTTCGGGCTGGTCCTGACGGAACAGCTGCTTGACCAGACGGAAGAAGGTGGGAACGAAGAAGATCGCCAGCAGGGTCGCCGAGAGCATGCCCCCGACCACGGCCCAGCCGATGGCGTTCTGACCGCCAGACCCCGCACCATGCGAGAGCGCCAGCGGCAGCACGCCGAGCGTGAAGGCAAAGCTGGTCATCAGGATCGGACGCAGGCGCAGCCTTGCCGCCTCGACCGCTGCCGCCCCCGCGCTCATCCCTTCGCGCATCATTTCCTCGGCGAACTCAATGATCAGGATCGCGTTCTTGGCCGAAACACCCACCGTCGTGATCAGGCCGACCTGAAGGTAGATGTCGTTGGACTGGCCGGTCAGCCACGAGGCGAGAACCGCACCGAACACGCCGAGCGGCACCACCAGCAGCACCGCGAGCGGCACCGACCAGCTTTCATAGAGCGCGGCAAGGCACAGGAACACGATCAGCAGCGAGAGCGCGTAGAGCATCCCGGCCTGGCCCGAGCTCTTTTCCTGCTCGTAGCTCAGCCCGGTCCATTCATAGCCGATCCCGGCAGGCAGCTTGCTGGCCAGTTCCTGCATGGCCTGCATCGCCTCGCCCGAGCTGTGGCCCGGCGCGGGGGCGCCCATGATTTCCATCGACGACTGGCCGTTGTAGCGTTCGAGCCTGCTCGGCCCGAAGATCCAGTGCCAGTTCGAAAAGGCCGAGAACGGCGCCATGGTGCCGTTGCTGGCCCGCACATAGAGCGTGCCCATGCCATCGGGGGTCATGCGCGCGCTCTCGTCGGCCTCGACATAGACCTTCTTGACGCGGCCACGGTCCATGAAGTCGTTGATGTAGCTGCCACCCAGCGCGGTCGAGAGGGTATCGTTGACGTTGGACAGGTCGAGCCCGAGCGCACCGGCCTTGTTCTGGTCGATGTCGAGCTTGATCTGGGCGAGATCCTCGATCCCGTTGGGACGCACCATGGCCAGGCGCGGGTCCTTGGCGGCGGCGGCGAGCAACTGGTTGCGGGCTTCGAGCAGCTTGTCGTGGCCGACGTTGCCGGTGTCCTTGAGCTGGAAGTCGAAACCGTCGGCATTGCCCAGTTCGAACACGGCGGGCGGACCAAAGGCGATGATCTGGCCGCCACGGATCTTGCTGAGCGCGCCATAGGCCCGCATCGCGATGGCATTGGCGCTGTTGGCCGCGCCCTTGCGGACCGACCAGTCCTTGAGGCGCACGAAAGTAAGGCCCACGTTCTGGGCCTGCCCCACGAAGCCGAAGCCTGCCGCGTTGTAGACGCCCTCGACGTTGTCCCCCTCGACCGTCTTGAAGTAGTCGGTGACGCGGTTCATCGTGTCTTCGGTCTGTTCGAGCGTCGCGCCATTGGGCAAGGTCACCTGCGCGAACAGGAAGCCCTGGTCTTCCGAAGGCATGAACCCGCCCGGCAGACGGACGAACACGATCGCCAACCCGGCCACGACGAGGCCATAGACGACCAGCGAGCGCTTCCAGTTGCGGTCGACCTTGCGCACGCCGTCCTTGTAGCGTTCACGGCCCTTGTCGAACGTGCGGTTGAACCAGGCAAAGAAGCGGTCGAACAGGCCCACGATGCCCTTGGCGTCGGGACGGGCATGTTCCTGCCCCATGTTGTCGCCCGCCTTGAGGATCGTGGCGCACAGGGCCGGGGTCAGGATCAGGGCGACCAGCACCGAGAGGATCATCGAGATGACGATGGTGAGCGAGAACTGGCGGAAGATCACGCCCGCCGACCCGCCGAAGAAGGCCATGGGCAGAAACACCGCCGTAAGCACGAGGCCGATGCCGATCAGCGCGCCCGAAATCTCGTCCATCGAGCGCAGCGCGGCTTCCTTGGGGCTCAGGCCATCCTCGTGGATCAGGCGTTCGACGTTCTCGACCACGACGATGGCATCGTCGACCAGCAGGCCGATGGCCAGCACCATGCCGAACAGGGTGAGCGTGTTGAGGGTGAACCCGGCGTAATAGAGCACCGCAAAGGCGCCCAGCAAAACGACCGGAACGGCAATCGTGGGGATCAGCGTGGCGCGCCAGTTCTGGAGGAACAGGAACATCACGAAGAAGACCAGCACGATGGCCTCGAACAGGGTGCGGACGACTTCCTCGATCGAAAGCTTGACGAATTCCGAGTTGTCGAGCGGATAGGCGACCTTGACGTCCGAGGGGAACTGGGTCGCGATCTGGGTGATCACCGTCTTCACGTCCGCCACGGTCTGGAGGGCATTGGCCCCCGAGGCGAGCTTGATGGCAAAGGCGGACGCCGGGTGGTTATTGTAGCGGCCACGGAAATTGTAGTTTTCCGCGCCCAGTTCGACCCGCGCGACATCGCCGATGCGCACGCTGGAGCCATCCTGGTTGGTGCGCAGGATGATGTTGCGGAACTGCTCGGGCGTGCTCAGGCGGGTCTGCGAGGTGACGATGGCGTTGATCGCCTGTCCCTTGGCCGCCGGAAGCGAACCGACCTGCCCCGAAACGATCTGGGCATTTTGCGTACGAACGGCCGCTTCCACGTCCTGGATCGTCAGGTTCAGGTTCGACAGCCTGATCGGATCGACCCAGATGCGCATCGCATATTGCGCGCCGAACATCAGGGTGTCGCCCACCCCGTTCACGCGACTGATCGGGTCCTTGAGCTTCGAGGCGATCATGTCGCCCAGATCCCGGTCGTTGTGGCTGTTGTTGTCCGAGTAGAGCGTGAAGAACATCAGGAAGTTCTTGGCCGCCTTGGTGACGATCAGGCCCTGGCGCTGGACTTCCTGCGGCAGCATCGGGGTTGCCTGCTGGAGCTTGTTCTGCACCTGCACTTGCGCGATGTCGGGATTGGTCCCTTGCGCGAAAGTCAGGATGATCGACAGGTTGCCCGCGCTGTCGCTGGTCGTTGCAAAGTATTCGAGGTGATCGAGGCCGCTCATCTGCTGCTCGATGACCTGCGCAGTCGTCTGTTCGAGCGTGCGCGCGTCAGCGCCGGGCAGCACAGTCGTGATCTGGACCGCAGGGGGCGCGATCGAGGGGAACTGGGCGATCGAGATCGAGCGCAGGGCCAGGCCCCCCGCCATCATCAGGATGATCGCGATGACCCATGCAAAGATGGGTCTGTTGATGAAAAAGCGCGACATGCAGCCTTATTCCTTCCCGAGTTCGGGACGTGCGCCCTGTCCGGGGGCGGCCATGGACTGCTGGGGGGCTGCGGCCTTGGCAGCATCGCCCGGCTTCACCTGTTGCAGCCCTTCGACGATCACGCGATCACCGGCCTTGAGCCCTGAATCCACGATCCACTTGTCACCCAGCGCCGTGCCAAGCACGAGCTTGCGCTCCGCGACCTTGCCATCGCTGCCCAGAACGAGCGCGACCGCATCGCCATGGGCGTCGTGGCTGACCCCCTGCTGGGGCACGAGAATGGCGTTGTGGCGAACGCCCTGAACGATTTTGGCGCTCACATACATGCCCGGCAGCAGCGTGCCGTCAGGGTTGGGGAAGCGCGCGCGGATGGTTACCGAGCCGGAACTGGGGTCCACCGTCGTATCGGTGAAGGCCAGCTTGCCCTGAAGCGGATAGGTCTTGCCATTGGGCAGGACCAGTTGCACCGCAACGGTCGAAGACCCATCGCGCGAAACCCCGCCAGCGCGGATCGCATCCTTGAGATTCAGCAGCTTGTCTGCGGATTCTGTCACATCGACATAGACTTCGCTGATCTTGCTGATCGTCGCGAGCGGATCGGCCTGGCCGGTCTGGGCCAGCGCGCCGACCGTCAGCAGCGAACGCCCGATGCGCCCGCTGATGGGCGCGCGGATGCGCGTGAAACCAAGGCTGACATTGGCCGACATGACATCGGCGCGGCGGGCCTGCACGGTCGCGGCGGCCTGCCGCGCGGCGGCATCGGCATTGTCGTAGTCCTGCTGGCTGACCCCCTTGACCGCCAGCAGGCGCCCGTAGCGGTCGGCCTGAAGGCGGGTCGAGCGGATCGAGGCCGAAGCCATGGCCAGATTGCCCTGCGCGCTGGCCAGTGCGGCGCGATAGGGCGCGTCCTCGATCTCGTAGAGGACCTGCCCTGCGCTCACCAGCGTGCCTTCCTCGAACAGGCGGCGGCGGATGATGCCGTTGACCTGCGGGCGCACTTCCGAGGTTTCGAGCGCCACGACCCGACCGGGAAGCAAGGTCTCGATCCCGGCATCCTGCTCCTGAAGGGTGACGACACCGACTTCAGGCGTGGCGGGGGCCGGGGCCTGCGGCTGCTGCGAGCAGGCGGCGGCCACGAACGGGATCATGCTCGCGGCCAGCGTCCGACCGATGGTCCATCTCATTGTCATTTCTCCGACGCACCTGAATGCCTGACAGCCCCGACATTCTTGCGAAACATGTCGAGGACGCCTGACATCAGACCCGATTATGATGATGCGTGCCAGGAGGTCGCGCAAAACCCGCGCGAGGCCACCTGACGCCTGATACAGTGTTTAAATGGCAGGCAATGGCTTGGCTATATGCCGTACTTTTGATGCAGTTATGAATCAGGTCGATAAATGCGTGCCAGAAACACCTGTTTCCGGCCCCGCCAGAATGGCCCCTGCCCGCGCCAAACCCACACGGAGCACGCTTCAGGAGCAGGATGCGATGCTAAAAAACCGAAGTCACGAGCCAGAATCGTTGGAATATCAGCCAAAAAGCCCATGCACGGTGCTGTTCCGGCCATGGGGCGAGCATCCATCAATAAAGCAGCCTTGTCAATGAGCCGTCACTGCAAGCCGTCGCGCAAGGTGTCGAGCACCACTTCAAAGGCCGCCGTCGGCTGCTTGGCCGCCGGATAATAGAGGCAATAGCGCCCGAAACCGGGGCACCAGTCCTCCATCACGCGCTCCAGCCGCCCATCCTCCAGATAGGCCTGGACCGAGATTTCCTTCATGAAGGCAATCCCCACCCCCTTGAGCGCCGCCACCAGGATCTGCGCGGGATCGTTGCTGACAAATTGCCCCTGTGGCCGCACGCTCACGACCTTGCCGTCCTTCTCGAACTCCCACGCATAGAGGTTGCCGACCGACTGCATGCGAAAGGCCAGGCAATTGTGTCCGTTGAGGTCGGCAGGCAGGCGGGGCCGCCCATGGACCTCGAAATAGGCCGGGGTCGCCACGGCGGCCATGCGCAGTTCCGGGCCCAGCGGCAGGACGATCATGTCCGAAGCCAGATGATCGCCCAGACGCACCCCGGCATCGCACCGCTCGGCCACGATGTCGGCCATCGCATTGTCGATCAGCAGTTCGAGGTTGATCTCAGGATATCGGGTCAGGACATCGACCATCGCGGGCTGGATGACACTTGCGGCGATATGGTCGGAGGCGACGATGCGCACCATGCCGGCCGGCCGGTCGTTGTGGCCGCTGATGCAGGTAAGCACCTGCTCGATCCCGTCGAGATGGCGCCCGGCCTCGTCGAGAAGGCGTTCCCCGGCCTCGGTCAGGCCCACGCTGCGGGTCGTGCGGGTCAACAGGCGCACGCCGATCCGCTCTTCGAGAACCTTGATCGTGTAGCTGAGCGCCGACTGCGTGACCCCCAGCTTGGCCGCCGCGCGCGTGAAATTGAGTTCGCGCGCCACGACGACGAACGTGGTCAGGTCACGGATGACGTCGCGGCGATGTTCGATGGACATGGCAGGGTCATAGGCGCGCAGGACGGGCCAGCGCAATCAAAAGACCGCAATCAAGAGATCGGGCACGCCTCACTTGCCCTGCTCCACCCCATCGAGCGCGGTGCCCTCCACCGCCGGGGCGTCCTCCCAGCCTCCGCCCAGCGCCATGAACAGGCTGACCTGATCCTGCGAGACCTGGGCGGTGGCCTGCGCAAGGCTGTTTTCGGACTGGATCAGGGTGCGTTCGGCGTCGAGCGTATCGAGAAACTCGCCCACGCCCCCGGCATAGAGGCGCTCGACATTGCGCTGGGCGGTGGCGGCATCGTCGCGTGCGGCGCCCAGCGCGCGTTCGTTGTCCATCTGCCGGGCCAGCCGGACAAGCGCAGTGTCGCTCTCGCGCAGGGCCGTCAGCACGGTGCCGTCGAACCGGGCGAGCGCGCCGCGCGCGGCGGCATTGGAACCCGCGATCTGCGCCCTCGCCGCGCTCAGGTTGGGTACGTGCCAGGTGATCAGCGGCCCAACGCTCCAGTGAAACGCGCGCGATTGCGACACATGGCCCAGCGCGGTCGCCGTCGTCCCGAACGAACCGCCCAGCGAAACCGACGGATAGAGCCCCGCCGTGCTCACCCCGATGGTCGCGACGGCAGCGGCCAGCGAACGCTCGGCCTGGCGCACATCGGGCCGCCGCGCCAGCAAGGCCGCCCCGTCGCCCACGGGGATGGGCTGGC
>DQVI01000156.1 GCA_015661825.1 Novosphingobium capsulatum
CAGCGTGAACAGCAGGCCCAGCAGCAGGCCCAGCAGGCCGCCGCCCAGCAGCAGCCCGCCGGCGCCAAGCCGCCCGTGGGCCGCTGAAGACCGGCACGCAGGATCTGACGATGACCGAGGAAGTGCAGGACGCACCGCTGTCGTTCGACGTGACCAAGGTAATGGCGGCGCTGCCCCATCGCTATCCGCTGTTGCTGGTCGACCGCGTGGTTTCGCTCACCGTGGGTGAGCGGATCCATGCGATCAAGGCCGTGACCATGAACGAGCAGTTCTTCCAGGGACATTTCCCCGGTCGTCCGATCATGCCGGGCGTGCTCCAGATCGAGGCGCTGGCCCAGGCGGCCGGCGTGCTGGCGGTGGAGACGCTCGGTCTGGCCGGGACGGGCAAGCTGGTCTATTTCATGGCCATCGAGGAAGCCAAGTTCCGCACCCCTGTGGAACCGGGCTGCCTGCTCGACCTCCATGTCGAGTTCACGCAGAAGCGTTCGCGCGTGTGCAAGTTCGCGGGCAAGGCCATGCTCGGCGACAAGATCGCCACTGAGTGCAGCTTCACCGCGATGATCGCCGACAGCTGACTTGCTGACTCGACAAGCGTCGCCCTTTCGCTTAAGGGCGCCGCTTTCGAGATTCCCTTACGTTTCCCAGCCGCCGGTCGGAACCGGCGGTTTACCGGAGCAGTCCCATGAAGGCCAACATCCACCCCGACTACCACTTCATCAAGGTGCAGATGACCGACGGCACCGTGTTCGAAACCCGCTCCACCTGGGGCAAGGAAGGCGACACGCTGGCTCTCGACATCGACCCCACCTCGCACCCGGCGTGGACCGGTGGCAACCAGCGTCTGCTGGACCAGGGCGGCCGCGTTGCCCAGTTCAACAAGCGCTTCGGTGGCCTCACCCTCAAGAAGGGCTGAGCCGCCCGCTGTGTCCGGGCTGGTATCCTTGCGATGCGGCCCGACAGGCAGGAGACAGGAAAGGGCGGCTCCGGCCGCCCTTTTTCGTGTCCGCAGGACATTTCATGCGCCCGGCGCCTTGCCTTGGCCGGGTGTGTTCATCAAGGTAAGTCCATGGTCGACAGTTCGCTTTCCCCGTCTTCATCCGGCCCTCAGGCCTCGGGTGGTGGCCGTCTGCTCGCCAATTCGGTCGAGCAGTTGCTGGGCTACCAGTTGCGCCGGGCTTCGGCGGTCATGATGGCCGATCTGGCGCGCGAACTGGGCGATTTCGAACTGCGTCCGGCTGAAGTGACCGCGCTGCTGGTCGTTTCCGAAAATCCCGCCTGCTCGCAGACCGAAGTGGGGCAGACGCTGGGGATCAAGCGCGCCAACATGGTGCCGATCGTCTCGCGCCTGATGGAGCGCGGGCTGGTCGACCGCGAGAGGGCCGACGGACGCAGCCATGCCTTGCGCGTGACGGAGGCCGGCGCGGCGCTGGTGCGCGAGGCGCAGGCCAGAATCCAGCGCCACGAACAGCGCTTTTCCGCCCTGCTCGACCCGGCGGTGCTGGAAGCCCTGTTCAAGGCCCTGCCGCTCATCCGCGCCCAGCGTGACGAAGAAGAAACCTGACATGTGCGGCCATGCCCGACATGGCTCCGGTGTTCGTCCCCTTTGCAATTTTTAAAAAACAGAAAATCAAGATATTAACTTGGGGGCCATCGCCCCCGGACCCCCGGGAACTGGCGCTGGTTGCCATATTCGACATGGCCAGACGCACTGCCCCATCCAAAGGTAATGGGGTGCAGGGGGCCCTGCCCCCTGCGGTATTCCTTCTCTTCCTTTCTCTCCATTGCCTCGAAAGCGGACCTTGCCCGGCTTGTGGCCGCGCGGGGCTGGCGACACTCTGCGGCCATGGTGCTTTCGGGACGGGACGCGGGGTTCTCGCTGGTCGAGTTGATGGTCGTGCTGGCCATCGCCGGGCTGGCTGCGTCGGCGGTGGTGCTGTCCTTTTCGCGGGGGGATGGGCTCGCCCGGTCGGAGGGGCAGCGTCTGGCCGCGCGTCTGGGCGCGGCGCGTGATGCGGCGGTGATCGGCGGGCAGCCCATGGCGGTCGATGTCGATCCGCTGGGCTATGCCTTTTCGCGCCGGGCGGGCGGTGTCTGGGCCAAGCCGGGGGAGGCTTCGTTGCAGGCAAGGGCCTGGCCTGCGGGGCTGGTGATCCGGCTCGATGGGGGGCGCCTCGATGGGGGGCAGGACCATCGCCGGGTGATCTTCGATGGCATGGGCATGGCCAGCGCGGCGATGACCGTCCAGCTTGCGCCGCAGGGGCGCGAATCCGTCAATCGGGATTGGGGCGGCGTGGCCGTCGTGCTCGCGCGCGACGGGGAGGTTTCGCTCTCGGGGGGCTCCGCGCCATGAGGGGAGTACCCCCCGTGGCTCCAAGTGGGTCTGCCCCCGTGCCCAACGGGTTTTCCCTGATCGAGGTGCTGGTGGCGCTCACCGTATTTGCCGTGGCGGCTCTGGCGCTGCTGCGGCTGACGGCGGTGGGCTTGCAGGGCAGTGGCGACCTCGACCGGCGCCTGCTGCGCGAGGTCGTGGCTGGCAATCTGGCCGCGCAGTGGAGCACTGATCCCGTGCTGGCGGGTGATGGTGAGGGCGAACTGGTCAATGCCGGGCGGCGCTTCGTCTGGCAGCGCAAGGTGGTGCGCGATCATGGGGTGGCGGTCGCGCGGATCGTGGTGCGGCTGGCCGATGCGCCGGGGGAGGCAGCGCTGGTCCGCGCGGCGCGGCTGGCGGGGCCATGAGAAAGAGCGGGGAAAGGGCGTGGCGCGCGGCGCGCAGCGCGGGGTTCTCGCTGGTCGAGATGCTGGTGGCGCTGGGCATTGTCGCGCTGCTGGCCCTTGCGGGAATCGACCTCTTGCGCGGGACCATGGCGAGCGAGCAGGTCTTGCGGCGCCATGATGGCGAGGCGGCAAGGCTGCGGCGGTTCATCGCGCTCTGGCGGGCCGATCTGGCGCAGGCGCAGGCCCTGGGCACGCGCGATGCGGAAGGGGCCCCGGTTCCGGCCTTTCGCGTGGGCGGGGCGGGCGAGCTCGTGCAACTGGTGCGCGGTGGTCGGCCGAATCCCGAGGGGCTGGCGCGCGGTCCTCTCGAAAAACTGGTCTGGCGCTGGGACGGGCAGGCGCTGGTGCGGGTGGCCTTCGAGCAGCCCGATGGCAGCGCCCCGGACGAGGCGCTGGCGGTTCTGCCGCTGGTCAGCGCGCCCCGGCTGTGGGTGCGCGACAGGGCCGGGGGCTGGCGCGCGGTGAGCGATCAGGGATGGACGGCGCCACCCGATGGCCTGCCGCTGGCGATGCAGATCGAACTGCGCCCGGCGGGGCTGGCGGGGCCCTTGCGGCTCATCGCGCCGGTCGGGCGTCCTTGATGGCGGGCATGATGACAGACTTGCGGGAAGGCCGGCAACGCCGGGATGAGCGGGGGGCGGCCTTGCTGGCGGTCCTGTTGCTGGTGGCGGTCATGGCCATCGTGGCGGCGATGATGCTCGACCGGCTCGGGCTGGCGACCGGCCTTGCCGCCAATGCCGAGGCGCAAGGGGCCGCGCAGCGGGCGCTGGCCGAGGGGGAGGCGC
>DQVI01000210.1 GCA_015661825.1 Novosphingobium capsulatum
CCCTATATGCAATCTGCATTTTTGGAATCGGCGTGTTTACACCCGAACTATTTACTTCAAAAACTAAAAAAGAAGTCTCATGAAAAAAATAGCCATCTCCATCGGTGACCTAAATGGCATCGGAATACAACTCGCCCTTGAAAACCACAACAGCATTAAAAAAATAATTGACCCACTCTATTGCATAGATGAAGTGATGCTCAAACAAGCTTCAGAGCTTTTAAATATTCCCATTCCAAATGATTTTAAGATAGTAAAAAAAATAGCCAAAAAATTCACCATAAAACCTGCCCAAGTAACAAAAGAGGCAGGAGTTTACTCTTTTGCCTCATTTCTAAAAGCAGTAGAACTCTCTAAACTCATGGAAGTAGATGGCCGCGCCCGGTGGCGCAAGGCGGTGCGCACGCGGGCGAGCATTTCATCGGGCGCAAAAGGCTTGGTCACATAGTCATCGGCGCCCAGATCGAGCGCGGCGACCTTCTGCGCGATGGCATGGCGCGCGGACAGCACGACCACGGCAAGGCCCGCCCCGACCAGTTGGGGCAGGATGTCCAGCCCGTCGCGGTCGGGCAGGCCGAGGTCGAGCAGGGCGAGCGCGGGGGCCTGTGCCTCGCGCATGAGCAGGGCCTGCGCCGCGCTGTCGGCCTCGCAGACGCGGTAGCCGGCTTCCTCGAGGCTGCGCCGCAGGAGCGCGCGGATCGCGCCATCGTCGTCGATCACCAGCACGCACGGTGATGTGTCCTTCATGCCCCGTTCTCCGCGCCGGAATCCGTGTCATCGTCAACCGGCCGTACGAGATGGGGCGGCACGCGCAAGCTGAACCGCGCGCCCCCGCCCATCCCTTCCCCTCTGGCCCCTTCCCCTCTGGCCCCTTCCCCTCTGGCCCTGTTCCCGGCGCGAACCTCCAGCCCCATGGCATCGGCAAAGCCCTTGACGATGGCCAGCCCGAGCCCGGTACCCCCCTTGCGGTCGGAACCTTCGAGCCGGGTGAACATGCCGAAGATCCGGTCCTCCTCGCCCGGCGGAAGGCCCGGCCCGCAATCGCAGACCGCCACTTCGATACCGCCATCCTTTTGCCAGTCCGCCTCGATGCGGATCGGCCCATTTGCGCCACCCCCACTTGCGCCACCATGCCGTACGGCATTGTCAATCAGGTTGATCAGGCAATGGTGCAGCAACCGGGGATCGACCATCACCAGCGGCAGGTCGCGCGGGACGGCCAGTTCCACAAGATCGCACAAGGTGGTCGGCGCCAGATGGTCGAGCGCGGCCTCGCAGGCCTCGGCCAGATCGACCGGCTCGGCCTCGCGCCGCAAGGTGCCCGTCTCGATCCGCACCATGTCGAGCAGGTTGGCCACGAACCGGTCGAGTCGCTCGGCCTCGCCGCGCGCACTGGCAAGGGCCAGGGCCTGGTCGGCATCGCGCGGACGCAACGCGCGCAAGGTGCCCAGAACGGTCGTGAGCGGGGTGCGCAAGTCGTGGCCGATCGACGAGAGCAGCGCCCCGCGCAGCCGCTCGCGTTCCTGCACGCGGCCCAGCGCGAGGTTTTCTTCCTCCAGCGCCATCCGCGCGAGCGCCAGCCCCGCCTGGGCAAGCAGGCTTTCCATCAGCGGCACCTGTTCGCCATGGAGCGGACGGTCGACTTGCGCGCTGCCCACCCCCACGACCGCAAGCGGCCCGGCGGTCCCCGGCACGGGCAGGAACAGCCATTCCGAAGCGGTCGGCACGAAGCCGCCCGGCCCGACCGTCCGCCCGCTTTCAAAAGACCACTGCGCGGCGGTGGCCTCAAGCAGGTCGAGCCGCTCGTGCGCGCCGCTCCCGCCGACCAGCACCAGCCCTCCCGCCCTGTCCGGGGCCACGATCATGACCCGCAGCCCGAACACCTTGTCGATCTCTTCGGCCAGAAACGGCCAGAGCGCCTCGCGCCGGGTCACCGCCATGAGCCGCCCGGCAAAGCCCACCAGCAAGGCGTCGCGCCCGGCGCGCGCCTCGGCCAACTGGGTCTGTTCGCGCAGTTGCCCGGCCATGTGGCTGCCCACCAGCGCCACCCCGAGCAGGATCACCAGCGTGATGAAATGCGAAGGGTTGGCCACCGCGAGTGTGAAACGGGGCGGAATAAAGAAGAAGTTATAGGTCAGTGCCGAAAGCACCCCGGTCAGCAGCCCCGGCCGCATCCCCAGCCGGATCGCCGCGAACATCACCGGCACCAGATAGAGCAGCCCGATATCGGCAATGCCCGCCCGCGCAAACAGGACCAGCCCGACAAGCGTGACCAGCACCACCAGCGCGACACAGGCCACCAGACCGGCGGCCGATGCGCGCCCGTCAGGCTCCCCCTGATTCATCATGGTACGAAACGCGGCCAGCCTGCTCATGCGCGTGAGGGATGCCAGCGCCAACGCACGGGGTCGAGAGGCAAGTGGGGAAACGAGCCCGGCGCGCGGCAGAAAGCGCGACATGAAGACCAGCATGAAGCCGGGCATGAAGCCTCGCGTAAAGAATGCGTAAATTCCGTCGCGAAGCGCCACGAAGCGGCGTAGCGGCGCGGGCATGACTGCAACGTCCCTGTCAGCCCCTGGCGCGAGAGCCGATACGGCCAGTCCGCCCTCCCCCCCTCAGGATCCGGCGAGTTCGGCGCATGGCCATGATGGCCATGGCGAAAACCATGGCCTGATGCCGCTGGCCGTGGGCGCCATCGGCGTCGTCTTCGGCGACATCGGCACCTCGCCGCTCTATTCGCTCAAGGAAAGCTTCATCGGCCACCACCGGCTGGCGGTCGACCCTGATCATATCTTCGGCGTGCTCTCGCTGATGTTCTGGACGATGACGCTGATCGTCACGATCAAGTATGTCTTCGTGATCCTGCGCGCCGACAACAAGGGCGAAGGCGGCAGCCTCGCGCTGCTCGCGCTGATCGGTCGCCAGCTCAAGCCGGGCAAGCTGACCGCGTTCACCGCCGTTCTGGGCATCGTGGCGACCGCGCTGTTCTATGGCGACGCGATCATCACGCCCGCCGTCTCGGTGCTCTCGGCAGTCGAAGGGCTCACCATCGTCCACCCGGCCTTTGCCGAATTCGTCCTGCCGATCTCGGTGGCGATCCTGATCGGCCTCTTCGCGATCCAGTCGCACGGGACGGCGATGGTGGGCAAGCTGTTCGGCCCGGTCATGCTGGTCTATTTCCTCGTGATCGCGCTGCTGGGCATCCGGGGCATCATCGAGGCGCCCGAGATCCTGCTCGCGGTCAACCCGTGGTATGCGCTCAACTTCTTCCTGCTCGATCCCATGCTGGCGTTCCTCGCGCTGGGCTCGGTGGTGCTGGCGGTGACGGGGGCCGAGGCGCTCTATGCCGACATGGGCCACTTCGGGCGCCGCGCGATCATGGTCGCCTGGCTGTGGGTGGCGTTCCCGTGCCTGCTGCTCAACTATGCCGGGCAATCGGCGCTGCTGCTGCGCACCCCGGCCATGGTCGAGAACCCGTTCTTCCTGATGGCGCCCGACTGGGCCCGCCTGCCGCTGGTGATTCTGGCCACGATGGCCACCGTCATCGCCAGCCAGGCGGTGATCTCGGGGGCGTTCTCGGTCTCGCAACAGGCGGTCCAGCTCGGCTTCCTGCCGCGCGTGCGCATCCTTCATACGAGCGCGAGTGCCGCCGGACAGATCTATGTGCCGATCGTCAACTGGGCGCTGCTGGTCATGGTGATCCTGCTCGTGCTGGCCTTCCGCACGTCGAGCAATCTGGCCTCGGCCTATGGCATTGCCGTCACGGGCACGATGTTCATCACCGCCTGCATGCTCGGCGTGCTGACCTTTGCGGTGTGGAAGTGGCACCCGCTGGCCGCAGGCCTGCTGACGGGCGTGTTCCTGATCATCGACGGGGCCTATTTCGCCTCGAACGTGACCAAGATCCCCGATGGCGGCTGGTTCCCGCTGCTGGTCGCGGCCATCGCGTTCACCGCGCTCACCACGTGGTCGACCGGGCGGCGCATCCTGCGCGAGCGCCTCGCCGAAGACGCCATGCCGTTCGACCTGTTCCTCGGCTCGGTCTGCGAGAAGGTGCGCCGGGTCAGGGGCACGGCGGTGTTCCTCGCCTCGACCGCCGATGGCATTCCGCCCGCCCTGCTCCACAACCTCAAGCACAACCACATCCTGCACGAACGCGTGGTGATCCTGACCGTGATCACCCAGGGCGTGCCCCATGTCCCCGATCACAAGCGCCGCGAGGTCGAGGATCTGGGCCATGGCTTCTACCGCCTGATCGTCAACACCGGCTTCATGGACGAAACCGGCATCCCCGCCGAGCTGGCCGCCGAAACCCGCGCGGGCGGGCCGTTCAAGGCCATGGAAACCAGCTACTTCCTCGCCCGCCAGACGCTGATCGCGTCGAAGCGGCCGGGCATGGCGATCTGGCGCGAAAAGCTGTTTGCGTGGATGGTGCGCAATTCGGAAAGCCCGATGCAGTTCTTCCGCCTGCCCACCAACCGCGTGATCGAACTGGGCAGCCAGCTCGAAATCTGAGGCCCGCCAGCCGGCTTTGCCGATCAGGTGGTCAGATCTCGACCACCTGATCGGCCAGCCGCGCCACATCGGCCTGCTGGTGCGAAACCATCAGCACCGGCAGGCCGAAGCGGTCGCGGATCGCCGCGATCCGTTCGATCACCGCATCACGCCGCGCCGGATCGAGCGCGGTCAGCGGCTCGTCCATCAACAGGAAGCGAGGCCTGCGCAACAGCGCCCGCCCGATCGCCACCCGCTGCGCCTCCCCGCCCGAAAGCGTGCGCGGACGGCGCGCCAGCAAGGGCGCGATGTCGAGGAACCCGGTCACCTCCTCAAGGCTCAGCCGCCGCGCCGCACCCGGAGCCTCTTCCCCAGCCAGCCGCGCGCCGAACAGCAGGTTGTCGCGCACGTTGAGATGCGGAAACAGCCGCAAGTCCTGAAAGACATAGCCCGCACAGCGCGCCTCGGGCGCAAGGTTCACGCCCGCCGCCGCATCGAACAGCGTGACCCCGCCCACCACGATCCGCCCGGCACGCGGGCGCAGCAATCCGGCCACGGCATCGAGCGTGCTGGTCTTGCCCTGCCCCGAAGGCCCGACCAGCGCGGTGATCCCCGCCCCGGCGGCAAAGCGCACGGCAATCTCGCGCATGCCCCGTTCGAGCACGATGTCGACCTCAAAGGACATGTGCGCGCCCTCCGCCCTGCCACCGCGCCAGCCCCTCGGACACCACCAGCGCGCCCAGCGACAGCACCACCGAGACCAGCGCCAGCCGCCAGACCGCCGCATCGCCGCCCGGCACCTGCAAGGCGGCATAGATCGCCAGCGGCAGGGTCTGCGTCTGGCCCGGAATGTTGGAGACAAAGGTGATCGTCGCGCCAAATTCGCCCAGCGAGCGCGCAAAGCCGAGCACGACCCCGGCCAGAACACCGGGCGCGCAGAGCGGCAAGGTCACCCGCACGAAGGTGGTCCAGCGCCCGGCCCCCAGCGTGCGCGCGGCCTGTTCGAGCCGGGGATCGACCGCTTCGAGCGACAGGCGGATCGCCCGCACCATCAGCGGCAGCGCCATGACCGCAGCGGCCAGCGCCGCCCCGGTCCAGCGGAACAGCAGGGTCACGCCCGCCACCCGCTCCAGCCAGCCACCCACGATCCCCGTCGGCCCGAAGGCGATCAGCAGCATCCAGCCAATCACCACCGGCGGCAGCACCAGCGGCAGATGCACGAGCCCGTCGAGCAGAACCCGCCCGGCAAACCGCCCGCGCGCCAGCAGCCAGGCCAGCGCGAAAGCCACCGGCAAGGCCCCCAGGATCGCCACCGCGCTCACTTTGGCCGAAAGCGCGACAACGCCCCATTCCCCGGCAGAGAGCAGCATGGCCGCGCCCGCCCCGCTCAGTGCGCCACGAAGCCGAAGCGGCGGAAGATCGCCTTGCCTTCAGCCGAGATCAGGAACCGGCGGAACCCTTCGGCGTCCGGGTTGGTCGAGGTGGTCAGCCGCGCGAGCGGATAGGTGATCGGCGCATGGCTGCCCACGGGAAAGACCCCGGCGATGCGCACCGCAGGGTCAGCGCGGGCATCGGTCGCATAGACGATGCCCAGCGGCGCGGCGCCGCGCGCCACCAGCGCGAGCGCCCCGCGCACGCTTTCG
>DQVI01000117.1 GCA_015661825.1 Novosphingobium capsulatum
CCCCGAAGCACCGGCAGCCGAACCGGCCGCCGAGGCAGCCCCGGCCCCCAAGCGCCGTGGCCGCCCCCGCAAGAACCCGCTGCCCGAAAGCGCCCCGGTCGAAAACTGACCTCCGGCGCCAGCACGGCCCAGACAAAAAAGGCGCCCCTCGCGGGCGCCTTTTTTCATGAGCGCGTTTTTCATGCGCGCGCGAGGGGCCCGGCAGTTGCCCCCATTGTCCCGGCCCGGCATAGCGCCAGCCATGACATGCCCCCTCCCCTTCACCGGCGCCCTGCCCAAGGGCCGCGAGGCGCTTTTGCTGATCGTGGCCGGGGGCCTTGGCGCGCTGGGCTTTGCGCCGCTGGGCCTGTGGCCGCTCACCCTCGCCGCGCTCGCCGTGCTAATGGCGCGGGTCATGGCCGCGCAAGGGCCGGGCCGCGCGCTGCTGGTCGGCTGGCTCTGGGGCTGGGGCCATTTTGCGGTCGGCACCAACTGGATCGCCACGGCCTTCACCTATCAGGCACAGATGCCCGCATGGCTGGGCTGGATCGCGGTCCTGATGCTGGCGGTCTATCTGGCGCTGTTTCCCGCCCTGGCCGGCCTGATCGGCTGGTGGCTGGCCCGGCGATGGGCGCTCGCGCCGATCCCGGCGCTGGCGGCCTGCTGGATTCTGGCCGAATGGGTACGCGGCTGGCTGTTCACGGGGTTCCCGTGGAATCCGCTGGCCGCCGCGACGCTGGGCGGGTTCGACCGTCCGGGCCTCGCCCGCCTGCTGCCCTGGACGGGAACATATGCGCTCTCCGGGCTGGTGGTGGTGCTGGCCGGGCTGTGGCTTCTGGCGGTGGGCGCCGCGCGGCAGGGCCGCCGGGGACGCGGTCTGGCGCTGGCACTGGTGCCGATGGCGCTGTTCCTCGCCCCGCTCGGCGGCGATTCCGGCACAGGGTCGATCCCCTTCACCCTCGTCCAGCCCAATATCGGCCAGGACGAAATCAACGATCCCACCCGCTACGAAGCGCAGTTCACCCGCGAGGCCACGCTGTCCCTGCCGCTCCACCCCGGCGCACGCCGCTATGTGTTCTGGCCCGAAAGCGGCGTGCCCGATCTTCTGCGCGAAGGCTATGAACCGGGCTGGTATGCCGCCAGCACCTATGGCGGCGACCCGTTGCTGGCGCGCGCGCGCATGGGCCGGGTGATCGGGCCGGGCGCGGTGCTGCTGACCGGGGCGACCGACCTGATCTTCCGCAAGCGCGAACTCGTCGGCGCGTGGAACGTGGTGACCGCGCTCGATTCGAACGGGGCCATCGTGGGCAGCTATGCCAAGGCCCACCTCGTCCCCTTTGGCGAATATCTGCCCTTGCGCCCGCTGCTCACCCCGCTCGGCCTCTCGCGGATGGTCGCCGGGGAGACCGACGACTGGCCCGGCCCCGGCCCGCGCACGCTCGATTTCGGTGCATACGGGCTGGGCAAGGTCGGCATCCAGATCTGCTACGAGATCGTCTTCCCGGGCCACGTGGTCGACCGCGCGCATCGCCCCGATTTCCTGTTCACCCCTTCGAACGACGGCTGGTTCGGCGCCTGGGGCCCGCCCCAGCATCTGGCGCAGGCCCGGTTGCGCGCGATCGAGGAAGGCCTGCCGGTCCTGCGCTCGACCACCAACGGCATCTCGGCGGTGATCGACGCGAACGGCGCCGTGCGCGCCTTTGCCCCGCGCAACACGGCCAAGCGTATCGACGGCCTGATCCCCCCTGCAAAGGCCCCTACGCCGTTTTCGCAAGTGGGCAATATATTGGCGCTTGTGTGGGGCGCAGCGCTTCTTTTGACCGCCGTGGTTGCCTCGCGGCGCCTCTCGCGCTAGAGGCGGGACATAAAGATTGCTTTATATCGGACTTTTGCCATGCGCAGCGATTACCTGTTCACTTCCGAAAGCGTCTCCGAAGGCCATCCCGACAAGGTGGCGGACCAGATCAGCGACGCCATCGTCGATCTGTTCCTGGGCAAGGACCCCGAAGCGCGCATTGCCTGCGAGACGCTGACCACCACCAATCTGGTCGTCCTGGCCGGCGAAATTCGCGGCAAGGGCATCATGGACGAAGCCGGCAACTGGGCGCCGGGCGTGCCTGAAGAAGTCGAGGCCGTGGTCCGCGAGACCGTCAAGCGCATCGGCTACGAGCAGGACGGCTTCCACTGGGCCACGTTCCGCTTCGAAAACAACCTCCATCCCCAGTCGGCCCACATCGCGCAGGGCGTCGATGCCGGCGACAACAAGGATGAAGGCGCAGGCGACCAGGGCATCATGTTCGGCTTTGCCTGCGACGAGACGCCCGATCTCATGCCCGCGACGCTGGACTACAGCCACAAGATCCTCCAGCAGCTGGCCACCGACCGCCACAGCGGCGCCGCGCCCTTCCTCGAACCCGACGCCAAGAGCCAGGTGACCCTGCGCTTCAAGGATGGCCGCCCCGTGGCCGCCACCGCGATCGTCGTCTCGACCCAGCACCAGAAGGGTTACGACGAAGGCGCCAAGGAAGCCGAACTGCATGCGTGGGTGAAGCAGGCCGTGGCCAAGGTGATCCCGGCCGAGCTGCTCTCGGACCAGACCGTCTACCACATCAACCCGACCGGCAGCTTCGAAATCGGTGGCCCCGATGGCGACGCGGGCCTGACCGGCCGCAAGATCATCGTCGACACCTACGGCGGCGCCTCGCCCCATGGTGGCGGCGCGTTCTCGGGCAAGGACCCGACCAAGGTTGACCGCTCGGCAGCCTATGTCACGCGCTACCTTGCCAAGAACATCGTCGCGGCGGGCCTGGCCAAGCGCTGCACGATCCAGGTGGCCTATGCCATCGGCGTGTCGCAGCCGCTCTCGCTCTATGTCGACACCCACGGCACCGGCACCGTCGATGACGCCGCGCTCGAACGCGCCGTCGAAGCCGTCGCCAAGGACCGTCTGGGCGGCCTCACCCCGCGCGGCATCCGCGTGGGCCTGAGCCTCAACAAGCCGATCTACAGCGTGACCGCCGCCTATGGCCACTTCGGCCGCACGCCCGATGGCGACCAGTTCCCCTGGGAACGCACCGACCTGACCGAAGACCTCAAGGCCGCGCTCGACCTTCAGGCGGCCATCGCCTGACCTGCCCCGGCTGACCTGCTGCGCCTGATCCGGGCGCCACAAGGCACATATGACGAGGGGGCCGCGGCACATGCCGCCGGCCCCCTCGCTGCATCTGGCCCGAAGTGTCCAGCCTCCTTTTCTTCCCTTCATTCCACCAGCATCAGGGCATCGAGCGCCACCACGCCCTCCCCTCTGGGATGGAGGATCACCGGATTGAGGTCGATCTCGCGGATGGAAGGCTCGGCCCGCAAGACCTGCCCCACTTTCACGATCAGCGCCGCCAGCGCGGGCACGTCGAGCGCAGGCGCACCGCGATAGCCGGCCAGCAAGGCCGCGCTCGCAAGCTGCATCAGTTCGGCCTCGACCGCCTCCTGTGTCAGATCGGCGGTCAGAAGCCGCACGTCCTGAAGGATTTCAGCGGTCACCCCGCCAAATCCGGCCAGGATCACCGGCCCCCATTCGGGATCGTTGCGCGCGCCCACGATCATTTCGAGGCCGCGCTTGCCCATGCCCTCGATCAGCACGCCATCGAGCGCGATTGTCCCGTCATAGGCGGCCACATTCGCGTGGATGCGGCTCCATGCCTCGTGCACGGCGGCGCCATCGGCAAGGTTCAGGATCACCCCGCCCGCGTCGCTCTTGTGACCGAGCGCGGCGGCCTGTGCCTTCATCGCCACCGGATAGCCGACCGCCTCGGCGGCGGCGACCGCCGCCTGCGCGCTCGCCGCGAACTGCCCGCGCGGGAACGCCACACCGGCAGGCCCCAGCAGCGCCTTGGCCCTGTATTCGGGGATCACCCCCATTTCGTCCGCCAATCCGGGCAGCCCGAGCGGCGGCATCTCGGCAACGCCATGGTCGCGCGCCGCCCAGTGGGTCAGCCGGGTGATCGCCCGCAAGGCGCGCTCGGTCGTCGGGAACCAGGGAATGCCCGCCGCGCGCAAGGCGGCGATACGTTCGGGGGGAACCGGTGCCCCTTCGTCGAGCCCGGCAAAGATCAGCGGCTTGGTCAGGGTCTTGCCCTCGACCGCAGCGAGAATTGCGGGATACTTGATCGCGCAGGTCACCGCCTCGGCCTGGATGATCCCGGCCATAACCGTCCCCACGCGCGGATCGTCGAGCAGGGCTTCGAGCGTGCGGGTATAAATCTCGGGCTCCGACAACCCTTGCGCGGTAATGTCGAGCGGGTTGGACACCGGCACGAATGGTGGCAGGGCCGCGCGCAGGGCGGGCGAATCCGCATCGTGCAGCGACGCGAGGGGGAGCCCGAGTTCCTCGGCCAGATCGAGCGTGAGCGCCTTGAACGCCCCCGATTCCCCCAGCACCGCCGCCTGCCCCGAGGGCAGGATCGGGCAGCGCGCGGAGATCTCGGCAATGTCGGCCAGTTCTTCGAGGGTTTCGGCAAAGATCACCCCGGCCCGTGCGACCATCGCGCGCATCAGCTTGTAATCGCCGGCCATGGCCCCGGTATGCGTGGCCGCCGATTCCCGCGCCGCGCTCGACTTGCCCGGATGGAGCAGAACGACCGGCTTGCCCGCCGCATGGGCCCGCCGGGCCGCCGCCAGAAACGCCTGCGGCTTGCGGAACTGCTCGACGATCATGGCAATGGCATGGGTGTGGGGATCATCGACCAGCCAGTCGACGAAATCCTCCACCCCGCTGGCCGCCTCGTTGCCAGTCGAAACCGAGTAGGACACCCCGCATTCCCGCGCGAGCAGCGTCGTGCCCAGCACCGCCGCCATGGCCCCCGACTGCGAGACGATCCCCACCGCGCGCCGTCCGGCAGGCGGCACCGCATCGACTTCGACGAACGTGAGCGGAATGCGGTCGACATAATTGACCATGCCCAGACAGTTGGGCCCTTCGACCACCATCCCCGCCCCGGCTGCCAGCCGCGCGATCTCGCGCTGTTCGGCAAGCCCTTCCTCGCCCCCTTCGGCAAATCCCGCCGAAAAGATCACCACGCCGCCCACCTTGCGCGCGGCCAGCCCCCGCACCGCATCGAGCACCCCGGCCCGCGGAATCGCGAGGACCGCCACGTCCACCCCCTCGGGCAGCGCCTCGACGCTGGCATAGCACTTGCGGCCACCGATCTCGTCGCGCCGGGGGTTTACCGGATAGATTGCCCCGGCAAAGCCATTGCGCTCCAGATTGCCCAGCAAGGCTGCCCCCAGCGCCCCCGGCTTGTCCGAAGCACCAATGATTGCAACCGATTGTGGGCGCAGAAAGCGAGCAATCGCGTGGCGCGAAAGAGCGCATTGAACAGCCATGACATCCTCCGTGTTTTGCTATGTTGTATAGCAATCATTTTTGGGCGACAAGAGCCGCCATGGCACGCCTGCGCCATCCACATCTTTTCGCAAACATGAGAGGTTGACGAGCCCGCCCGCCCCGTGGCAAGCGCAGAGCCAGCGGGCGGGTATAGCTTAGTGGTAAAGCCCTAGCCTTCCAAGCTAGTTATGCGGGTTCGATTCCCGCTACCCGCTCCATCTCTGGCGCCACCTGCCGCATCCCCCCTTTAGAAATCGGCGCTGGCTGCACCCAGCCCTTCCGGCAGCCCTCCCCCGCGTGGAACATCACCGGCCCAACCGCGCAGCCTATGTAAATGCGCTTATGAGGCAATGGCACAAAGCTTTATTCTACGGTTCTATGCCCGCGCTGAAGCCTGGTCCGAACCTTCGGAAGAGGCGGTCTGGCAGGTCTTTTGGGCCACCACGGCAACAGCGGTTCGCCACGATGACTGCAACATCGCCGGGCTCAGCCTTGCCATGGTGATGCCCCCCTCGCCAACCCGCCGCCGGATCCCGGATCGGGCTCCTGAACCCATAGCATCGAGAATGGTCAGTGAGCATTCGGCGCAAAATGAACGGCCTGACGATCCTGTCAGGGATCAGCCTGATTTTCATTTCCTGCTTCAGCATCTGGACGCTGGGCATGATCATGGAAAAGGATATTGCCGATTCCACCAGGCATACGGTGGAAACCGCGTATGGAATATTGGGCCATTACCAGAAGCTGGAACAGCAAGGCACGCTGAGCCACGAGGCCGCCCGGCACCAGGCGCTGGAAGCCATCCGCACGCTGCGCTTCAACACGAGCGACTATTTCTGGGTCACCGATCTTGATGGCCGGATGGCCATGCACCCGCTCAAGCCCGCACTGGAAGGCACCGATGTCCGTTCGCTGACCGACAGCAACGGGAACCGCATGTTCGCCGACATGATCGCAGTGGTCAAAGCAAAGGGGGCGGGCTTTGTCGAATACCACTGGGACAAGCCCGATGGCACCAGGGGCGCACCGAAGATCAGCTATGTCCGCGGCTTTGCGCCATGGAACGTGCTGATCGGCACGGGCGTTTACAAGGACGACATCCGCTATGCCCTGCTCAGGCAGACAGGGCTGCTGGCCGTGCTGGCCATCGCGATTATCGGCGGCGTGCTGCTGGTATCGCGCCGCATCGCCGCCAGCGTTGCCACCCCGATCGAGGACCTGACCCGGCGCATGGCCGGGCTGGCCGGGGGCGACACGCAAAGCCCGGTCCCCAATCTGGACCGGCAGGACGAAATCGGCGGCATGTCCCAGGCGCTGGAGGTGTTTCGCCAGGCCGCCATCGCGCAAAAGACGGCAGAGCATGACCTGCACACCGCCATCGACACCGTGGGCCAGCACCTGCATGCGCTGGCCAATGGCAATCTGGGGGCCCGGATGCATTACATCCCGCCCGCCTATTCCGTGCTGCTCGACCATTACAACCGCGCGGTCGAGGGGCTCAACACGGCGCTGGGCGTGGTGCACAGCAACACCGCCGCCATTACCGAGGCGGCTACCGGCATCCGCGATGGCTCGGTCGATCTGGCCCAGCGCACCGAACAGGAAGCTGCCGCACTGGAACGCACCGCGCGCGATCTGGCCGATGTGACGCGAGAAGTGCGCATGGCCGCCCAAAGCGCGGCCAATGCCGGATCGCTGGTGGAAAGCACCGTCACGGCAGTTCAGGAATCGGGCATCGTGATGGAACAGGCGGTCGAAGCGATGAAGACCATCGCCCAGTCCTCGGAAAACATCCGCCAGATCATCGCGCTGATCGACGGGATTGCCTTCCAGACCAACCTGCTGGCGCTGAACGCCGGGGTCGAGGCCGCCCGTGCGGGCGAAGCCGGGCGCGGATTTGCCGTGGTGGCAGACGAAGTGCGCGCGCTGGCCCTGCGCAGCGCCCGTGCCGCCAAGGACGTGGAAACCCAGATCATGACCTCGGTGGCACAAGTGCAGTCCGGGGTGGGGCTGGTCGCCAATGTCGAGAACCGGCTGGGCCATATCTCGGATCAGGTGGAGGAACTGGGGACGCTGGTGATCTCCATTTCCGAGAGTTCGCAGCGCCAGGCCACCAGCGTCGACCAGATCAACCGCGCCATGCAGGGGCTGGAACAGACCACCCAGCACAACACCGCCATGGCCGAGGAAGCCACTGCGGCCTGTGTCAGCATGGCCCGCAATGCCTCGATGCTGCGCAGCGAGGTGGAGAAATTCGACCTCGGCACGACGGACACGCGCTTTTGTGCGCCTGTGCAGCAGGCCGCCTGACCGGCCCTGAGCAGTCCCCTGAACGGTCAGGGGCGCCCGATCAGCCCCCCGGACGCCCGCCCGTCCCCGCTCCGGCGCCCGGCGTGCTCACGCGGCCGGTGCGTTCGAGCTTGCCCCAGCCGATGCCAAGGCCTGCCAGCGCCGCGCTCACGGCGCGGATGACGACGCCGTACATGAGCTGGCGATAGACGAAGCGCTGGCTGAGCAGGAGCAGTGCTGGCAGCCGCTTTTCGCGCACGTCGAGGCGGAAGGCGACGAGGCCGCAGGCCAGATCGATCAGGGTGAAGCCCAGCCAGTAGGCGCCCATGCGCAAGACATCCGTCTCGGTCTGGGCCCAGCCGTGCTGGAGCACGCGCACGATGGTGCCCACGATCGAGATGCCCAGCGCCAGATCGATCAGCGGCGAGGCGATGGCAAAGGCGATCTGGAACAGCCAGGCCTGCGGCATGCCCACGAAGGCAAGGCCCGAGGGGCGCTGGCGGGCCATGATCACCCGGTGCTTCCACAGGCACTGAAGCGTGCCAAAGGCCCAGCGAAAACGCTGCTTGCCCAGCGCGCGCAGGGTTTCGGGGGCCTCGGTCCAGGCCACGGCGTCCTCGTCGTAGGCGATCTTCCAGCCTTCGCGCTGGATCGCGATGGTCAGGTCCTGATCCTCGGCCAGCGTGTCTTCCGGGTAACCGCCCACGTCATTGAGCGCCTCGCGGCGCCATGCCCCCACCGCGCCGGGCACGACCATGATCGCGTCGAAGCGGGTGAGCGCGCGGCGTTCGATGTTCTGCGCGGTCACATATTCGACCGCCTGCCAGCGGGTGACGAGGTTGACCCGGTTGCCGACTTTGGCATTGCCCGCCACCGCGCCGATTTCGGGCTTCTCGAACCAGCGCACGAGCTTGCCGATGGTCTGCGGCTCGAACTGGGTATCGGCGTCGAGGGCGACGATGATTTCCCCGTCGGCGGCGGCAAGGGCGCGGTTGAGCGCGCTGGCCTTGCCGCCGTTGGTCAGGGTCATCAGCCGCACGCGCGGCTCCTGTCCGAAGGCCTGCGCGACGATGGCGCTCGTGCCGTCCTTCGAGCCGTCGTCGGCGACGATCACGTCGAGTTCGGGATAGTCGCTGGCCAGGATGCGGTGGACCGAAGCCTCGATCACGCGCTCCTCGTTGTAGGCCGGGATGATGACCGTCACGCGCGGAAGATAGGGGGGCCGATCGGCCGCCCGGTTGATCCACGGCAGATCCTTGCGCCGCTGCGGGAACAGCGCCAGCCCGGTCAGGCCGACCGCACGCAAGGTGCCCAGCGCGATGGCGAAGAAGAACGTCCAGTTGAGCGTCGAAAGGGCCGCAGCCAGGACCGCGAAGATGCCGATGTCGGCGCGCACGGCGACCAGATCCCAGCCGCTGACTTCGGGCATGACATCGTCGCGGCGCATCCCTGCCAGCGTCGAGACTGGCACGAAGCGATAGCCCTTGGCCTGCAACTGCTCGATGATCCGGGGCAGCGCGGCCACCGTCTGCGACCGCTCGCCCCCGCCATCGTGAAGCAGGATGACATTGGCCGTGCGGTCGGCATTGCTGTTCTCGATGGCACTGACCGCGATCTGCACGACCTGATCGGCCGGGCGGCGCATCCAGTCGCCCGGATCGGCATGGAGCCCGACGATGGTATAGCCCTGCTTCTGGGCGACCAGCGCGGGGTCGAGCTCGTCGGCGGTGGTCGGCTCGGCGTCACCGAAATAGGGCGCGCGGAACAGGCGGGTCGAACGGCCGGTATAGGCCTCGATCAGGCGCTGGGTGGCGTTCAGCTCCAGCTTGATGCCGGTCGGCGTGCTGTTGGCCATGTTGGGATGGGTGTAGCTGTGGTTGCCGATCTCGTCGCCATCAGCGACCATGCGCCGCAACAGGCCGCGATTGCCCACCCCGTTCTCGCCGATGACGAAGAACGTGCCCGGAACGTGATACTTTTCGAGGATGGCCAGAATCTGGGGCGTCCATGTCGGATCGGGGCCGTCGTCGAAGGTGAGCGCCACCAGCTTGGGCCGGTCGCCGGTCCGCCGCACGACATAGGGCGTGGGCAGGCTCGCATAGTGTTCGTCGGTGACGATGCTCAGGCCCAGCCCGGTGCGCCGGTCGGTAACCAGGCTGCGCGTGCCGGCGGTGGGGGTCGAATCGATGCGCAGGATCTCGCCATTGCCCTCGACATCGACATTGCTGCTCTGGGTGATCCGCGAAAGGTCGGGCGGGGTCTGTGCGCCGCCGTGCCAGGCCTTGAGCACGTCCCAGAAGCCGGGGTCTTCCGAGCCCAGCCGCCAGAGCGCGACCGATCCCACGCCCAGATGGCGCAGCATCTGCATCTGGTTCCAGCTGGTGGCCGCATCCATCATCCACACGTCGTGGCGGATCGCGGGGGTGCCCGCGTCGGCATCGGCATCGTCGGTATAGGCAAAGCCGGTGTTGCCGCTGGCCTTGTCCCACGCGGGCGCCGTGCCGCTGTCGTGGGCAGCCAGCCAGGCTTCCTCGACCGTCAGCGCATCGGCATGGCCCTGGTGCCAGTCGTAGGCATAGTTGCCCAGCGCCACCACCACCTTGCCCGGCGCCACGCCCTTGAGCGCGTCGGTGACATGGTCGACGAACCAGCCGTTCGAGGCGATCGGTCCGGCCTCCCCGCCCTGCCAGTGTTCGTCATAGGCCATCAGCACGACCTTGTCGGTCACGGCGGCAAAGATGCGCGGGCTCCAGGCCGGGTTGTCGACCGGCAGGGTGATCGCCACCAGCCGGTGCCTGGGGGCAAGGCGCGCATGAAGATCGGCGGCAAACTGGCGCAGCGCGGGCAGGCCTGCATCGGGCAGGTTTTCAAAGTCGATCATCACCCCGGCATCGCCCGAGGTATCGAGCGCGGCGTCGATGGCCTTGACCAGCCCCGCGCGGCGCGCCGGATTGGCCAGCACGCTGGCCGTGCCCGCGCCATCCCAGCCGCTCGGGCTCACGTTCTGGAGCACGGGCACGACGAGCGGGCGATGGATCGACCCGGCCACGATGCGGCGCAGGGGCGCATCGTCGGTCACCGTCAGGCGCCCGCCATGGTCGATGGTCATCAGCGTGGGGGCCACCCAGTCGAGCTGGCCGACATGGCGCAGCAACGCACCCGCGCTCTCGTCGCTTTCGGCCTGATAGAAACCGATGGTGATCGGGGCCGCCTGCTGGCCACCGCGCAGGACCGTCCGGCGCCCGAGCAGCGCGGCAAGGCGATGCGACAGGCGGCTGACCTGGCTCTTGAGCGGCAGCGGCGCGAGGCGCTCCTGCGCGAACGCCAGCGGTTCGCGCGGGACGATGGTCGCCAGCGTGGTCGCAAAGACCACGCACATCGCGACGAGAACCGCCAGAACAGCAAAAGCAAGGCGCCGCGTCCAGCGACGGCGGCGCCCGGTGGGGTCGAAAAAGATAGGGCGTGACACGGCCAAAGATCCCGGCTGCATGGTCCGGCCCTGCATTGTCCGACCCTGCATGGTCCGACCCTACATGGTCGACAGGGCGCCTCTCGGTGCGCGGGCCTCTGGCAGATCGGAGCCGATCAGGGAGAGGGGCGGACGCCTCGGGCGTAGGGGGCGACAGGTACAGACTTGAAGTTAACACAAGAAACAGGGGTGACGGTGGGCAGCACTTGGCGGAACCGAAACAGGGGACCGTCACGTCACGGATCCAGGGTCGCCCACCGTCGAAAGCGGTCTACGCAAGACCGGCTTCCTCGGGCGTGATCAAAACATTACCGTTTGGCCATGGTCGCCCGGCCTGTGCGCACTCCACGCAAAAAAACGGGCCGCCTCCCAAGGAGACGGCCCGCCAGGATGCAGGGTGGAAACCCGCGTAAGGATCAGAACGAGATCTGGACTTCGCCACCGAACGTACGCGGCGGGTTGAAGTTGCCATAATCACCCAGCGACGAGGCATTCGCCGCCGAACGACGGTAGATGTAGGTGGTGTCGAACAGGTTGCGCACCCAGAAGCCGAAGGTGGCCTTGGTGTCGCCCTTCATCGGCACCGAAGCGAGCGAGATGCGGCCATTGACCACGAAGCTCGAGTCGCTCTTCACCGGTTCGTTCTGGAAGCTGTACTGCGACGAGGCATAGTTGGCGTCGAGGTGCAGGCGCGCCTCGGCCCCTTCATGACCGATCGGCAGGGCATAGTCGATCGAGCCCGAAGCCGCGTTCTCAGGCGTATAGACAGTGTAGACCTGATAGAGCGTGTTGTTCAGGAACGGGTTCGCCGTCGCCGGAATGTGCGTGTAGGTATAGGCATACGAGCCCGCCAGCGTCAGGCCGGCGACCGGGCGCACGGTGATGTCGGCTTCCACACCGCGGATGCGCGACGTGCCGGGCGCGTTGCGGGTTTCTTCGGTGTGGAGGTTGTAGGTCGGGCTGGCCGGGTTGATGTCGACGTTGTCGAAGTCGGTCTGGGTGCCGCGGCGATCCATCATGTAGCCCGCCAGGTTCAGGCGGACGTGATGGTCGAAGAGGTCCATCTTGCTGCCGATTTCATACGAACGCACCACTTCGGGTCCGAACGAGCTGAACGTCTGCGAGCGGTCGTTGGCGCCACCGGCGCGGTAGCCGGTCGAGTACTTGGCATAGACGTTGACGGTGTCGGTCACATCGACGGCAGCCACGAACAGCGGGTCGAAGCGGCTCACGTTCTCGCGGAACAGGAAGTTCGAGGACTTGCCCTGAACCATGTAGAGCGTGCCGTGGCGGCGATCGTTGGTGTAGCGGCCACCGACGGTGAGGTGGAACTTGTCCGCCAGGAAATCAGGCGTGAAGGTCACCTGACCGAACGCGGCATAGCTCTTGGCATAGGCCACGCTGGCGCGCTGGAGGAACTGCTGGCCAATCGCCCAGCCCTGGTTGCCCGAAGTGACCGGGCCGACGACCGTTTCGCTGTTGATCGTGTAGCCGGTGCCGTCCCCGTTCCAGCGGTTCGACGAAGGCGTCGAGGCCTGTTCCTGGGCGCGTTCGTTGAAGTAGTAGCCACCCAGAACGTAGTCGAACTGCGGGAAGCTGCCGACCAGCTGGAGTTCCTGGCTGAACTGGCGCTGGTTCAGGTAGGAAAGGCTGTAGCGGCTGAAGTTGGTGTTGGGCAGGAACACGGTGCGGTGGGCGCCGCCCGAGTTGTCCCACTGGTCGGTCGAGACGGTGCGCCACGCGGTGATCGAGCGCAAGTCGAGGTGCGGCGCAAGCTGGTAGTGCATGCGCAGCGAGGTGCCTTCGGTGCGGTCGACGCTGGGCTGCTGCGGCACGCCGATGTCGGCCACGCGCATGCGGTCGCCCCCGCTCACCACCACCAGCGGCGAAAGCGGCGCGATCATGCCCGAGGGCAGCTTGTTGCCGTTGGCCGCGATCTGGGCCAGCGTGGCAACCGGCAGGTTCTTCGGGTTGTAGTTGATCAGCTGGCTGTAGTTCGGGGTGTTCTCGTCCTTGGCCTTGTCATAGGTCAGGATGGCCGAGAACGCCGGGATCGGCGCCCACTTGGCCGAAACGCGGCCACCGGTGCGGTTGTACTGGTTCCAGCCAGCCTGCCCCGCGAGCGGGTTGAGCACGGTGGGATCCTGGTGCTGGTGCACACCGTCGATCTTGATCGAGATGTTGTGGAATTCGGGAAGGTCGATGTGGCCTTCGACGTTGTGGCTGCCGTAGTTGCCAACGCCGGCGGTCACGCGGCCACCGAACACGCCGCTCGGGTCGCGCGTCACGATCGAAAGCGCGCCGCCTTCGGTGTTGCGGCCAAACAGGGTGCCCTGCGGCCCCTTGAGAACTTCGATGCGCTGCACGTCGAACAGGGCGGCGTTCAGGCCCTGTGAACGGGCGAGGTAGACGCCGTCGATGTAGACACCAACGCCGCTGTCGCGGGCGGTCTGGTTCTGGTCGAAGGGCACGATGCCGCGGATACCGATGGTCAGCGCCGACTGGCGGGCTTCGAAGGTGGCCACGCGCAGCGAGGGGACGCCGCCATCGGCCAGGTCGAGCAGGCTCTGGATGTGACGATCAGCGATGATCTTGTCGTCGATCACCGAAATGGCGACCGGCGTCTTCTGAAGGTTGGTTTCACGCTTGGTGGCGGTCACAACGATTTCGTCGAGACGCGAACCCTGGGCGGCTTCGGGAGCAGCTTCAGAGGCAGCGTCTGCCGCAGCGGCAGGTGCTGCATCAGCAGCCATCGCGATGCCGGCATGGAACAGCGCCACAGCCGGAAGCGGCATGGCGAGAATGGCCCTCTTGAATGTCACGTCTTAACCCTCCGAGACGAGGGAAGGCGATCCGTCTCGCCCCCACCCGATTTTTGGCATCACGTATCGTTTGATGTCCGGTGTCTTCCGATAGGCGGGCCACTATCGGTCGATTATTGCAGCCCAGTGACATCGGGGGTGATTCGCTGTCACAAAACCGGAGGGGTATTCTCGACCCTGCGCGCGCCATGTCACTCACGCGCAAGACCCTACATAATTTGGAAAAAATTTCCCTGCACGCCCGACAGGCCCGATACAGAAACGCGCCGGCAGCCCGTTTCCGAACGGGCCACCGACGCGCGGCACTGTCACAATTCCATCGAATTTTTAGAGTGTGGCAACCTTGATCACGAACCGGACCGACCGGCCGGGCATGACCACCAGATCCTTGTTGAGGGCAGTCGCCAGACGCTGGGTATCGTCGGTCAGGTTCTGGCCGATCACCGAGAACTCGACCCCCGGATGGCGCGTGAACGGGCGCCAGGCCAGATTCATGCTCAGCGAATTGTAGCCGGGCGTGGGCGTATCGAAGAGCCCGGCCTTGTCCTGTCGGCCATAGTGGATGAGGGTCATCCCCGCGTCCATCTTGCGGCCTTCCCAGGTGAACCCGCCCCCCACGCGATAGGGCGGGATGCGCGGCACGTTGTTGCCATCGTCGAGCGTGGCGCGGGTATAGTCACCCAGCACCTTGGCCGAGAACGTACCCTCGGCCGTCTTGGTCAGGACCTGCTCGATCTGGCCTTCCAAGCCCCGGAAGTGCGCGCCCTGCTGGCGATAGAACAGCTCGCGCAGCTCGCCATCGCCGCCCACCGCGCAGACCCCGGCATCGTCGCAGGTGCGCCCGGTCAGGTCGCCATAGATATAGTTGCGGAACCACGTCGAGTAGATCGAGCCGGTCAGGCGGAAACCGCCCTCGTGTACGCGCAGGCTCGCCTCAAGCGAATTGGCGCGCTCGACCTTGAGGTTCGCGTCGCCCATCTCGAACGTCTGCGGGCCATCGTGGGCGCCGCGCGCGAACAGTTCGGTAAGCGCGGGCGCGCGGCCCGTGCTCGAAAAGTTGAGGCCCAGCTTGACCCCGGTGATCGGCTCGTAGAGCGCGCCGATGGCCCCGCTCAGCGGCGTGAAATCGCGCGAGGTAAAGCGGTCGTCGGCCGGGGTTCCGGTGATGTGGGCATGTTCGACACGGCCACTGGCCTCGACATGGAAGCGCGAGGCGAGCTGGATCTCGCTGAACAGGTAGCCGGCAATCGATTCATTGGTGGCCGGCGACAGGTAGTCGGTCGCATCGCCCAGCCCCTGGAACTTGCGGTTGATATATTCGACGCCCAGCGCCGTGTTGCGCACCGGCCCGAGCGCGTTGAACAGCAGCTCGCCGCGCCCGTTCCATTCCTTGTTCTTGAAGGTCGAGTTGATCGAGCCGTCGGGATTCTTTTCCGAGTGTTTGTAATCGCCATAGGAACCATCGAGCGTCAGCGCCTTGAGCAGGCCGGTGCCCAGATCGAAGCTGTTGCGGCTCATCACCTTGGTCTGGTGCATGTCGATGTAGGTGGTGTCGCTCGGCACGCCATATTGCGAATCATAGTGCGTGACCGCCAGCCCCATGTGGCTCTTGCCATCGCCCAGGAAATAGGACCCGCCCAGCGAGCCACCCCAGCCGTGGAACCACGAATTGGGCTGGGTGCCGTCGGGCGTGTCGTAGTTGTCGGTCGTGCGCCAGAAGGCATCGGCATGGAGCGCGAACTGCCCGGCCTTGCCATCGACGAGGCCTGCCACTTCGGCGCCCTTGTTGACGGTCGTGTACGACGAGCTGGCCTCTGCCGAGATCGTCTCCTTGGGCAGGCTCATCGGCACGCGGTTGTTGATCGTGTTGACCACGCCGCCGATGGCCTGGCTGCCATAGCGCAAGGTTGCCGCCCCGCGCACGACCTCGATCGAGCGGGCCGAGAGCGGATCGATGGGAATGCCGTGGTCAGGCCCGATGTCCGAAACGTCGGAGCTGGAGGTGCCATCTTCGAGCAGGCGGACGCGGGTGGCATCCATGCCGCGAATGATCGGGCGGCTGGCCCCGGTGGCAAAGCCGCTGACCGAGATCCCCGGCGTGTCGCGCAGCGCATCGGCGATGCTGGCGCCGCCCGCGCGCGAGATCTGCTCGGCATCGATGTGGACGGAGATCGTGGGCGTTTCGTCGGTGGTGTGGCCAAAGGGCGTGGCCGTCACCACGATCGGCGCGGCAGCAGGCCCGGTGTGAACCGGCACATCGGAGCCCGCATCAGCAGGCGCCGGGCTGTCGGCCAGGGCAAGGCCGGGAACAGCGGCGACAGCCACCACGACGGCCAGCGACGCACAGCCCCGCATCAAAATCGAACGCATCAAGAAATCTCCTCCATGACCACCCACACTGGCACCCAAACTGGCCCCCGGCGCACCCGCGCCATCCACGCGCCGATGCACCGGGCCAAGCATGGCCCTCGGTCAATTCTGAAATGATATAACGTTTCATTGGGAAGGCGCAAGCGGCCTTTCTCGTGCCCCCATTGAGGCCATGGCACACATGAACGCACGATGAAGAAAGCCCGCCGGGATCACCGGCGGGCTTTCAGGAAACAAAAGCTGACAAATCGGGCGCGAGGCCCCATCCGGGGCCTGCACCCCGATTCAGCCCAACAGGAATCAACCCGGAATCGAGGCGTGCGCTTCGGCGCCATCCCCCTGCGGGGCGGCGAGAATATCACGGACCTGCGAACCCTTGGCGATGGTCCTGGTCTGCGGATCGCCCACGGTGCTGCGGATGGCAGCCGCCGATGCGCCCGCCTTGCCCAGCGTGTCGGTCTCGATCGCGCTGCGCGGGGCCGGGCCGCCGAACAGGACATCGAGCGCCTGACGCGAGGAATCCACGTCCTGCGGGCGCGGTGCGCCGGGGTTGGGCGGAACCAGCGAAAAATCGGGCGGAACCACCAGCGGGGCCTGACGGCTCACCGCGAATTCGTCGGGACGCGCATGGTTGAACAGCGAGCTGTTCGAGCTGCACGCAGCCAGCAGGCTCCCGGCCGAAACGAGAGTGGCGAGGGCAACGGCTTTGCGCATCAATGGGTCTCCGAAGGGCTGGGCATGCCCGATGCGGGCTTTTCGCGCGAAATCAGCGAGCGGGCAAGCAGGATCAGCACGCCCAGAGAGATGGCCACGTCGGCCAGATTGAAAATGAGGAACGGGCGCCATTCGCCAAAATGCAGATCGGCATAGTCGATCACATAGCCGCGCATGAACCGGTCATAGATATTGCCCAGCGCCCCGCCCAGCACGAGCGCCAGCGCGAGCAGTTCGCCCAGCACCTTTTCGCGCATCATCCACACGAAGACACCCAGCGCAAGAAGCCCGGTCATCGCCAGCAGCGCCAGCTTGCCCTCGCTCGAACTCGCGCTGAACAGGCCGAGCGAAACGCCCAGATTCTGCGTCCAGCGCAAGTTGAAGAACCCGGTCACCGCAATCGGCCCGCGCTCGGCCAGCGCGAGAGGCCCGGCCACCCAGGCCTTGAACCCACGGTCCAGCCCGAACGTGACCAGCGCCAGCGCGAAGCCGATCAGGCGCTCACGGGTCAGCAGGCTCATGCAGCCGCCTCATCCTGCGCGGCCACCACGTCCTCGCAGCGGCCACACAGCGCGCCGTCTTCCGACACTTCGGGCAGGTGGCGCCAGCAGCGGCCACACTTGGCGTCCTGCGTGCGCTCGACACCAAGGCTCTCCCCGCGCACGACGGCGGCGGTGATGAACAGTTCGGCCAGACCGCCCGCGATGCTGGCGGGCGCTTCGGGCGCATCGGCCGGCACCGTCACCCGCGCTTCGAGGCCCGAACCGAGCACCTTTTCGCGGCGCAGCGGCTCGATCGCCTCGTTGACGCTGGTGCGCAGCGCGCGCAGCGCGTCCCACTGCGTCCCATCGACGCTGACGGCGGGAAGTTCGGGCCATTCGAGCAAGTGGACCGAGGCCCCGGCATAACGGCTCTGCCAGACTTCTTCCGCCGTGAAGACCATGACCGGCGCGGCATAGCGCACGAGGGCATGGAACAGCGTGTCGAGCACGGTGCGATAGGCGCGGCGCCGGGGATCGGCGGGCGCGTCGCAATAGAGGCTGTCCTTGCGGATATCGAAGAAGAAGGCCGAGAGGTCTTCGTTGCAGAACTCGCTGAGCGCGCGGACATACGTATTGAAATCGAAGTCCGCGACGGCCTGGCGCAGCGTGGCGTCGAGCCCGTTCAGGCGGGCCAGCATGTACTGTTCCAGCTCGGGCATCTCGGCCACGGGCAGGCGCTCGTCCTCGCCAAAGCCGTCGAGCGCGCCCAGCAGATAGCGGAACGTGTTGCGCAGCTTGCGATACTGGTCGGCAACGCCCGCCAGGATCTCCTTGCCGATGCGGTGGTCCTCGGTGAAATCGACCGAGAGCGCCCACAGACGCAAAATGTCGGCACCATAGTCGCGCATGAGGTCGAGCGGGCTGATCGTGTTGCCCAGGCTCTTCGACATCTTCATGCCCTTGGCGTCCATCGTGAAGCCGTGGGTCAGGATGGCGTCATAGGGCGCGCGACCGCGCGTGGCGCAGCTTTCGAGCAGCGAGGACTGGAACCAGCCGCGATGCTGGTCCGAGCCTTCGAGATAGAGGTTGGCAGGCCAGCTCAGCTCGGGCCAGCGGCCCGATTCGAGCACGAAAGCATGGGTCGAACCCGAATCGAACCAGACATCGAGAATGTCGGTCACGCGCTCGTAGTCGTCGAGCTGGTAGGCCGCGCCCAGATAGTCCTGCGCGCGCTCGTCGTCCCACGCGTCGACGCCCTCGGCGCGCACGCCCGCGATGATGCGGGCGTTGACTTCAGGGTCAGCCAGATACTGGCCGGTCTGGCGATTGACGAACAGCGTGATCGGCACGCCCCAGGCGCGCTGGCGCGAAAGCACCCAGTCCGGGCGCCCCTCCACCATCGCACCAATGCGGTTGCGGCCCTTTTCGGGGACGAAGCGCGTATCCGCGATCGCCTTAACGGCCTTTTCGCGCAAGGTGCCGCCTTCGCGAGCCTGATCCATCGGCACGAACCACTGGGGCGTGCAACGGAAGATCACCTTGGCCTTCGAGCGCCACGAATGCGGGTAGGAATGCTTGTAGTCGGCGCTCGCCGCCAGCAGAGCGCCCGCTTCGACCAGCGCCGAACAGATCGGCCCGTCGGGCGCGTTGAACTTGGGGTTGATCACGCTGCCCTGACCGCCGAGCCAGCCCCAGTCCTCGCGATACTTGCCATCGCCCATCACGGCGAACTTGGGCTCGATGCCATGGGCCTTGCACAGCGCGAAGTCGTCCTCGCCATGGTCGGGCGCCATGTGGACGAGGCCGGTGCCGCTTTCGGTGGTGACGAAATCACCCGCGAGCAGCGGGCGCGGCTCGGCAAAGAAGCCGCCCAGCGCGTGCATCGGATGGCGCGCCACGGTGCCAGCCAGATCAGCGCCCTTGCCCTCCCACAGCGGGGCGGCCAGTTCGACGCCATAGCGCTTGGCCGCTTCGCCCGCGAGCGGGGCAGCGAGCAGCACGCGCTTGTCGCCCACGGCCACCAGCACGTAGTCGACCTCGGGCCCATAGGCGAGCGCCTGATTGACCGGGATCGTCCACGGGGTCGTCGTCCAGATCACCGCATAGGCGCCGACCAGTTCGGGCACGGCAGACGCGGTGATTTCAAAGGCCACGTCGATCTGGGTGGAAACGATGTCCTCGTATTCCACTTCGGCCTCGGCCAGCGCGGTCTTCTCGACCGGGCTCCACATCACCGGCTTGGCGCCGCGATAGAGCTGGCCGCTCTCGGCAAACTTCAAAAGTTCACCAACGATGGTTGCCTCGGCCTGAAAATCCATCGTCAGGTACGGGCGATCCCAGGCCGCGTTGATGCCAAGGCGCTTCAACTGCTCGCGCTGCACGTCCACCCACTTCTGGGCATAGGCGCGGCATTCGGCGCGGAATTCCTTGGGAGGAACCTCGTCCTTGTTCTTCTTCTTCTTGCGGTATTCTTCCTCGACCTTCCATTCGATGGGCAGCCCGTGGCAGTCCCAGCCCGGAACATAGGGCGCGTCCTTGCCCAAGAGGGTCTGGGTGCGCACGACCATGTCCTTGAGGATATGGTTGAGGGCATGGCCGATATGCATGTCGCCATTGGCATAGGGCGGGCCATCGTGGAGGATGAACTTTTCGCGGCCCGCGCGCGCGGCGCGCACCTGGCCGTAAATGTCTTCCTCCTGCCAGCGCGCAAGAATACCCGGCTCCTTCTGGGGGAGTCCGGCCTTCATCGGGAAATCGGTCTTCGGCAGGAAGACGGTGGCTCGATAGTCGCGCTGGTTGGTCATGATCGGCGGGCCTTAGCCCGGCGCGCGGATTCCTGCAAACGCCTGTTGCGTCCGAGCGAAAGGCAAGCGCGACGGGCATCGGCAACCGGCACCGGTTACCAATGCAGTCACACCCCTTCGAGCAGCCGCCGCGCCTCCAGACAATCGCGCGCGATCTGCGCCACGAGCGCGTCCAGACTGTCGAACTTGGCCTCTGGCCGCAGGAAGTGATGGAACACGACCTCGATTTCCTGCCCGTAGAGATTGCCCGAGAAATCAAAGAAATGCGGTTCGAGCAATTCCTTGGGCGGATCGAACGTGGGGCGAATGCCGACATTGGCCGCGCCGAGCAGCTCGCGCCCGTCGGGCAGGCGTCCGGTGACGGCATAGATGCCATAGGCCGGGCGCAGATACTTGCCCATGGCGAGGTTGGCGGTCGGGAAGTTGATCGTCCGGCCCACCTTGTCGCCATGCTGGACCACCCCGCGAATGGCGAAAGGCCGTGTCAGCAGGGCCGTGGCCGTTTCGCAATCGCCCGCCTTGAGCGCCTCGCGCACCCGGCTCGACGAGACGATCTTGCCGTCATAGAGCACGGGCCCGACCGCGCGCGCCGCCAGCCCATGGGCCGCGCCGAGCGTACGCAACATCTCGATGTTGCCGCCGCGCTTGCGCCCGAAGGTGAAATCCTCGCCGGTCACCACGCCCGCCGCGCCGATCCGGTCGATCAGCAGTTCGCGAACGAAATCCTCCGCGCTGGTGCGGGCCAGCGTATCGTCGAATTCGAAGACCAGCATGCCATCGGCCCCGGCGGCGGCGAACAGTTCCTGCCGCTGGTCGAGCGAGGTCAGGCGGAAGGGCGCCGCCTTGGGATCGAAATGGCTGACCGGATGGGGATCGAACGTGGCGACCAGCGCCAGCCGCCCCTCGCTGCGCGCCCATCGCACGGCCTGTTCCACGACCGCCTGATGGCCGAGATGGAACCCGTCGAAATTGCCGAGCGCCACGATGGCGCCGCGCCAGTTCTCGTTGATGCGCTCGCGTGCAAAGAGCCGGATCATGCCTTGCTGCTTTCTTCCTGCGGGGGGGCCCGTTCCAGCGTGACGAAGGAATAGGCAGGATAGGTAGCCCCGGCAGGATGGTCCTGCCGCGCCACTTCGACCCATTTGGGCCCAAAACCGGATTGGCCCGGATAGGGTGCCTTCACGTCGCCTGCGAAGTCGCCATGCACTTCGGTCAGTTCGAAGCGCGCGGCCAGCGGGGCGAACAGGGCCAGTATTTCCGCGCCCCCGATCACGGCGGCGGGCCCCTCGCCCACCAGCGCGAGCGCCTGTTCGACGCTGTGGACCACTTCAGCCCCCGGCGCGGCCCAACCGGCATCGCGGGTGAGCACGATATGGCGGCGGCCGGGCAGCAGCCCCGGCAGCGAATCGAACGTCTTGCGCCCCATGATCATCGGCAGGCCCATGGTCAGGGCCTTGAACCGCTTGAGATCAGCGGGGATGTGCCAAGCCAAGTCTCCCTTGTGACCAATCGTGCCGTCCTGCGCACGAGCCACAATCAGGAATAATGAAACCGGCACCTTACCGCACCAGCCGGGTAACATGGCCCATCTTGCGACCGGGCCGGGTTTCGGCCTTGCCGTAAAGATGGAGGTGGTTGGCCGGATCGGCGAGCAGGCTGGCCCAGTCGTCGGCCTGATGGCCGATCAGGTTGTCCATCACCGCCCCGCCGGGGCAAACCAGCGCCGTGCTGCCCAGCGGCAGGCCGAGGATCGCGCGGACATGGTTCTCGAACTGGCTGGCGAGCGCGCCCTCGATGCTCCAGTGTCCCGAATTGTGGACGCGCGGCGCCATTTCGTTGAACACCGGGCCCTCGTCGGTCGCGAAGAATTCGAGGGTCAGCACGCCGACATAGTCGAGCGCCTCGGCAACCTTGCGGGCCAGCGCGCGCGCGGGCGCCACTTGCGCCTCGATCGCCGCCGGGGCGGGCACGGTCGAGCGGGCCAGAATGCCGTTCTCGTGGACGTTCTGCGCGCTGTCCCAGAAATCGACGGCGCCATCGGCCTTGCGCACGAGAATCACCGAGAACTCGCCAAAGAAGGTGACGAAGCCTTCGTAGATCAGCGGCACATCGGGAAGCGTCAGCGCGGCGGCGTCCTGCGCCGTCATGATCCGCCACTGGCCCTTGCCGTCATAGCCGTCGCGCCGGGTCTTGAGGATGCCGGGCGTGCCGATTTCTGCCACGGCACGGGCCAGATCCTCGGCGCTGTCGACCTGCCTCCACGGCGCGGGCCGCCCGCCCAGCCCCTCGACGAACGATTTCTCGTTCACCCGGTCCTGCGCCACTTCGAGCGCGCGCGCGGGCGGGCAGAGCGGCACATGCGCGGTGATCGCCGCGAGCGGCGCTGCCGCCACGTTCTCGAACTCGTAGGTCACCACGCTGACCTGACGGGCGAAGGCGGCCAGCGCCGCCTCGTCGTCATAGGCGCCCTGCGTATAGGCCGCGCTCACTTGCGCCGCGACCGAGCTTTCGCGCGGTTCGGGGGCATAGACATGGGCGCTATAGCCAAGCTGGGCCGCGGCCATGGCCATCATCCGCCCGAGCTGCCCGCCGCCCAGAATGCCGATCACCGCGCCCGGAGCAATCATTGCGGGCACGGCGCCACCGAATCGGTCTGGGCCTGACGGAAGGCGACCAGCCGCCCGGCCAGGTCCGCGTCGCTCGTGGCGAGGATGGAGGCGGCCAGAATGCCCGCATTGATCGCGCCGGGAACGCCGATGGCCAGCGTGCCCACGGGGATGCCGCCGGGCATCTGGACGATCGAGAGCAGGCTGTCCATGCCCTTGAGCGCCTTGGATTCGACCGGAACGCCCAGCACCGGCAGGTGCGTCATCGAGGCGACCATGCCGGGCAGGTGGGCCGCGCCCCCTGCCCCGGCGATGACCACTTTGAAGCCCTGTTCATGGGCGGTCTTGGCGAATTCGACCAGACGGTCGGGCGTGCGATGGGCCGAAACGATGCGACAGTCGTGCGCCACGCCCAGCTTGTCGAGCACGGCGGCGGCGTTCTTCATCGTTTCCCAGTCGGACTGGCTGCCCATGATGATGGCAACCGGCGCGCCGGACGTCTGGCTTTCACTCATCCCGTTTCCCCTTTTCGAGAAGCCTGCTGCTCAGCGCTCGGACAGGTAGTAGCGCTCGATTTCGGCCAGATTGTCGTCGAGTTCGTAGACGATCGGCTGGCCGGTCGGGATTTCGAGGCCGGTGATCTCGTCGTCGGCAATGCCCGAGATGTGCTTGACCAGCGCGCGCAGCGAATTGCCGTGGGCCGAGACGATCACGGTTTCCCCGGCCTTGAGCGCGGGCACGATCAGCTCTTCATAGGCCGGCAGCGCACGGGCGATGGTGTCCTTGAGGCTTTCGGTCGCGGGCACGGGGATCCCGGCATAGCGCGGGTCGGAGGCCAGATCGAACTCGCTGCCCGCGTCGAGCGGCGGGGGCGGAATGTCGAAGCTGCGGCGCCACACCTTGACCTGCTCGTCGCCATGCTTGGCAGCGGTCTCAGCCTTGTCGAGCCCGGTCAGCCCGCCATAGTGCCGCTCGTTGAAGCGCCAGTCCTTGGTTTCGGGAATCCACAGGCGACCGGCCGCTTCGAGCGCCAGATGCAGCGTCTTGATCGCGCGGGTCTGGAGCGAGGTGAAGGCGACCGTGGGCAGCACGCCCTTGTCCTTGAGCAGCTGGCCGGCGGCAAAGGCCTCGGCCGCGCCCTTTTCGGTCACGTCCACGTCCCACCAGCCGGTGAAGCGGTTTTCCAGGTTCCACTGCGATTGGCCGTGACGAATCAGGATCAGACGAGGCATCGAGGCTTCCTGTTGCTAGATGGGAAAACAAGATAAAACACGGAACGGAACGCGAAGGCGGGCCCTAGCGGGCCGGGGCGCGTTTGGAAAGGCAGATCAGGCGCAGATCAGGCCCCATCGCCCTTATCATCGGGCGCCGCCTCCGATGCGCCCTCCGTGGCCGAAAGCGCGCGCGCCTGCGCCTTGCGACGGCGCAGATTCTCGCGCAGTCGCTGCGCAAGGCGTTCTTCGCGGCTGGCCGCCGGGCTGGCTTCACGGCTGCCCCCCGCGCTGGCTTCACGGCTGGCCACACCCTTGGCGGTGGAAGGCGCTACCTCGCCCCCCTGATCGGACGCTGCGGCGGGAAAAGTTTTCGACAGGCTCATGGGGATTGTTCTTTGCCGCGTGAACTTTTTGTCCGCAACCCTGCTTGACATCCCGAAGCCTTGGCGCCAATAGCGCGCCTCCACCGGCGACAACCCGCCGCTGGAACGAAGCCCAACGGTTTTATAACCGGGCTTTCGCGGAAATGGTGTGCTGCTGTAGCTCAGTGGTAGAGCGCATCCTTGGTAAGGCTGAGGTCGGGAGTTCAATCCTCCCCAGCAGCACCATTTCCCCCCTCCCCTGACATTTCGGGCAGGAGCCCATCGGGCCACCGGGCGCTTTTTGCCCGGATTGTGACAATCTGCGCACATGGCTTGCGCGAGCCTTCCGGCTTCCATATTTCAACAGTTGTTGAACTATGGAAGGATTCGCGATGGCCAGCAGCCCCGCGCCCGATACAGTGTCAGACACGGCGTCAAACACGGCAGGCACAGAAAGTGCGCGCGTCGTGCGTGCGCTCGGTGCGCTGGCGCAGGAGCATCGACTGGCCGCCTATCGCCAACTGGTTCAGGCCGGGCCGGAAGGCATGGCCGCAGGCGTTCTGGCGCAGCGGCTGGGGCTGGCGGCCTCCTCGCTCAGCTTTCATCTGGCGCAACTGGTCCACGCCGACCTGATCGTCGCGCGCCGACAGGGCCGCTCGATTGTCTACAGCGCCGATTTTACCGTGATGAACGCCCTGATGGGCTTCCTCACCGAAAACTGCTGCGGCGGCGTTTCCTGCGCCCCGGTTCCCGCCTGCACGCCTGATTCCTCCTGCACGCCAGACTCCTCCTGCATGAAAGACAGGACATGACCGCTCCATTCCGCATTCTGGTGCTCTGCACCGGCAATTCGGCCCGCTCGATTCTGGGCGAGGCGATCCTCGGCCAGCTCGGATCCGGGCGCATCGAGGCCTTCAGCGCGGGCAGCAAGCCCAAGGGCGTGCCCCACCCCGGCGCGCTGCGCCTGCTGGCGGCCAAGGGCATCGACACCGCCCCCTTCCGCTCCAAGAGCTGGAACGAATTCACCGTTCCGGGTGCGCCGCCCATCGATCTGGCGATCACCGTGTGCGGCAATGCCGCTGGCGAGGCCTGCCCGGTCTTCCTCGGCGCCCCGCTGAAGGCCCACTGGGGGCTGCCAGACCCGGCCGACGTGACCGGCAGCGATGCCGCAATCGACGCTGCTTTTGCCCGGACCTGGGACTGGCTCACCCTGCGCGCGCAGGCCCTGCTCGCGCTCCCGTTCGAAACGATGGACCGCGCCGAACTGTCCGCCCACCTCGCCCGCATCGGCGCCATGGAAGGAGCCGCCTGATGGGTACCAACTTGCCCGCATCCTCACCCCATCTGGCCTTTCTCGACCGTTTCCTGACCGTCTGGATCTTCGCGGCGATGGCCGTGGGGCTTGCGCTCGGGCGGATGGTCCCCGCCGTGCCCCATGCGCTGGCGGCCATGTCTTCGGGGGCGACCAATATCCCCATCGCGGTGGGGCTGATCTGCATGCTGTTCCCGCCGCTGGCCAAAGTGCGCTACGAGGCGCTCGGCCAGGTCTTCCGCGATACCCGCGTGCTGGGGCTCTCGTTCGTGCTGGCCTGGGTGGTGGCGCCCGCCTTCCTGTTCGCGCTCGCCGCGCTGACCCTGCCCGACAAGCCCGCCTACATGACCGGCCTGATCCTGATCGGGATCGCCCCGTGCATCGCGATGGTGCTGGTGTGGAACCAGCTCGCGCGCGGCAGCGCCGAATACGTGACCGGACTGGTCGCGTTCAATTCGCTGTTCCAGATCGTGTTCTATGCGCCGATGGCGTGGTTCTACCTCGCCGTCGTGCCGCCGCTGTTCGGGCTTCAGGCGCAAGTCGCCCATGTCGATTTCGCGCTCGTCGCCCGCGCGGTGCTGACCTATCTGGGCATTCCTTTCGCCTCGGGCTTCCTGTTCCGCACGGCGATGGTCCGGGCCAAGGGCGTGGACTGGTATGAAAACGTGCTGGTCCCCGCGATCAGCCCGCTCACGCTGGTCGCGCTGCTGTTCACGATCATCGCGATGTTCAGCCTCAAGGGCGATGCCATCGTCGCGCTGCCGGGCGACGCGCTGCGCGTGGCGATCCCGCTGGTGATCTTCTTCGTGGTGATGTTCGTGCTCGCCTTCGTGGGCGGGCGGCTGCTGGGGGCAGGCTATGCCCGGACGACGGCGCTCGCCTTCACGGCGGCCTCGAACAATTTCGAGCTGGCCATCGCGGTGGCCGTGGCGGCCTTTGGCCTCGCCTCGCCGGTCGCCTTCGCAGCGGTGATCGGGCCGCTCGTCGAAGTTCCGGTGATGATCAGTCTGGTCAATCTGGCGTTCTGGTTCGAACGCCACTGGTTTGCCGATTGACCGCCCTCGACCGGGAACCGGCTTGATCCGGGGCATGGCCCCGGATCGCCCGGCACCGGCCTGCGCTTCGGGGGGAGCACAGGCTGGTGCCGGGCACATTACATTTTCTCCAAGCCAACGCACAAAGTCCATGCGCCCGGTTGACACGAATGGAGGACGGTGATCTGCCTCCTAGACGTGTCATGGGCGGAGGGCATGAAATGGCGTCGAGCCAAGTTGATAACCGCGTGCTGGAATTAAGCGAGGTTACCGGGGGTGTTTTGCTGCCTGCACTCTTTAGTATCGGCATAGGAGGCTACAAAATGGTCACTTTGCCATGGCCGAGCACCAATGGCCAACTTTTGCTTATTTTTGGTATGATGGCCTTCGCTGGGAGCAGCCTTGCACAATGGCGGCCATGGTTGGCGGGATTGGCTGCTCCGTTAGCACTATATACTTTTGCGGTGCTTGGTTGCCTTGCTTTCGTCTTAGCCATCTCGGAGCGAAGCGGGTGGCAGGTGGTTCTTTTCGCGTGTTTCTGGGTGTTATTTGGCTGGCACCTACTATCAAGAATGCAGCGCCTATGGAGGTTTGCCGCACAGCAGCGTCTAAGCCGGTAAAGGTTGTTTGTCGCCGCGCTTCCTCGCCGCAACCATTCGCTCCCCCTTTAGGCTGCTTTTATGCTGCCGTGGCGAGCAGGTCGCTCCATTCGGGGTGGCGGCGGAACTGCGCTTCGACATAGCTGCACGCCGGGACGATCTTCCACCCGCGCGCGCGCGCCTCGCCGATCAGGGCATCGACCAGCAGCCCGGCCACGCCGCGCCCGCCAATGGCCTTGGGCACCAGCGTATGATCGGCCACGATCACGCCGGGCGCGGTTTCCCGCCAGGTCAGTTCGCCCTGCTCGGCCATACCTTCGACGACGGCGCGAAAGGCGCCCTGGTCACCCCGGTCTTCGAGTGTCACGCTGACAGGTTCGGACACGCGCATTCTCCTTCGATATGATGGCAGCAGGCCGCCCCGCAAGGCCAACCTGCCGCCTGTTCAGCGATGCTTGCTCTCGCGCGTGGACTGCACCATGCCCGGCGCAAGGAAGCCGACAACCGGGCCGGGTTCGACGGCACGCTTCTTCAGCTCGCCCTTCATCCGGCCATATTCGGCTTCCATTTCCTCGGTCACGGTCGCGCGCGAATCGGCCAGCGCCTCGGCGAAATCGCCTGCCGTAACCGATTGCACATCGCCTCCGGCCCGGCGGATGGCGTTGAGCCCCGCCCGGCGCACCACGTCTTCCAGATCGGCGCCGGTAAAGCGTTCGGTCTGCCGCGCCACGTCCTCAAGGTCCACATCCGCCGCCAGCGGCATGGCCCCGGTGTGGATTTTCAGGATCCGCACCCGCCCGGCCAGACTGGGCGTGCCGACATAGACCAGTTCATCGAACCGGCCGGGGCGCAGCAGCGCCGGATCGACCAGCGTGGGCCGATTGGTCGCGCCGATCAGCACAACCGATTGCAGCTCTTCCAGCCCGTCCATTTCCGCCAGAATGGTGTTCACCACCCGCGCGGTCACTTGCGGCTCGCCCACCCCGGTCCCGCGCGCGGGCACGAGGCTGTCGATCTCGTCGATGAAGATCACGCAAGGGGCCACCTGCCGCGCGCGCGCAAACAGGCGGGCGATCTGCTGTTCGCTTTCGCCATACCACTTGCTGAGCAGGTCGGACGACTTGATCGCGATGAAGTTGGCCTCGGCCTCCTTGGCGACAGCCTTGGCCAGCAGCGTCTTGCCGGTTCCGGGCGGGCCATAGAGCAGGAAGCCCTTGGCCGGACGGATGCCCAGCCGATGAAACGCCTCGGGCGTCTTGAGTGGCAGCTCGACCCCTTCGCGCAACTTCGCCTGTGCCTCGTCCAGCCCGCCGACATCGTCCCAGCCGGTGGTCGGCGCCTGCACCATCACCTCGCGCATCGCCGAAGGCTGCACGCGCTTGAGCGCCTCCAGAAAGTCGTCGCGCACCACGCGCAGGCTGTCGAGCACTTCGACAGGGATCGTCTGCCGCTCGAAATCGAGCCTTGGCATGATCCGGCGCACGGCCTCGATGGCCGCCTCGCGCGCCAGCGCGGCCAGATCCGCGCCCACGAAACCGTGAGTCGTGCGGGCCAGTTCGCGCAAGTCGATGTCTTCGGCCAGGGGCATGCCGCGCGTGTGGATGCCCAGGATTTCGCGACGCCCCTGCTCGTCGGGCACGCCCACGACGATCTCGCGGTCGAAGCGACCGGGACGGCGCAGCGCCTCGTCGAGCGCGTCGGGCCGGTTGGTCGCGGCGATGACCACCAGATTCGAGCGGCTCTGCAACCCGTCCATCAGCGTGAGCAACTGGGCGACGAGGCGCTTTTCGGCCTCCCCGGTCACCTGGCTGCGCTTGGGCGCGATGGAATCGATTTCATCGATGAAGATGATCGAGGGCGCGTTCTGCGTGGCCTCCTCGAAGACCTCGCGCAGGCGCTTTTCGCTCTCGCCATAGGCCGACCCCATGATCTCGGGGCCGTTGATGGTGAAGAAGCTGGCGTCGCTCTCGTTGGCGACCGCACGCGCCAGACGCGTCTTGCCGGTCCCCGGCGGGCCATGGAGCAGCACGCCCTTGGGCGGATCGACCCCCAGCCGGGTGAAGATTTCAGGATAGCGCAACGGCAGTTCGACCATCTCGCGCAACTGGCGGATGGTGTCGCCCATGCCACCCACGTCGTCATAATTGACGTCGGCACGGCTCGAGCGCGGCTCCTCGTATTCGGCGCGCAGTTCGACTTCGGTGTTCTCGTCGATGTGGACCACGCCCTTGGGCGTCGTCGAAACAACGGTCAGGCGAATCTGGGTGAGCGCGAAGGCCGGCGCATTGAGCATCTGGCGCAGTTGCGCGGGCATGTCGCCCCGGTTGACCTGCTGCTGGCCCGAAGTCGCCACCAGATCGCCCGTCAGCAACGGGCGCCCGGCAAAGTTGCGCTTGAGCGCGGCGGCGGGGCCCTGAAGCCGCAAGTCGCGCTGGGCGGGCGCAAAGACCACGCGCTGCGCGGGGCGCGATTCGATCCGGCGCACCTCGACATGCTCGCCCGAGCCGACATCGGCATTGGCACGCTGAAGCCCGTCGAGACGGATCAGTTCGAGACCTTCATCCTCGGGATAGGGGAGCACGGCCCGCGCGGCGGTGCTGCGCTTGCCGATAATCTCGATCACGTCGCCTTCGGCCACGCCCAGACGGCCCATGACCGCGCGGCTGATCCGCGCGATGCCGTGGCCGGATTCCTCCTGCCGTGACCCTGCGACCTGCAAGCGGGCGATCTTCTGATCGCCCAGTGTTGCTGCCTCTGCCATTGCTTCGCTATGCCCTTGGGGGTTCTTCGTGCGAGCGGAATGCCCGCGTCTGACCCAAGTTAGGAAGCACGTCCTCGCTTTTCAAATGCCCGCGTTTCAAAACGGGCGGGGCCATCGGGCGCAAATGCCCGGATTCAGGACAAAAAAAGGGCCCGGCTGTTGCCAGCCAGGCCTTTGGAAGTTTTGGGAGAGGATGCCTGAAAGGCAGTTTTTCTATGCGCCTGCCCCCGGCTTCTCGCAAGTGCGAAACACAGCGGGAAAATTGCGTTTTTTGCAATTATTCGTCAAATCCCAGCCCGTAACTCAGCCAGGACGGCGGAAACGCAGGACAAAGCGATCGGTCTTGCCCCGCAAGCCGGGGGCGAAGACCACGGTGGTGTGGTCGTCATTGCTGCGGCGCAATATGTCGCTCTCGCCATCGAGCACGAAGCCTGCGGCGGCCATGTCCGCCTTGACTTGCGCCGGGTCGATCCGGTGTACCGTGCTGCCCACGACCGCCGGATTGCCCGGCAGGCCGACGTGATCGACGATCACCACCATGCCCCCCGGCCTGAGCGCGGCGAACCAGTTGGCCAGAACCTGCGCGACAGGGCGCGCAGGCTCGGTCCCGCCGCGCGTGGCAGGCGCGTAGAGATCGTGGAATTCGAGATGGGCGAAGATCGCGTCAAGGCTCGCCGGAGGCAGTGCCATGGCCGCCTCGGGCGCCACCAGCGGGCGCACATTGGCATGGGCCCTGGCCACCACGTCGAGCGTGCCGGGCTTGAGATAGGCCGGATCGGACAGGGCATAGACCGCCCCGCGCGGCCCCACCAGATCGGCGATCAGTTCGGAATAATAGCCGCCGCCAGCGCCCCAGTCGGCCACGACCTGACCGGGCACGAACCCGGCGAAGGCCAGCACATGGGCCGGATCGCGGCTTTCGTCGAGCTTGCGGCTGGCCTCGCTGCGCGCAGGATCGGCCAGTGCGCGGGCGATCGCCGCAGCCGGGGAAGGCGCCGCATCCGGGGAAGGCGC